>CAMBAL010000028.1 GCA_945864225.1 uncultured Blautia sp. | reverse complement strand
GAATATCTTCTTACAAAAGATATTAACAGAGAAGAAATAAAAAGGAACTTTTTCTATCATACCAATGAGCGGTTTTTAATTTAAGAAGTTAAGTTCGAAATTGTTTGTAAAAATAAGAGAAAGAAAAGGTATATCCGGTATTTCTTCATTCATTGAATTATAAGCCGTGAAATTATAATTCAAAATCTATGAACTTTCTAAATAAATCGAATGATAAATGAATCATATCGTTTATGAGCAGGAAATAAGACGAGATATGTAAATATACATATAAAAAGTAAATATAAGTAAAAACTGAATAGAGATAAAGCATATTATAAACAAATTAAAATTCAGAATCATTATAACACGAAGACATTTCTTATAAAGAAATAAAGAGGATAAAAAAATTGAATAATGAAGATTGT
Source organism: uncultured Blautia sp. (assembly GCA_945864225.1). GTDB lineage: Bacteria > Bacillota > Clostridia > Lachnospirales > Lachnospiraceae > Blautia_A. The sequence continues at coordinate 28,907 of CAMBAL010000028.1, read as the reverse complement.
TAAGACGGTCATCATTTTTGAAATCAGGCAGAGTAAAAAGTGATGACCGTCTTTTACTGTGATTTTCATTAGTCCGGGAGAGAAAAGATTGATGCGTAATTTCAGAGTAGAAGATACCATTATATATGAAGATGGAGAAATCCTGGTATGCCATAAACCTGCGGGGATCGCAGTGCAGAATGCCAGAATGGGAGCACTGGATCTGGAGAATGCTCTTAGAAATTATCTTGCTGTCAGAAGTGGGGAAAACAGCAGGAAAATTCCATATCTTGCAGTCATCCACAGGCTGGACCAGCCGGTGGAAGGCGTACTGGTTTTTGGAAAAACTCCGGGTGCGGCCCGGGAACTCAGCCGCCAGATGGCAGCAGGAGAAATGTGCAAGAAATATCTGGCTGTAACGGGGAATGTTCAGGGTAAAAAATATCCGGCAGTGACAGATTGTGTTTTGGATAAAAAGAATTTGGCTGAGACAGCTGTTGTTTCCGGACAGGAAGCAGGGAAAGAATATTTGCTGATTGATTACTTGAAAAAAGACGGAAGAACCAATACATCAACTGTCGTTCCGAAGGGAACCGCAGGAAGTAAGGAGGCCCGTTTATCTTATAAAATATTGCAGGAAGCAGAAGACAGCCGTATAGAAGGCGGAAGGAAAACTCTTCTGGAAATTCATCTGGATACCGGCCGCCATCATCAGATCCGGGTGCAGATGGCCCATGCAGGGATGCCGCTGCTTGGAGACCGGAAATATAATCCTTCGGATAAATCCAATGTGCCGCTGGGGCTTTGTTCCTGTGAACTGACACTGCTCCACCCGTCGAAGAAGAAAAAGATGAAATTCGAGATTTCACCGCGCGGGGAAGCTTTTGAAGGATTCCATGAATAATTGAGAGAATTATCCACCATACTATTGTGTGTTTGGAAAGTGTTTTCCGGCAGATTCCGGGAATGAATTTTCAAACACACGCTGATACAGTAATTTATAAACATGGAAATGTGTGGTGGTTTTTTGCATATAGAATGGAAAAGACGGGGAATGATCGTTGGAATTCTGGCAGGGGTATATCTTGGATACCGATATTTGATGCCGGTGTTTCTGCCATTTATTGCAGCCTGGATTCTGGCATGCTGGCTTTATCCCCTTTCTTTAAAAATTGAAAAGAAAACAAAAATAAAAAGAACATTTGCCGGTGCAGTGCTGCTGGCAGTGCTCTTTGGAGTACTGGCAGTGCTTGTGTATCAGGGAATCGGGGAGAGTTTATCCCAGCTGAAAAGAGCATTTTCCAATTATCAGGTGCTTCAGAAGTGGCTGTTTTCCCTTCTTGACAGATGCTGCAGGATGATTGAAGAAATCACAGGAATCCGTGCGGACGAAAGCAGAGAGTATTTTTTGCAGCAGGCAGGAATGCTTCAGGATCAGATCCTGGCTGCCTTGAGTCCGAATATTTCCCGTGCAGTACTGCGTGGAACAGGAAAGCTGCTGTTTTTTCTGTCCGGAATCGTTGTTACATTTATATCTGCAGTTCTGCTTATGGGAGATATGGAGAATTTCCGTCAAAAAATCTGGGATTATTCCTGGATGGTTGGAATCAGACGTGTCATACGGCGGCTGAAAAAGACAACAGTGACTTATCTAAAAGCACAGGTGGTCATTATTGCTGTAATATCAGCGGTCTGCGCGGCTGCTTTCTGGATGATGAAAAGTCCGTATTATCTTTTGCTGGGAACTGCACTGGGGATATTGGATGCGGTGCCTCTGATCGGTACGGGAACGTTCCTTTATCCTGCGGCAGTGATATTTCTTATACGGGGACAGTCCAAAATGGCCCTGGGATGTGTGCTGGTGGATCTTGTGACCAGTCTTCTGAGGGAATTTCTGGAACCGCGGCTTTTGGGAGAAAAACTTGGAGTATCTCCCATTATGATTCTGATCTCTGTATACCTTGGCATGATTCTGTTTGGCGTGTGGGGAGTGATACTGGGGCCGCTTTCTTTTTCTACGGTATACGAGATCGGCAAAGAATGGGATGTGTGGGATTAAAGAGTAATTTTGGAAATAATAGGATGCGTGAGAAAAAAATGAAAAAATTATGAAATCTATGGACGGAACGCGGAAAAAGTGTATAATGTAAAAAAGTCGTATAATTCATGTTAATTCTATTTTAATGGAAAGAGGAGAATAAAGATGAAGAGAGCAGCAATTGCCGCTGCGGGCATATTTGCAGTTTCTGTGATTTTGTCCGGCTGTCGTAAAGAACAGGTAGAAGAGGCGATACAGCCGCTTGTGGCAGATGTGCTTGAAGGGGAAGAAACAGAATCCGCAGAACAGGTGGAAGATCCGCAGGTCCTTCCGGAAATTGATACAAACGTTCCGATTCAGACGGGCGCCAGAATTGCAGTAGTCAGCAAATGCACCAAAGGAGAATTCTGGGATCTGGTTCGTTCAGGGATGGAATCCGCAGTGAGTGAGGTAAATGACGCATATGGTTTTTCGAAAGATGAGAAGGTGACCATGACGTTTGAAGGCCCGGATGACGAGCAGAAGGTCGAAGAGCAGATCAATATTATTGATGCAGTCATAGCTGAGAATCCGGATGTGCTCTGTCTTTCTGTAGGAGATATGGATTCCTGCCAGGCTCAGCTGGAGAGTGCCAGCGAGAATGGAATTCCGGTGGTAGTATTTGATTCGAACGTGACGAATACGAAGCTGGTGTCCGCATTCAGGGCGACAGATAATGTGCAGGTTGGCCGTATGGCCGCTTATCGTCTGGCCCGGGCAATTGGAAAAATGGGAAATGTTGCAGTCTTTTCCGCACAGGAGAAAACCCAGAGTGCGAAGGAGCGCGTAGAAGGATTTCTGGATTTTATCTCCAATTATTCAGATATCGATGTAGTTCAGGTGATTTATCAGGATCAGGTAGAGGATATGGAGACTGCTATGCAGGAAATTCTTGAGAAATATCCGGCCCTTGACGGTGTTTTCTGTACCAATGCGGATGTTTCGGAAATGTATCTGAACATGGAGAAAGAAAATACTGCAGAAGACAGTGCAATTGCCATGGTGGGAGTAGATGCCACAACACGCCAGCAGGAGGCGATCAGGAATGGAGAGGAAATCGGAGTGATTTCTCAGGATCCGTTTACGATGGGATATCAGACGATCTGGGCAGCTCTGCAGGCAAGTATCGATCCGGAAGAGGAGACAGAACTGGAAATAGAAAAAGAAATTCTCCTGAAACCGGTATGGCTGAACCTGGATAATCTGGATGATCCGAACTACAGCAATTATATTTATAACAAATGATAACGGAACAATAAGACAGCGAAATATATGGAATCAGCTGTGTGTTGATGTGAAATTTTTCTTATGTTTCCGGAAAAGAGAACACGTACCTTCGAAATCAGTACTCAGGAGGTATGTGTTTTTTGTATACCGTATCTCATGAAAAGAGGTATGTATTTTTGACATATCGGAAGTTCTGCTTCAGAAAATGGAACAGTATCGACAGAGTCTGGCAATAACTGGACAAACTGGCAGAAAATGTCCATTGAATTTAAAAGTGTATTCAGTATAATTACAGAATAAGTTTTATCATAGAAAATGCGGATTTTCCAGGTAAGAAATTCCATTAAATTCCAGATTTTGCAGATGAAAATTCCGGATGATTCCGGAGAATCCATGGAATAACGAAAAATTAGTTTCTTGCCGATGATTCTGAAAATGGTAAAAAAATAACAAAAAACATTTGCATACAGACAAAAAAATTAGCAATATGTGCAAATGTGTTGTAATTTTTTCTGCATTATGGTAAAATCTGACTATATTGCAAGACCGCAGGAAGACAGAAAGACGGAGCAGGAAAGGGGTGGTGGAAATGAAGAACTGGGCAGATATTTGGAAGAATATCACGTTGCTTACGCAGTTTGGTCTTTCCTTTATCACTCCTCTTTTTATTTGTCTTGGTGTCTGCTGGTGGCTGTCCGTTCATATGGGCGTGGGCGGCTGGGTCTTTATTCCTGGTTTTTTCTTTGGTATGGGAGGTTCGGGAATGGTGGCATATAAATTCTATCTTTCCGTTACTGCCCGTGATAAGAAGGACAGGAAAAAACCAAAAGTCTTTTTTAACAAACATTCTTAAAGCAGCGAGACAGAAAGGAAGAAACATGAGCAATTTTTGGGACAATGTTCAGCCAGCTGTAAAAAAAGAAACAAAAAATGTGGCAGTCAGTACCGCTGTCGGAGTAGTGATCATGTGGGGCGTGTTTGCAGTGCTTCATATGGTCATGCCGGATAAGATGCCGCTGGATTACACAGTGTTTCTTGGAGGAATCTGCGGCGGATTGATCGCAGTGATGAATTTTTTCCTGATGGGAATTACTGTTCAGAAGGTGGCTGCCAGCACAGATGAAGATGCTGCCAGATCACGGATGAAGGCAAGTTATTCCCAGAGAACGATGATTCAGATGCTGTGGATTATTGTGGCTATTGCAGCCCCCTGTTTTCATTTTGTGGCAGGGATCGCACCGCTTCTTTTTCCGGGAATGGGTATCAAGATAATGGGAATTATAAAAAAATAAAAGATTTAATTTAAATCTTCGGATGGGAGGTGGAAACATAGATGGAAGTCGATATTTCAGGAGCAAGAGTCTTTTTTACACTGCCGTTTGATTTTCCGATTCTGGGTAAACTGCAGATCAGTGAGACAATTGTAGTGAGCTGGATTGTCATGATTCTGATTACAGGATTCTGCATCTGGCTGACCCATGACCTGAAAGTAGAGAATATTTCCAAACGCCAGGCGCTGGCAGAACTTCTGGTAGAGAAGGCAAATAATTTCGTTATCGGAAATATGGGAGAAAAATTCCGGCATTTTATTCCTTTTGTAGCAGCATTGTTTGTAACCAGTGTGGTTTCGAATCTGATCAGTCTGATAGGACTCAGAAGTCCGACTGCAGACCTTTCAACAGAAGCTGCATGGGCAGTGATCGTTTTTATCATGATCACATACCAGAAGATCAAAGCAGGAGGTGTTGGCGGATATCTGAAGGGCTTTACACAGCCGATTCCGATTCTGACACCGTTTAACATACTTTCGGAGCTGGCAACACCGATCAGTATGGCATGCCGTCATTTCGGAAATATTCTTTCCGGCGTTGTTATCAACGCATTGCTTTACGGAGCACTTGCAGTGGCAAGTTCCGCGCTGCTGGGCCTGATTCCGGGCATTGTCGGGGATCTGTTATCCCGGATACCGATTCTGGATGTAGGTATTCCGGCAGTTCTGTCAGTTTATTTTGACTGGTTCTCTGGTGTGATGCAGGCGTTTATTTTCTGCATGCTGACCACCATGTATATTGCCAATGCGGCAGAAGAGGGATGATTCCGCTGTAGGAAACAGAGTGAACTGCAGTATGCTTTCTCATTCACAGCAGAAGGCTATTGGCAGTGAGCCAGTGGTTAACGCTCACTGGAAGCGTGTTCCTTTGAATGGAATGAACAGTAAACATTTATTAAAACAGAAGAATAGTAAAAGTAAAAATTGTAAAAACAGAAAACAGTAAAAACAGGAGGATTATATTATGGATTTTACAGTACTCGCTAAAGGTATTGCGCTTGCTGGTTGTGCAATTGGAGCAGGATGCTCTCTGATCGCCGGTATCGGCCCTGGTATTGGTGAAGGTAACGCAGTTTCAAAGGCTCTGGAAGCTATCGGACGTCAGCCGGAATGTAAAGGTGATGTAACATCTACCATGCTCCTTGGTTGTGCGATCGCAGAGACCACAGGTATTTACGGTTTCGTTACCGGTCTGCTGCTGATCTTCGTAGCTCCGGGTATGTTCATGAACTTCCTTGGCTGATCACCATAGAAGCAGGAGTGTCTCATATTGCAGACACTGCCCTGAGAATAAGCTGAAGGAATAGAGAACAGGAGGTTACAAGCATGGATGTACAGTCATTAGTTGGTATTATACCATGGACATTCATTGCGCAGATCTGCAACCTTTTTATCCAGGTATATCTGATTAAGCGCTTTTTATTCAAGCCGATTAATGAAATGCTTGCGAAGCGCAAAGCTATGGCGGATGCCGAGATTCAGGATGCCATCAAGGCCAAAGATGAGGCGAATGCCATGAAATCTGAATATGAGCAGAATATGCAGGAAGCAAAGACAAAAGCAAATGAAATCGTGATGACAGCTCAGAAAACAGCTGCTGTCCAGAGCGAACAGATGCTGAGGGAAGCTTCTGAACAGGCAGCCGCTATGAAGGCAAAAGCGGAAAGTGATATTGCTCAGGAGAAGAGAAAAGCTGTTAATGAGATCAAGGATGAGATTGGCGGCATGGCAGTAGAGATTGCAGGAAAAGTGATCGAGCGTGAGATCTGCGAGGAAGACCATACGAAACTGATTGACGAGTTTATTTCGAATGTAGGTGAGGCATCATGACGCAGACTGCCAGACTGTATGGCGGCAGCCTTTATGATCTGGCTGCCGAAGAACAGCTTACGGATACCATGATGCAGCAGATGGCGGAAGTGCGGCAGATTTTCTGTGAGAATCCGGATTATCTGCGGCTTCTGGGAGAACCGTCCATTCCGAAACAGGAGAGGACGAAACTCGTGGAAGATGCATTTGGTGCCCAGGCGGAGCGGTATTTAGTGAATTTTTTGAAATTGCTGTGTGAGCGGAATCTGCTGGGAGAATTCTCAGGATGCTGCGATGAATTTACACGGCGTTATCATGCAGACCATAATATTGCGGAAGCAGTTGTGACCAGTGCGGTTGCACTCAGTGAAAGCCAGATGGAAGCTCTGAAGGCGAAACTTGAGAAAATGAGCGGTAAGCAGGTTTCTCTGATTCAGAAGAGAGATCCGTCCGTAGTGGCCGGTCTGCGAGTGGAAATGGAAGGCAAACAGCTTGACGGCACAGTTCAGAGCCGTCTGTCCGGCATTTCCAGAAAACTTAATGAAATCATTGTCTGAAGCAAAAATCTGCGAAAGCAGATATTACTATAAAATTGCGCAGTATATGCGCTGCTGGAGGAAAACATGCAATTAAAACCTGAAGAAATATCCAAGGTCATCCGCAGCCAGATCAAATATTACGATAACGCAATTCAGCAGAATGAAACAGGCACGGTTTTGATGGTAGGTGACGGTATTGCCAGAGCCAGCGGTCTTATCAACTGTATGGCAGGAGAACTGCTGGAGTTTGAGGACGGCAGTTTTGGTATGGCACAGAACCTGGAAGAAAACAGTGTATCTATCGTATTATTTGGTTCCGATGAGAACATCGGTGAAGGACAGACCGTAAAACGGACCGGCAAGGTTGTATCTGTACCGGTAGGAGAGGCAATGATCGGACGTGTTGTAAACGCCCTTGGTCAGCCGATTGATGGTGCAGGTCCCATTGTTACGGAAGAATTCCGGGCAATTGAGAGCCCGGCACCCGGAATCTGTGAGAGAAAATCTGTACACGAACCACTGCAGACAGGTATCAAGGCAATCGATTCCATGGTACCGATCGGAAGAGGTCAGCGTGAGCTGATCATCGGTGACCGTCAGACAGGAAAAACAACTCTTGCTGTGGATACGATCATTAACCAGAAGGGTCAGGATGTAATCTGTATCTATGTAGCAATCGGACAGAAACGGTCCACTGTAGCGAATCTGGTAGAAACTCTGACCAGAAACGGCGCTATGGATTATACCATTGTTGTTGCGGCAACTGCTTCCGAAGCAAGTCCGCTTCAGTACATTGCACCATATTCCGGATGTGCAATGGGTGAATATTTTATGTATAAGGGAAAACATGTGCTGATCATTTATGATGATCTGAGCAAGCATGCGGTTGCTTACCGTGCACTTTCTCTTCTGATCCGTCGTCCTCCGGGACGTGAGGCTTATCCGGGAGACGTTTTCTACCTTCATTCCAGACTGCTGGAACGTGCGGCAAAGCTGGATGATGCTCATGGCGGCGGTTCTCTGACAGCACTGCCTGTTATTGAAACCCAGGCCGGAGATGTTTCCGCATATATTCCGACCAACGTTATTTCCATCACAGATGGTCAGATCTTCCTGGAAACAGAATTGTTCCATTCCGGTGTTATGCCTGCAGTAAACCCGGGTATTTCCGTATCCAGGGTTGGCGGTAATGCACAGATCAAGGCAATGAAAAAGGTTGCCGGAACTTTGAAACTGATTTATTCCCAGTACCGTGAGCTGCAGAGTTTTGCTCAGTTCGGCTCCGATCTGGATGCAGATACAAAAGCACGTCTGGATCAGGGTGCCCGTATTGTAGAGGTTCTGAAACAGAACCAGAATGCACCGGTGCCTGTTGAAAAACAGGTAGCGATTCTCTATGCTGTTACAAAAGGTATCCTGTCTGCAGTAGCTGTAGAAGATGTCCGTGCTTATGAAGCCGGATTATTTACCCATCTGGATACAGACGCACAGGGTGCAGAGGTTATGCAGAACATCCGTACGACCGGTAAGCTGGAAGCTGATACGGAAGAGAAGCTGAAACAGGTACTGGAATCTTATACAGAGAATTTTCTGAATACAAGACCTGAGAAATGATGTGATTAGGAGGGTACATTATGGCTGCAAACATGAAAGCGGTAAAGCTGCGTATCAAGAGTGTCCAGAGCACCATGCAGATTACCAAGGCAATGGAACTTGTAGCATCCTCCAAACTGCGTAAAGCCAAGGAACGGGCTGAAACATGCCGCCCATATTTTGAAACGCTTCACGAAACCCTGAGAGAAATCGCGGCAGGAAACACGGATTTTTCTTCTGTTTATGCCAAAGAAGCTGTAAGTGAGAAATACTGTTATATTGTAATTGCCGGTGACAGAGGTCTTGCAGGCGGATACAATGCCAATCTTTTCAAATGTCTGGAAGCTGCCAGTGCAGGAAAAGAGTATGTGGTGCTTCCCATTGGAAAAAAGGCAGTAGAATATTTTCACCGCAGGGGCATTGAATGTATCACAGAACAGTTTGCAGAAATTGCGGATGTTTCGGTGGCGGATTGTTTCGAAATGGCAAATCTGCTTTGTGAAGAGTTCAAAAGAGGCAGTTTCGGTCATATTGAATTATGTTATACCAAATTTGTTTCCATGCTGTCTCAGCAGCCGGATGTCTTTTCCATGCTGCCGCTGACGGATCTGGCAGAAGAAGAGAATGCGGAATGCAAAAAGCCTGTCCGTAATCTGATTCTCTATGAGCCGGACAGTATGGAAGTGTTTGATGCGATCGTTCCGGAGTATCTGGCGGGAATTGTGTATGGCGGTGTCTGCGAAGCACTTGCCAGTGAGCTTGCTGCCAGAAGAACTGCCATGGAGGCAGCGACCGGCAATGCAGAAGAAATGATCGAAAAGCTGAATCTGTATTACAACAGAGCGCGTCAGGCAAGCATAACGCAGGAAATCACAGAAATTGTCGGAGGTGCAGAAGGTCTTTAAATGACTGATCAGTGCCGCATACGGATATTACGGGTCGGCACATATGACATGATAACAAGGAGATTCGAAGAATGAGCGAAAAACACATTGGCGAGGTAGTACAGGTCACAGGTCCTGTTTTGGACATCCGCTTTGCGCACGATGAACTGCCTGCACTGCTCAATGCTATTGAAATCGATAATAATGGCGCAAAGCTGACAGCCGAAGTAGCTCAGCAGATCGGTGACAATACAGTGCGCTGTATTGCCATGAATTCCACGGACGGTCTGGTTCGGGGCATTAAGGCTGTAGATACCGGTGCACCTATTTCCGTTCCTGTTGGAGAGGAATGTCTGGGCCGTGTATTTAACCTTCTGGGTGACCCGGTAGATAATCAGCCGGCTCCGGAAACAAAAGAACGCTGGTCTATCCATCGTCCGGCACCTTCCTATGAAGAGCAGACACCTGCTACGGAGATTCTGGAGACAGGTATCAAAGTCGTAGACCTGATCTGTCCTTATGCAAAGGGCGGCAAGATCGGTCTGTTCGGCGGTGCGGGAGTAGGCAAGACCGTTCTGATCATGGAGCTGATCCACAATGTTGCGACAGCCCATGGCGGACTTTCTGTATTTACCGGTGTTGGAGAGCGTACCCGTGAAGGAAATGACCTTTATAATGAAATGAAAGAAAGCGGAGTTATTGATAAGACCGCGCTGGTATATGGACAGATGAATGAGCCGCCGGGAGCACGTATGCGTGTTGGTCTTTCCGGTCTGACAATGGCAGAGTATTTCCGTGATGTGAAGAATCAGGACGTGCTTCTGTTTATTGATAATATTTTCCGTTTTACGCAGGCAGGTTCCGAGGTTTCCGCTCTGCTTGGACGTATGCCGTCTGCAGTAGGGTACCAGCCGACGCTGGCTACAGAGATGGGTGCACTTCAGGAACGTATTACTTCCACCAGAAAAGGTTCCATTACATCTGTTCAGGCTGTTTATGTGCCTGCGGATGACCTTACCGACCCGGCTCCGGCTACCACATTTACTCACCTGGATGCAACCACGGTTCTTTCCCGCGAAATTGCCAGCCAGGGTATTTATCCGGCAGTGGATCCGCTGGATTCCACCAGCCGTATCCTTTCACCGGAGGTGGTAGGTACAGAGCATTATGAAGTTGCCCGTGCAGTACAGCGTGTACTGCAGCGTTACAAAGAACTTCAGGATATTATCGCCATTATGGGTATGGACGAGCTGTCTGAAGAAGATAAACAGACAGTAAACCGCGCACGTAAGGTACAGCGTTTCCTGTCACAGAGCTTCTCTGTTGCAGAGCAGTTTACCGGTATGGCAGGACAGTACGTGCCTCTGAAGGAAACCATCCGTGGATTTAAGATGATTCTGAACGGCGAATGTGATGATATTCCGGAGAGTTATTTCCTGTTTGCCGGAACCATTGATGATGTTTTTGAAAAAGCCGGAAAACAGTAAAGGAGGCTGTCTATGAGGACCTTCCCATTACAAATCGGAACACCGGACGGTCTTTTGTTTCAGGGGGAAGCGGAACGCGTTGTATGCAGAAGTATTACAGGAGATCTGGCGATTCTTGCAGGACACTGTAATTTCTGTACAGCTCTCGGGATGGGAGAAGCCCATGTAGTGCTGCCGGACGGCACCACGCGTACGGCTGCCTGTATCGGAGGAATGCTTTCCATGATGGAAGGGGAGTGCAGTCTGCTTGCAACTACCTGGGAATGGAAAGAAGATATCGACGAGGAACGTGCTTCCAAAGCCAAAGCGCGTGCAGAAGATCTGCTTTCCAAAGGCGGGCTTACCGACCGGGAATATAAAATTGCGGAAGCCAAGCTCCACAGAGCCCTGGTCCGTTTGAGTGTGAAAAATTAGAGTAAAAATTAAAGTGTGAAAAGTTAAAGGATGAATAAAAAAATGGCACTGCCTGCCTGGAGCAATTATCAAACATGCTCTGGAGTCTGCAGTGTCATTTTTTGTCTACAGAAAAAAAGGAAGTATCTTCTGTAAATGTGTTTTCTGTAATTTATCTTTTGTATTTTGTCTGGTACATCGTTTCGTAAATAACCGGTTATATGGTTATTCATCGTGGATTGTACGAATATTTTTCCTGTGTGGGATGGATAGATACTACATCCGGAAATCCAGTTCTTTGAAGTCGATGGAGAAATCTCCGTAGATTCTTACGGGAATCGTATCTTCAAAGGTATACTGGGTGAGAAGCGGCTGTTCTTTTTCGAGATCATAGACAAGAACACGTTCTGTCTGCGGATCAACGATCCAGTATTCTCTTACACCTGCAGCTTCATACTTATCCAGTTTTTTGAGATAATCCATTTTCCTGGATGAAGGAGATACAATTTCCAGGACAAAATCAGGTCCGCCGTGGCATCCGTCTTTCTGATGGCGGTCATCTTCCTCACCATGGGGACAGATAATCAGAAGATCCGGTTCCAGGTAGTTGTATTCATCTCGGTTAATGAATACGGAGTAGGGAGCAAAAAAAGTTTGACACCGTCCCTTATTTTGTTTTTGATAAGTGACAAATGTGTAGCTTAGTTCCCTAAGTAATGCCTGGTGAATCGTATTCGGAGTGGCCATATAAAAAATTTCTCCGTCAATGAGTTCTGCCCGCACTCCTTCCGGCAGAGCCATGATATCTTTTGTAGTGTAAAGTTCTTTGGTTTCTAATGCCATACTTCCATACACTTCTTTCATAATAGTATTTTCTCCTTTCTCATTATATATGAATTGGTGAATAGTGGCAATTAGTGAATACAAAAACTTATAAAAAATATAATATGGGAAAAATCGGCGAAATGCCCTGAAAAATGATTATCTTATGATACATCACTGTCAGTGAAAAAGCAAGAAAGAAATTTACCTGATAATACAGAAAAATTTATCTGATAATGCAGAGTTTTACGGTAAAAAATATGGCAGATGAAATGGTTTTGCCACATAAAATCAGATCGCTTTACTACATAAAAGCGTTGACACACTAAGTATAATAGGGGTACAATTAAGTATTAGCAGAAACATATTGAGGAGGAAACCTATGAAGAAGTTGATGACCGGCGATGAAGCAATCGCCAGGGGCGCATATGAAGCCGGGGTTACTTATGCATCCGCATATCCCGGAACCCCCAGTACAGAAATTCTGGAAAATCTTGCTACATATAAAGAAATATACGCAGAGTGGGCGCCGAATGAGAAGGTAGCCATGGAATCTGCCATTGGCGCATCCGTAGCCGGAGAGCGCAGTATGGTATCCATGAAGCATGTTGGCATGAACGTTGCAGCAGACCCGATGTTTACCTGGGCTTATATGGGTGTCAACGGCGGCAATGTAATCGTGACAGCGGATGAACCGGGGATGTTTTCCTCTCAGAACGAGCAGGATAACCGCAACTATGCCAAAGCAGCCAAAATCGCCATGCTTGAGCCATCTGACAGCCAGGAGTGCATTGATATGGTCAAAGCAGCCTATGAACTTGGTGAGAAATTTGACACTCCGTTTATAATCCGGATGACTACCCGTGTCTGTCATTCAAAATCCATCGTAGAACTGAGTGACAGAGCAGAAGTTCCGGCGAAAGAATGGACCAAAAATCCGGCTAAATACGTATGTCTTCCGGCAATTGCCAGAAATCTTCGCGTAAAACTGCAGGACCGTATGGAAAAACTGGCAGAATACAGCGAAACCAGCCCGTTTAACCGTGTGGAAATGGGAAGCACCAAAATCGGTATTATCGCTTCCGGTGTCTGCTATTATTATGCAAAAGAAGTATTCGGAGAAGATGCTTCTTATCTGAAACTTGGATTTACCAATCCTCTTCCGGCAAATCTGATCAAGGATTTCTGCTACAAAGTGGACAAAGTATACGTTCTGGAAGAAAATGATCCATATATTGAAGAGTTTGTAAAACAGCAGGGCTGCACCTGTACCGGCAAAGACCTGTTTCCGGCTTACGGAGAACTGACTCCGGATGTGATTCGTGCATGCGTGACCGGAACACCGAACAAAACCATGGAATTTGACAAAACCAAGCTGATCGGCCGTGCACCGACTTTCTGTGCAGGATGTCCTCACAGGGGACTGTTCTATCGCCTTGGCAAGCGCAAGGATATTATGATCAGCGGCGATATCGGATGTTACACTCTGGCAGCAGGAAAGCCATATCAGGCAATGGATTCCACAGTATGTATGGGAGCCAGCATCAGCATCGGTCATGGAGCTCAGAGAGCATTTAATGCCCAGGGAAATGGCCGCCGTGTCGTAACAGTACTGGGAGATTCCACATTTTTCCATACAGGAATCAATTCGCTGATCAATACGGTTTATAATAAGAGCAATACGGTGAACATTATTCTGGATAACCGTATCACAGGTATGACCGGTCACCAGAACAATCCCGGAACCGGTTACACTGCCAAAGGTGAGGAAACAACGCTGATTAAAATTGAAGATCTCGTCAGAGCAATCGGTGTAAAACACGTTTATGTGGTAAATCCGAATAATCTTCAGGAAGTAGACGATACTCTTGACAAATGTCTGGCCCTTGATGAGCCGTCTGTGATCATCACCCGCTGGCCATGTGTTCTGAAGAAATTCTCCAAAGAAGATAAGAGTGAGTTTACCGATCTTTTTGCTACAAAGAATAAAGTGGATCCTGAGAAATGTGTAGGCTGCAGACTTTGCCTCAAAGCTGGCTGTCCAGCCATGTCCTATGACAAAGCAAACAAAAAAGTTACCATCAATCGTGCTCAGTGCGTAGGCTGTGATGTCTGCACACAGGTATGCCCGAAAGATGCTATCGTAAAGGAGGACTGATCCCATGACAAAAAGCATTTTATTAGTAGGTGTAGGCGGTCAGGGTACCATCCTTGCCAGCAAAATTCTGACCAATGGCCTGATGGAAGCAGGCTATGATGTAAAAATGAGCGAGATTCACGGTATGTCCCAGAGAGGCGGAAGTGTTTCCTCTCAGGTTCGATACGGTGAAAAAGTAATGTCCCCGGTTATCGAAAAAGGCAAAGCCGACATTATCGTTTCCTTTGAAAAGATGGAAGCCCTTCGATCTCTGGATTATCTCAAAGAAGACGGCACACTGGTTGTAAATAATGAAGAAATTCCTTCCATGTCCGTCATTACCGGTGAGGAAACCTATCCGGACGATGTGCTGGAAGAAATCGAAAAGCATGTCAAAGCCAAGGTAGTGGATGCCACCCGTCTGGCCAGAGAACTTGGCAATGAGAAAGCTGCCAACATCATTCTTCTTGGTACCATTATCAAAGCTATGGGTCTGGAGCACATTGACTGGGATTCTATTCTGGAGGCCAATATCAAGCCGCAGTTCGTGGAACTGAATAAAAAAGCGCTGAAAGTCGGCATGGACGCAGTCGCATAAAAATCATGCAGCAGCTACGATGGATAAGGTGCATATGCCGCAGTATAAAAGCAAGCGAGGAGAGACAAAAATGATTGCAGAAAAAATGAAACCCTTTGTGCAGAATAATTCTGCCATTCGAATGATGTTTGAAGAAGGAAACAGACTCCGCTCGATTTACGGTGCGGATAAAGTATTTGATTTCAGTCTGGGAAATCCCAGTGTACCGGCTCCGGACTGTGTCCGTCAGGCGATTATTGATCTGGTAAACGAAGAGGAACCGACCGTTCTTCATGGCTATATGAGTAATGCCGGATTTGAGGATGTCCGTCAGACAATTGCGGAATCTCTGAACCGCCGTTTCGGCACTTCCTTTGCAGCCAGAAACCTGATCATGACTGTTGGTGCAGCCAGCGGTCTGAATGTAATTCTCAAAACAATCCTGAATCCCGGAGAAGAAGTGATTGTTTTTGCACCGTACTTTCTGGAATATGGTGCATATGTGAAGAATTATGACGGCAAGCTTGTGGAAATCTCTCCGGATACGGCAACTTTCCAGCCAAATCTGGAAGAACTGGAGCAGAAGATCAATGCCAATACCAGAGCAGTCATCGTAAATACCCCGCATAATCCTACCGGAGTCGTATATTCTGAGGAAACCATCAAGAAACTGGCTGAAATTCTTGAGCAGAAACAGCAGGAGTTCGGAAGTGTGATTTATCTTATTTCTGACGAGCCATACAGAGAACTGGCATATGATGGAGTAGAAGTACCGTACCTGACAAAATATTATAAAAATACAGTAGTC
Organism: uncultured Blautia sp.; assembly: GCA_945864225.1. Classification (GTDB taxonomy): domain Bacteria; phylum Bacillota; class Clostridia; order Lachnospirales; family Lachnospiraceae; genus Blautia_A. The sequence continues at coordinate 13,245 of CAMBAL010000028.1, read as the reverse complement.
GGTTATTCCTACAGCAAATCCCTGTCTCTTCCGGGTGAACGTATCGGTTATCTGGTCATCCCGGATGAACTGGAAGACAGTGAGACCGTAATTACCGCAGCAGCCATTGCCAACCGTATTCTCGGCAGTGTCAACGCCCCGTCCCTCATGCAGAAAGTCATCATGAAGTGTGTGGATGCGGAAGTGGATGTAGCTGCTTATGATAAAAACCGTCTTGCATTATATAACGGTCTGAAAGAATGCGGCTTTGAATGCATCAAACCTCAGGGGGCTTTTTATCTTTTTGTAAAATCTCCGGTTCCAAATGAGAAAGAGTTTTGCGAAGCTGGCAAGAAATACAATATCCTGATGGTTCCCGGAAGCTCCTTCGCATGTCCGGGATATGTAAGACTTGCATACTGCGTATCTTATGATACCATTGTGAACTCGCTTCCGGAATTCAAGAAGCTGGCAGCTGAGTACGGATTGTCATAAGTACGAAACAGGTAAAACACAAAAGATATAAAATACAAAACGCAAAAGATATAAAATATAAAACACACCGGGGATGAAAATGTCGACAGAATTCTGTATAGAACATTTCATATCCGGTGTGTTTTTTTATGAAACGATATGTTTTTGCGGGTTCATAAGTCATGTTTTTTCATGCAGGCATGAAACACATGAACTTTTGAACCTTGTATTATATGTTTAAAAAGCAATATGATTGTAAAACATTTCATGAAAAATCAGGAATTACTGGAAATCAATAATATCGATCCAGCGGGTCAGGAATTCTTTTTCTTCCTCAATTTCCTTGGTGAGCTGTGCTGCTGCGGCAATGGGAAGCCATTTCTGTACATACTGTTTTGCAGTATCGCTCTTTTTGCAGAAGAGATCCAGGTAGAGATCTGCCTTTTTCTGGTCTTTCAGTGCAAATTCCAGGTAGGTAATGGCTGCATCACCGCTGGCATTTCCCTGAGTTGCATGTGCCCAGTCTACGATTGTCATGGTGCCGTCTTCTCTGACGATGACATTGCTCGGGTTAAAATCACCATGGCAGAGTTTGGTGTGGTTTGGCATGGAATCCAGTCGGGTATGAAGTTCATAACGGGTTGTAGCATCGACTGTATCTTTCAGGCTGGAAATCTTGCGGGCAAATTTATCTTTCTGAAGTGTCAGGCGGGGCGCTTTCTTTGCATGCATGGAAAGCTGCAGGTCTACGAACTGCTCCATGTATTTTTCAAGATTATCCGGGTCTTCCTGCATGATCTGTTCCAGGGTTTTGCCTTCCACATATTCAATGGCAAGTGCCCATTCGCCATCAATCTGGCTGACTTCCAGGACATTGGGAATGTCAAGGCCGCTTTCCTCTACGCGGGCCTGGCAGAGTGCTTCATTAAAAACATTGGCTTTGCCGTGTTCATGAGTAAAAACTTTGATGATGCGGTCACCATCTCTGTATACGACCTTATACGGACGGGTCAGAAAAACTTTTTTATTCTTTAAATTCATGGCGGACATCCTTTCTGTTATTGGTATAGTTATTTACGAACCGATGGACTGGTTTATTTTCCGTAATATGCTTTCAGATAAATTTCTTTCAGCTCGGACATCAGCGGATATCTCGGGTTGGCGCCTGTACACTGGTCATTGAATGCCTGTTCTGTCATTTCATCCAGAGTCTCCAGGAAATATGCTTCGTCTACGCCGTAATCTTTGATGGTCGGTTTAATCTCGATGACTTTCTTCAGTTCTTCCAGTTTATCAATGAGTTTTTCAAAAACTTCCTGATCATCTTTGCCGGTGAGACCTACAAAACGTCCAATCTCTGCATAACGGGCCAGTGTATGCGGATACTGATACTGCGGGAAAGTTCCCATCTTGGTTGGTACTTCCGCACTGTTATAACGCATAACATCTGTGAGAACCAGTGCATTTGCGATACCGTGCGGCAGGTGATGGAAAGCACCGAGTTTGTGAGCCAGAGAGTGGTTTACGCCGAGGAAAGCATTTGCAAATGCCATACCGGCCATGCAGGATGCGTTTGCCATGTGATCTCTTGCTTCTACATCATTGCCGTCTTTGTATGCACGCGGCAGATAATCAAATACCAGTTTGATTGCTTTGAGAGCAAGACTGTCTGTATAATCAGAAGCCATGACAGAAACATATGCTTCGATTGCGTGAGTCATAACATCGATACCGGAAGCGCAGGTCAGACCTTTTGGTGCACTCATCATATTGTCGGTATCTACGATTGCCATATTCGGCATCAGTTCATAATCAGCCAGCGGCCATTTGATTCCGGTCTCTTTGTCTGTAATGATGGCAAAAGGAGTCACCTCGGAACCTGTACCGGAGGATGTGGGGATTGCCACAAAGTATGCTTTTTTGCCCATTTTCGGGAAGGTGTAGATTCGCTTGCGGATATCCATGAAGTCCATAGCCATATCATCAAAATCCGCATCCGGATTTTCATAAAGTACCCACATAACTTTGCCGGCATCCATTGCGGAACCGCCGCCCAGAGCGATGATGCAGTCCGGCTGGAAGGCTGTCATGGCAGCTGCACCGGCTTTTGCGGAAGCAAGAGACGGATCAGGTTCTACGTCAGAGAAGCAGGTATGTACAATGCCCATCTGGTCCAGTTTGTCTTCAATCGGTCTGGTGTATCCGTTTTTGTAAAGGAAGGAATCGGTTACGATAAAGCAGCGTTTCTTTCCCATGACAGTGCCGAGTTCATCCAGAGCAACCGGCATGCAGCCTTTTTTGAAATAAACTTTTTCAGGGGTTCTCATCCAGAGCATGTTCTCTCTCCTTTCGGCAACGGTTTTGATGTTGATCAGATGTTTTACGCCTACGTTCTCGGAAACGGAGTTGCCGCCCCAGGAACCGCAGCCAAGGGTAAGGGATGGAGCCAGTTTAAAGTTGTATAAATCACCAATACCTCCCTGGGAAGACGGGGTATTGATGAGGATACGACAGGTTTTCATAGCAGCTGCATGTTTTGCCATTTTCTCTTTTTCACTGGTGTTGATATAAAGAGAAGAAGTATGGCCGTATCCGCCGTCTGCTACGAGACGTTCTGCTTTGGCAATGGCTTCGTCAAAGGTTGCTGCTCTGTACATTGCCAGTACAGGGGAAAGTTTTTCGTGAGCGAATTCTTCGCTGATATCTACGGACTCTACTTCACCGATCAGAATCTTGGTAGTTTCCGGAACCGTGACACCTGCCATTGCAGCGATTGCGGCGGCTTTCTGACCGACAATCCTGGCATTGAGGGCACCGTTGATGAGAATGGTTTTTCTGACTTTTTCCAGTTCGTCCTCTTTCAGGAAGTAGCAGCCTCTGTAAATGAATTCTTTTTTCACTTCTTCATAAATGCTGTCCAGAACGGTTACGGACTGCTCGGAAGCACAGATCATACCATTGTCAAAGGTCTTGGAATGGATGATGGAGTTGACTGCCAGACGGACGTCAGCAGTTTCATCGATGATAACCGGAGTATTGCCTGCGCCTACGCCGAGAGCCGGTTTGCCGGAGGAGTAAGCGGCTTTGACCATTCCGGGACCGCCTGTTGCGAGAATAATGTCTGCCTCTTTCATAACAAGATTGGTCAGCTCCAGGCTTGGAACATCGATCCAGCCGATGATGCCTTCTGGCGCACCTGCTTTGACAGCTGCTTCCAGAACGATTTTTGCAGCTGCGATCGTGGAGGCTTTTGCACGTGGATGCGGGCTGATGATGATCGCATTTCTGGTCTTCAGGGAAATCAGAGTTTTAAAAATAGCGGTGGAGGTAGGATTGGTAGTCGGGATAACTGCAGCAATCAGACCGATCGGTTCAGCGATTTTTTTGATGCCGTAAGTGGGATCTTCTTCAATGACGCCGCAGGTTTTTGTGTTTTTATAAGCATTATAGATGTATTCGGATGCGTAGTGGTTTTTGATTACTTTGTCCTCTACGATACCCATTCCGGTTTCTTCTACAGCCATTTTTGCAAGCGGGATACGGGCTTTGTCTGCAGCAGTAGCAGCAGCTTTAAAGATTTTGTCTACCTGTTCCTGGGTGTATGTGGCGAAAAGTTTCTGTGCTTCTTTCATCGCAGCCATTTTTGCTTCCAGTGCTTCAGCGGTGTCAATGATGGCTGGAATTTGTGTTTCTGTTTTTGCCATTTGGAATCCTCCTGTTTTTTTGATAAATAGGTAATGGTTTGTCAGTGTCGCTGCCGGAGTCATGATCCCACGGCATACTTTGTTAATGGATTAACGTTAATTATTTATCAAACTTGATGAGCCCATTATAGTTCTTTGTTAATCATTTGTCAATCCTTAGATTGATAAAAAAATAACGAAAAAATAATGGGGAAAAAGATGAAAATTTTCCATATTGTATAATTTAAGAAAAAGAGTTGGGCAGAAGGGATGTTACGGCTTAATCTTTTTGGAGGAATGGGAAAACAAAAAAAATTGGACAAAAACAAAAAGATTTTGACATTTGTCACATGTAACAGTATGATAAGAGTATATATTTAATCTGGAATTAACAGAAATGAAGAAAAGATTTCTTATTTGGAAAGTATCATATTCGTGCGGAATTGCAGAAAAGAGGTTCTAAAAACAGAACATGACACATAAATTAGTAAATGCGGAGTAACTGTCCAGCTGCTGATGATAAAAATATGTTATATGAGAAGGGGAAAGTCAGGACATCGGAAAATACTGAGCAGATACTCGCAAAATATCAGTAAGCAGGTGTTGATGCAATTTTGATGAATGAATTTAAGAAGGAAAGTGAGATTTTATTGAAGAAGAAACAAAAAGAGAAAAAGAATGAGGAACTTCTGGAGGAAAAAAACACAAAGAAAGAAGGAATTCAGAAGAATGAAGCGCAGCAGGGGGCTGCCGAAGAGCAGGGTTCTGATCTGAAAGAAAAACTGGTGGACAGTGAATTCAGTATCAAAGGACAGTGTGCCATCAATCTTCTGTTGACAAAGCTTGATATTATCAATACCGTTTTTCTGATGAATATGCACAGAAATGTGATTCAGATGAAAACCGGGCGGCTGAAAAGCTACAGCAGTGTCTGCAAGAAACTGCAGAAAAAGGGACTGGAGCTGGACTTTGACACTGCGGTGGAGAGAATCAATGACCTGATTGGTGTGCGTGCAATCTGTGCTTATGTAGATGATATTTACAAAGTATCAGAACTGATCGAAAAGCAGAAAGATATCCGGATCGTCAAAGTGAAGGACTACATCAAAGAGCCGAAAAAATCCGGCTACCAGAGTCTGCATCTGATTCTGGAAATTGCGATAGCGTTCCAGAATGGGACACAGTGGATCAAAATTGAACTGCAGCTTCGAACCGCAGCAATGGATTACTGGGCAAATCTGGATCACCAGCTTCGTTACAAAAAAGGCAAAAAAGAAGCGGAACTCATCGATGAGGAGCTTCGTGAATGCGCCGAGGTGATTGGAAATCTTGATCAGAAAATGCTGGAGATCAGGAAAAAAATCGATAATATCTGAACAGGAAAAGAAGAAAAGGATTACTGTACACTGGTAACCTGCACACCTTATGGAATCAATGCTGATCGTCAGTCGGCTGGAACTGCAAACAGGATTCGCTTCCGGTTATGCATACCGGAAATAACCGTGGATATGGAGTAAAGAAAACCATTGAATTGCTCAAAGATGCAGAATACGAGATAGCAGAACATTGATATAACGTCAAGGAGCTCGCCAAAATGGCGAGCTCCTTTTTGGTATCAAAGGAAAATGCAAAGCACTTTCCTTTGATATAAAATGGCTCTTTGGGCAGGATTCTTTTTTTAGATATTGCTATCGCTTTTATGATTTTTTTGATAAAATAAAAGAAATTGGAAGCTTTTGACAGAAATCTGATAAGTTTAAACCAATACGATGTACTGATTGAGAGGTGTTGATATGAGAGAATTTTTGCAGGAGATAAACTGGAGTCCTTTGTGGATTTCGCTGAAAACCGGGGTTGTGGCAACGGTGATCGCTTTTTTTCTCGGTATTTTCTGTGCAAGACAGGCAATGAAACTGAAAGCCGGGGCCAAAGCGGTACTGGATGGAATATTGACGCTGCCGCTGGTGCTTCCGCCTACGGTTGCTGGATTTATTCTTTTGATGATTTTCAGTCTGAGGAGACCGTTTGGCGCATTTCTTATGGAAAATTTTGATATAAAAATTGTGCAGACATGGAAGGGATGTATCATCGCCGCTGCGGTAATTGCATTTCCGCTGATGTACAGGAATGCGAGAGCCGCTTTTGAACAGGTGGATGTAAATCTGATTTATGCGGGTCGGACTCTGGGGATGAGTGAAAGTCATATTTTCTGGAGAATCATCGTTCCCGCTGCAGCCCCGGGAATTGCTTCCGGCACTGTGCTGGCTTTTGCGAGAGCGCTTGGTGAGTATGGTGCTACGTCCATGCTTGCCGGAAATATTCTGGGCAAAACCAGAACCGTATCTGTCGCAATCGCGTCAGAAACAGCAGCTGGAAATTATGTTACGGCGGCTTTCTGGGTATGCGTGATCGTATCGATTTCATTTGTAATTGTGGCATTGATTAATATCATTTCCGGCAAGGGAATGAAGACAAGAAGGTGGATCTGATGGCTGTATATGTAGATATTGAGAAAAATTTCCGTGGTTTTTCCCTTAAGGCAAAATTTGAAAGCAGTTCGCCGACTATGGGAATTCTTGGTGCTTCGGGAAGCGGCAAAAGCATGACGCTGCGAAGTATTGCCGGTATCGAAACTCCGGACAGGGGTAAAATTATCATTAACGGAAAGACTGTGTTTGATTCAGAAAAGAAGATTAATCTGAAACCACAGGAACGACATGTGGGATATCTTTTTCAGAATTATGCCCTGTTTCCCACGATGACGGTACGTGAGAATATTGGCTGCGGTTTTCGCGGTGAAAAAAAAGAAAAAGCGGCAAAAATTGACGATTTTATCAAACGTTATCGCCTGGACGGGCTTGAAAAACGGTATCCGTCTCAGCTGTCCGGTGGGCAGCAGCAGAGAGTGGCACTGGCAAGGATGATGATCGGAGAACCGGAAGTGATACTGCTGGATGAGCCTTTTTCGGCTCTTGACGGATATCTGAAGGACGTACTTCAGAAAGACATGCAGGAATTCCTGGAGGAATACAGCGGCGATATGATGATGGTGACGCACAGCCGTGATGAAGCGTTTCGTTTCTGCAGGGAACTGATGCTTTTGAAGGAGGGAAGAACACTGATTTCCGGGAATACACGGGAACTGTTTGAGCAGCCGCAGCTTCTGGATGCGGCACAGCTTACGGGATGTAAAAATTTTTCCAGAATTGAGCGGCTGGACGATTATCATGTCTGGGCTCTTGACTGGGACATGCAGCTCCGTACCATGCAGAAGGTCAGCCGGGAGGACAACTATATCGGAATCCGCGGACACTGGCTGAAGCCTGTTTCCAAAAAAGGAGAGAATTGCCTGCCGGTGAGAATTGAAGAGTATATGGAAGGCACATTTGAGCATCAGTATCTTGTGAAAAATGCCCGTTCTGAAGAAGGAAATGTCATCTGGTGGATGAAGGCCAAGGAAAGTTTTGAGGAGGACCCGTATGAGGGAGTCCCCCAATATTTGTATTTGCCGCCGGAGCATCTGATGCTGCTGAAATAAATTGTCTGAAAGAAGAGTTTTGATTTATGATTGCGGATTCTGTCTGGAATACTTTATGTAATCGGACACAAGCATGGTCATTTTAAACGTCAGTGCATCTTCAAAGGTACGGATATCCAATCCGAATTTCTTCTGGAGTTTTTCAAAACGGTAGACCAGTGTGTTCCTGTGAACATAAAGCTGGCGTGAAGTCTCCGAAAGATTCAGATTGTTTTCAAAAAAAGTCCGGATGGTATTCAGTGTTTCTTCATCTATAGAGTCCAGGGTCTCATCCTGGAAAATTTCATTCATGAACATTTCACATACGGACACAGGAAGCTGGTAGATCAGTCTGCCGATTCCAAGCCGGTTGTAACCGAAAACATTTTTGTCTGCGTAGAATATTTTGCCTACCTCCATGGCCGTTCTGGCTTCACGGTATGCATTGCTCAGATCGTTCAGGTCGTCTGCGATATTGCTGTAGGCAACCCAGGCTTGTGTCATGGCCTCGGTGTTCAGCATATCCACAAGCATATAGGCGAGTCCGTTCAGCTTTTCGTAATCGTCGGTAGACTGCAGTTCCCGAACAACTATGATGCCGGTGTCATCGATGGATGTAATGAAATCTCTGGATCGCGCGGAGAAAATATTGCGGATCGTGGCCAGTGCGTGTTCATCGCTGTTCTGTTTGGTTTCAACAAGAAAAACAGCACGGCGTACGGAGGTTGCAATATGAAGTTTTTTGGCCCTGTTGAAAGCATCGACTTTGGAATAGGTGTCCAACAGAAGATTTTGCATAAAAGTATTTTTGTCATTTTTTTCTGCGTAGGCAGTGAGCAGGGAGAGAATCTGACATACGGCAAGTTCCCCGATGGTAGAAACAGAGTCGCCGCTTCCCCAGACAATGAGAAGATAAGGAAATTCGCTGCCATCCTGAATTTTGTACAGACAGAGACTGGAATTGGCTCTGCAGAGAGCGGCGCTGTCGCGAAATTCCTGAAGTGTATCAGAGGATGGAAGTTTCCTGTCACATGTAGTTACATATATTTCATCGTTGGAATTGACCATGCAGAAATCCAGTTGACTGATCTCTTTCCAGTCGTTGAGACATTTTTTTAATATTTGCTGTATTGCCATGAAGTACTCCTTTCGAAATTTACAAGAAAAGTTCCGGATAGCAGACATTTCCGTTTAGAGCATAGGTGAATTGTGTGTTTTCAGGGGATATTCTTTTAAAATAAAATTCCTTCTCATGCAGAAATCGTCACTCATCATTTTTCTTTTATCATAGCAAAAAAAGTCGATAAAGACAATCTGTAAACTTTTCAAACAAGCTCTTGGGAGCGTATTTTGTTACTGTTCATATGACTCTATTACTGTGAACGGAGAGAACAGTTACCGTATTTTGCAATTTCCTAGTACATCGAAAAATAAATGACTGGCTATATCGCGCAGAATGATTTTCTCATATGCAAGGCGGAGAAATGAGGCGATGCGGTGGCATCGTCGATTGACGACAACGCAGCAGATGAGAAATCAGGCAAGTGATATAGCTGGTTATTTATTTTTCGATGTGCTAGTTAAGAAGGACATAAAAAATCCCCGGGGATCATCTCCCCGGGGTAAAATCCGTTATGTATTTTAGAATTAGTTGCAGATAACGAGTTCAGTTTCTTTATCGAAGAAGTGAGATTTTTCCATATCGAAACCAAATTTAACAGGATCGCCTGTCTTGGTTGTGGTACGTGGATCAACTCGTGCAGTAACCTGAGTTCCATTTACATCGAAGTACAGGAATACTTCAGCACCAAGAAGCTCGTATACTTTAACAACAGATGTCATGCTGCCTTCTTCGTTGATATCTTCCGGACGGATACCCATAACAACAGTCTTGCCTACATAGCCGCCATCTTTAAGAGCTTTAGCTTTTGCAGCAGGAACAGCGATTTCATATTCGCCAACTTTAGCAACTACGTTGCCGCCTTTTTCTACGATCTGTGCATCCAGGAAGTTCATCTGCGGGGATCCCATGAATCCAGCTACGAACAGGTTGCCTGGTTTCTGGTACAGGTTCTGAGGTGTATCTACCTGCTGAACAACACCGTCTTTCATAACTACGATTCTGGTACCAAGGGTCATAGCCTCTGTCTGGTCATGTGTTACGTAGATGATAGTAGCGCCCAGTCTCTGATGGATCTTGGAAATCTCAATACGCATCTGTACACGAAGTTTAGCATCCAGGTTGGAAAGAGGCTCATCCATAAGGAATACCTTAGGATTACGTACGATAGCACGTCCCATAGCAACACGCTGTCTCTGACCACCGGAAAGAGCCTTCGGTTTACGATCAAGAAGTTTCTCAAGGTCAAGGATTCTTGCAGCTTCACGAACTGCTTTGTCGATCTCGTCCTTCGGAACTTTACGAAGTTTCAGACCGAATGCCATGTTGTCATAAACTGTCATATGAGGATACAGAGCGTAGTTCTGGAATACCATTGCGATATCACGGTCTTTCGGCTCTACATCGTTCATAACTTTGTCACCGATTTTAAGAGTACCGCTGGAGATTTCTTCCAGACCGGCTACCATACGAAGAGTAGTGGATTTTCCACATCCGGATGGTCCTACGAAGATGATAAATTCTTTGTCAGCGATTTCAAGGTTGAAGTCTTTAACTGCTTCAAAACCATTTGGGTATTTTTTGCAAATGTGCTGTAATGATAAGCTTGCCATGATTTTTCCTCCAATAAATGATACTTAGTTATATTTGTGTGCGTTTTTTTAACTGTACTCAGTATAACGAAAATCAAGGCCGGGGGCTAGGGCAGAATCGTACAAAGTTTTTCGTACTTTCTTGACAGTTTGACGAAAAGCTGAAATCATTTCGTCAAATTGTCAAGAGGGCGAAAAATCGTTGGTGAATATTTATCGATCCGGTATCGTACGTCGTTCATTGACAAACATACCCTGGAGCGGACGGGCGTGGAACATTTTCTGGAACCATTCACATTTGCAGAGAAACAGGTAATAGATATTCAGCCCGCAGTCGTTCAGAGTTTCAAAATTCCCCTGTCCCTTGGCAAGAATGACGTCAGCCGTATCAAGGAGATGGCGTGCTTCTTCGCTGATATCGGGAAGCCAGGTTCCGCCGACTCCGCTGCCGTTGCCGATGACTTTTACAAACGAAGTCATACCAATTTCTTCAGCATCATCCAGAGTAGCATCGTTGATGACCGGAATACCTCTTACAATGACCGCAATATCAAGAGAAGGGTATAATTCCTTGAGAATACGGATGACCAGCTTATCCATGACGATTTCTCCGCAGTTATCCGTGAGATAGACAAAGCTGGAGGCATTGGACAAATCTTCGAGAAAATGTTTATATTCTATGGAATCAAGTGGTTCTTTATTTTCAGATTCAATCATGGAAAGCATCGTATCCTTGTCGACATGGGACAGGGCGGCAAAATCGATATAGTTGCCGATTCTGGCATAAAGAAGAGCAGTTTCCAGAAGATCGCTGGAATTTCGGATATTGTCTTCAAGACGTTTTTCCATATCCAGCATCAGTTGATTGAATTCATGTTTGACAGCAGTGTAGTCCTCTGGTTTTTCGTCCCAGTATTCGGCATATAATTTCTTCAAATCTATAGAAATGCTGGGGGCACAGTCCTGGGGACCGGCATTGGCAATCAGAGACATGACCTGTTTCATATATTCGGTTTTGCGGTCTGTATCGTTAAATTTCCGAATCAGTTTTTCCTGTTTATTTACTGCACAGCACATGCAGAAGGGATTCATTCGCATAAGTGGCCTCTTTTCTTTTGAATTTTTTCTGCATCACATCATAGAGTACTGCATCCATTCATAGTGCAGCAGGCATCCTTCATAAATTTCTTCCGGAAGCAGTGCACGGGCGACCAGTTTGTCTTCTTCATCCGTCTGGTCGATGCGCTGAAGATGGGCATAATCTCCGTCTATGGAAATGACTTTGTAATCACATGTAAGCATGGTAAGCTCCTTTCTATAATTCAAACATGCTATAAATCATTGATTTTACAGGCTTTCTGTATTTGCTGCTGCGGTTCTCTGGAGGGGAAGCATATTGAGAAACGCAGACTGTGGATTAGAGTGTGTTTGAAAATCGCAGTACATCAAATAATAAATAACCAGTTATATCACTTGCTTGATTTTTCGATGTATTAGTCGTTTATCATTATAAAGGATATAAAAGGCATGTGCAAGAATCAGTCCCGGAGAGTTTTGACTTTCCGGGACTGATGACATGGTCTAACAGGCTTCATTTCCTTCATCTTTAATTTTTTGAACTGCTTCGATGGATAATCCGGTGTTTTCTGCAACTTCCTGAACACCCATGATATTCAGAAGTTTTCTGGCAATATCCAGTTTTGTTTTATTTTCACCTTTTGAGAATCCATCATTGAATCCATTATTGAATCCATCATGAAATCCATCATTTACCAACATTTGTCCAAGTCTTGTCATTTTAACAGCCGCCTCCACTTCTTCAAGAGTAACCGAATCTAAAAATTTATCTGCCATTGTATAAATCACCGCCTCAATCTTTTGTTTTTCCTGCGGAGTAATTAATCTCCGATGCTTCTTTTGTAATTTGAAACGCAGTCAGGATACGGTCCTTCAGTGTAGTATTTCCACCCATAAGAGGTGTCAGAGATAACTGTACCAGTTCTTCTTTTGTAATTGGGTTTCCCTGATCTGCTTTATCTTTTAGTGTCTGGAGCAGCTGGTCAGCATCGATATTGGTCATGATAACAGGAATGATGCGGTATGTATTGATCCCTTCTGAAAATTCGGTTACCGGATGCCGGATCTTTCCGGAAAACAATACATACGTCGTAATCTCCACACCATAAGTATAACTGGCCACGGACTCATAGGAGCGGAACCGTTTCAGATCTTCGACTCCTCCATTGGTGCTTTGGAATTCGAAGTGCTTCCATGTGCCGTCTTCCGTGATGAGATTAAAGTCTTCATATTGTTTTTTTAGTTCCAGATAGATACTTTCTGTGGGAGCAATGGAAACGACTTTTCCGCTGATTCCAAGAAATGGAAGTATCTCATCGGCAAAAAACTGCATCATGACTTTCAGAGCTGCAGCTTCGTGCTGTGAAACATTGGAACCACTATGTGATTTTTTATCTTTTGCAGAGGTGGTTTCTTTCATATAGTGTCCTTTCTGTGGATACTATAAAAGGAAACTCTCCAATATCAATATAGCAAAAAGTATCAAAACAGACAATGGATTTCCACGATCATAAATAAAATAAAGGGAAAAATTCCTGGAATACAGGAAAGAATATAAAAATAAATAGATTAAGAAAAACATTGGATGGTTTCTTTTATAGTATCATCCGTTGTCTGTGGAAATAGTGTACTTTATTTGAAAAAGGATGTCAATGCAAGATTATTGCGTTGTTTGTTACGAAAAATAAAAGAATTATTGTTTGTTTTCAACATCAGTGAATTTGAGTTTGGCTTTGTGAATTAAAGGGGGCTTTAGGTAATCACAGCGAGTTTTAATGAATTACAGTAGATCTTAGCTTTGCA
>CAMBAL010000027.1 GCA_945864225.1 uncultured Blautia sp. | reverse complement strand
GGAAACGCCTACAGCGATTTTGTCACCGCTTTCAATCATGTGAAAATCATCCACAGCTCTGCGGGTGATACTTAAAACCTGTTGTAATTTCATATTGCACCTTTCTTTTTCGTGTATGATGTATTAAAATAAAAAATATTTGTTTGCTTATTATAGCGCGTTTGCAGGAGCAGGGCAAGAGTAGAATTGGTATCATTTATGACAGAATAATTGACATTAGATTGTGTTATGTTAATTAAAGTGTCGATTAAAAGAAGACAGCTTTTTTTCAAACTATCTGGGACATGGAAATAACTTTATGCTATAATGAAAATGTTATATTTGTCTGAAACTGATACATGGAAGAATAAATAACTGATCAGATGACACCGGATATTTATTCTTAAAATATGTTAGTAGGGAAAAGTTGCTGGACAAGATAAAGGAAATCTATTACAGGAGGCTTTATTTTAAATGAAATTTCGTTGGGAAAATAAATACCTGCATTGGGGTGTGACGGCGTTTTGCGTGATCGCGGCAAGCATGCTGTTTTATTATGGGATTTTCCATATGCGTTCACTGATTTCTGGAATCAGGATTTTTTTCAGTATTATGGCACCTATTATCTATGGTGTGATTATCGCGTATGTGTTAACTCCGGTAGTAACCTTTCTGGAAGAACGACTGATTTTTCCCTTTTTGAAGAAGAAAGGGAAGAAACCTGAAAAACGCGGCAGAAGAGTGATTCGCTGGATCTGCGTGTTACTTTCTCTCTGTTTGCTGCTTGTGATTATTTATACATTGATCATGATGATTCTTCCGCAGTTGATTCGGAGTATTATGAATATTATCTACAGTTTTCCGAGTTATGTGAGAAGCGTGGAGTCCTGGCTGAATACCATTATGGAAAAAGGCTGGAAACTGGATACGGAAATGATCGATATGCTGAATCAGTATACGGATAAAGCCCAGGAATATCTGTATACCAATCTGTTGCCTCAGATGCAGGAAATGCTGAAAAATGTATCAGAAGGAGTATTTGATATTCTGATTTTCCTGAAAAACTTTCTGATTGGAGCTATTGTATCGCTTTATGTACTGGCAGATAAAGAGATTTTTGTCGCAAGAAGCAAGATGGTCGTTTATGCGGTGTTTCCGGCAAAAGTTGCCAATCTGCTGATTCACGCAATGCGTTTTACAAACAAAACATTCGGCGGCTTTATCAGCGGTAAGCTTTTGGATTCTGCAATCATAGGTGTTCTTTGCTATATTGGATCAGTGATTATGGATATGCCGTATGCAGTACTGGTCAGTGTTGTGATCGGAGTTACGAATGTGATTCCTTTCTTTGGACCATATCTGGGGGGGATTCCCTGTGTTTTGCTGATTTTATTGGTAGATCCTTTGAAGGGATTGTATTTCGCGATATTTATCCTGATTCTCCAGCAATTTGACGGAAATATTCTCGGACCCAAGATTCTTGGTGATTCTACAGGATTGTCCAGCTTTATGGTGATTGTAGCGATTATGGTCGGCGGAGGATTGTTCGGAATTGTGGGAATGCTGATAGGGGTTCCGGTCTGCGCGGTTATTTATGCGGCAGTCTGGAAGATTTTCGGGCATTCTCTGGAAGAGAAAGAGCTGCCGTCTGATGTCAGAGAGTATTGTGATATTGATTGTTTTGATCTGGATACAAAAGAAGCAATTTATATGCCGAAAGAGTCTCAGCGTAGACGGAAGGAGCTGGAACTGAAGCGGATGAAGAATCCGGATGGGATGTTTATGAAAATATGGAATATTCTTTCGAAATTTGTTTTGGAAGTGTGGGAGATTTTGAAGCTCTGCGGAAGAATCGTATGGAAATGGATTCATAAATATGCATTGCTCTTATGGGATAAGGCAAAAGTCTTTTGCAGAAAGGCAGAAGAGGTATTTCAAAAAGTATCAGAGAAGACAAAAGCAAAATACCGGAAGTTCAGAGAAAGCCTTGAGAGAAAGGCTGATAAATAAAATAATAGAAAAAAATGAGAAAAGGGATAATCATCGTGTAGTTGGCATAATGTATTGTTATGTTAACTGCACGATGATTAAAAGAGGATTTTGAAGATGAAGTTAGTAATACAGCGTGTGAATCATGCGGAAGTCAGAGTCGACGGTGAAAGTGTCGGCAAAATAGGCAGGGGTTTTCTGGTTTTTGTTGGTGTTGGAAAGAACGATACCAGAGAGATTGCTGATAAATACCTGAAGAAGCTTCTTGGACTGAGAATTTTTGAGGATGAAGCGGGAAAAACAAATTTATCCCTGAGTGATGTGAACGGGGAGCTTTTGATCGTGTCACAATTTACGTTATATGCGAACTGTAAAAAAGGCAATCGGCCAAGCTTTATTGAGGCCGGTGCACCGGATCAGGCTGAGGAATTGTATGAATATATGATTCGGGAAGCATCCAGAACAGTTCCGGTAGTACAGCATGGAATTTTCGGTGCAGATATGAAAATTACATTAGAAAATGATGGTCCGTTTACCATAATTCTTGATGAGTCAATCTTATAAAAAGGTTGGCTCATTTTATCATAAGCAAAAAACGGGCAAATTCGCCTTTTTGAAACAGAAGTATATCTATACGACAAACCCGAGTTTTTCAAATAGATATTGCAGAAAAGACCGGGATATGCTACACTTTCTATAGATTTATCGGATTTACCATATTACAGAAAAAAAGGAGAAATTATTTTATGGATTCAAAAATGACCTATCGTGAAAAAACTGATATAGACAATACTCTCAGATTACGTGAAGTTCTGAAAAGTTTGCCGCCGTTTTGCAGGGACTATTTTCGGGCTATGGAATCCACTACGACCACGAAAACCCGGATTTCCTATGCCTATGATATCCGGATTTTCTTTCAGTTTCTCCTGGACTCCAATCCGGCATTTAAGGAATATTCCATGACGGATTTCACGGTCGATGTTCTGGATCAGCTCAAGGCGGTTGATATCGAGGAATACGAAGAATATCTGAAAGTTTACAAAAACGGGGAAAAAACCGAAACAAACGGGGAACGTGGATTAAAACGAAAAATTTCTGCTCTTCGCAGTTTTTATGCTTATTATTATAAACGTGAAATGATTCAGACAAATCCCACCGTACTGATCGATACGCCAAAAGTTCATGATAAAAGCATCATCCGTCTTGATGCCGATGAAGTCGCCATACTTCTGGATTATATTGAACATTGTGGTGATCAGCTTACCGGACAGAAACGTGTGTTCTATGAAAAAACAAAAGAACGGGATCTGGCTGTGGTTACATTGCTTCTTGGCACTGGTATCCGTGTTTCCGAATGCGTGGGCCTGGATGTTGAGGATGTGGATTTTAAGAACAATGGAATCAAGGTGACAAGAAAAGGCGGAAATGAAATGATTGTTTATTTTGGGCCGGAAGTAGAAAAAGCTTTGAAACGCTATCTGGAAGTCCGGGAAGGGATTACTCCCCTGCCTGGCCATGAACACGCTCTCTTCTATTCTGCCCAGAGACGTCGGATCGGTGTTCAGGCAGTAGAAAATCTGGTAAAAAAATATGCCCGTCAGGTTACGACAACCAAAAAGATTACCCCGCATAAGCTGCGCAGTACCTATGGCACTGCCCTTTATCAGGAAACAGGCGATATTTACCTTGTAGCGGACGTTCTTGGCCATAGAGATGTAAATACTACCAAGAAGCATTACGCGGCCTTAGACGACGCCAGACGGCGCCAGGCGGCCACTGCGGTAAGGCTCAGGGAGGAGAAATAAGAAATTCTGCTCTTCTTTGATATTTGAAATCATATGAATTACGCTTGTATAAATATATAAAAAGTAAAAATCCGATGAAATCATCATAAAGAAAAGGAAAACAGGCACTTTTTTTCAGTAAAAAAATTATTGTGATATTTTTTAAATTATTGATTGAATTTTAAGATAAAATGCACTATAATTGAAACATATTAATTAAAGAATTTGTTCAAAATTAATATTATATGTGTCTAAGGAGGAAAAACAGGATGGTTGAACTGATTGTAGGAAAGAAAGGCAAGGGCAAAACAAAAGTACTGTTAGACAGAGTGAACGGCGCGATTAAAGACGCAAATGGCAGCATTGTTTACTTAGACAAGAGCACGAAGCATATGTATGAGCTGAACAATAAGGTCCGTCTGATTGATGTTTCCGGTTATCCACTGAAAAATTCTGATGAATTCATTGGATTTATCTGCGGTATCATTTCTCAGGATCATGACCTTGAGCAGATATATCTCGACAGCTTCCTGAAGATTGCGAAACTGGAAGATCAGGATGTCACCGGTACACTTGAACAGCTTGATGCCATTGGAACCAAGTTTGGAGTATCTATCGTTATCAGCATTTCTCTTGATAAAGAAGAAATTCCGGCAGCATTCCAGGAGAAAATAGCTGTTGCATTATAATTCACTGTAGCTGGAACATACATAAAATTGCCAAAGAAAAAGGACAATGCTTCGCATCAGATAATGCGAATGCAATTGTCCTTTTTTGCAGAGAAATTTACAATTGAAGACAAAGAGAACTGAAATCAAACAAGTCACCTAATAAGCAATTTGTTTTGGGCTTGAATACATCTATAACAGAGTGAAGCGTTTTTTCACATTTCTTCTCATCTCGGAGGACGCTTAGTACATATGCAGTATTGCGTGCATCGATTAATGCGTCGTGTGCATGGCCCTTGAAGTCTTCTCCTGCAAACATAACAGCATCAGATAAAGAGATACTGCGATCCATTCCTAGAGTATTTACATATTCTGCCTGCAGATCTGCCCATTTTTCATTTATAAAGGATAGTTCGGGTGAATCCGGCTGGATTTTTTTTAACTGGATTTCTCTTTTCATTTGTGTCTGGTCGCTTGTACTCCACTGAATGAACTGAACCTGGTCGTGGATATGGGAATACCAGGAGCCGAATGCTTTTAAGGCTTCTTCAAAACAGGGCGCAGATTTCACCATACTGGTAGTAATTCCTGTCAGTTTTTCATAGTTTTTCCAGATTCGGTTATTGAATTGCGGCTTCACAAGTGTAGCAAAACTGCTGATTTCCTGGAATTTTTCATCCAGTAAAACGGCTCCGATCTGGATAATTTCCTGTGAGCAGATATGATGTTCCTGTTTATATTTTGTGGATATGGGATTCATTTCAAGATCGATTACGATGTACTTCATACTCTTTACCTCCGTTGGATGCTTTCTGATGACATGAATGTTTTCTGATTACATATTAATGTAATGGACGGAAATTTTTTTAAATTTTTATCATTATTCCTCAGTTTCAATCCTCAATTCTGATTTTGTGTGGAGATGAATATTGTGAAGTGTTATTCAGGGAAATTTGTAGATGAGAAGAATATACTGGAGATGGTTTAAAATCATTTTTAGAATAAAAACCTGTTCACCGTAAAAGATTGCTTTAACTTTTTTCAATTGGCTGAATGATACCAGGCAGGAATAACAACGACAACTGATGTCAAAGCTTTTCCTGCCTGGCACATTTATATCAGCACTTTGTCTTTATTTAACTTCTACAAGTTCAATCCGGAAGTTCAGTTCTTTTCCTGCCATCTCGTGGTTGGCATCGAGAGTGATGGTGCTGTCTGTTTTTGCTGTGACTTTTACCGGGAATGGCTGTCCCATGGCATTTGTCAGATAAACCTGCTGTCCTACTGTCAGGTCTTCGGAACCCGGCAGGTTGGCAATCTCAAAGGTCAGGATTGCATTGGGATCCGGCATGCCGTATGCTTCTTCCGGGTTGAGATGAACATCTACGATCTGTCCGATTTCCATATCAGCAACAGCTGAATCAAAACCTTTGATCATCATGCCGGCACCGCAGACAAATTCCAGCGGTTCTCCGCGGTCATAGGAGGAATCAAACTGGGTACCGTCGTTGAAGGTGCCTTTATAATGTACACGGCATGTTTTGCCGGCATTTTTTCCTTCCAGTGTGAGATGATTTCCGCATCCGCCGCAGGAATGGCCCTCTCCGTGTCCGCCGCAGCCATTTTCTCCGCAGGAATGACCTTCTTCATGATCATGATGATGGCAGTTGGAACCTGTGGAAACGAGTTCTCCTTTTAAATAAGTTTCGATTACTTCATCTGTATTCCCAGACGCTCCTGCAATCAGTTCAATTCCGGCTTCCGTAAGCGCAGTCTGAGCACCGCCGCCGATTCCGCCGCAGATCAGTACCTGAATTCCTTCGTTTGCAAGAAGACCTGCCAGTGCTCCATGTCCAGTGCCGTTGGAATCGATGATCGTACTGGATAAAACCTGCTGATCTTCTACTTCATATACTTTAAAATGTTCTGTTCTTCCAAAATGCTGAAATACTTCTCCGTTGTCATAGGTTACCGCAATTTTCATTTGTAATTCCTCCAGGTGGTATATTTTTTTATTCGATTTATCCTATCATAGATTTGCAGATTTCTCCATAGGAAAATGATTTTGTTATGAAAAAGTATTGTGATTTTTTTCATAGAAAAATGTATAGGATTTTCCTGTGGAATGAAAAACGAGAGTGATTTTTATGTCATAGAAAAATGTAACGAATTTTCCTGTGATATGAAGAACTATTGTGATTTTTATATCATAAAAAAGGCAAAGTAGTTTTCTTTGATATAAAAGTAATACACCAGGCTGCAATATGCAATACAGCCTGGTGTAAAAATGTGTAAAAATCACCTGATAACTTTACTTACAGATGTATCCGGACCATTGAGGAATGCAGCTATTATTCTGCTGCTTCTTCAGTCGCTTCTTCGGTTGTTTCTTCAGAAGCTGTGTCTTCTGCAGACTCTTCGGTTTCTTCCACAGCCGGTTCGAGTTAGAAAATAAATTCTTCATCCATAACTGTGTAAGACAGACTTAATGTGCCGTCTTCATGTAACCGGATGTTCCATACACTGTCTTCGGAATATTCATATTCAGCCGGAGTGGTAAATGTCAGAACTCCATCTTTGAATTCTCCTTCCAGGTCTGCAATTTCGTACTTGCCGAAAAGCATTCCACCTCCAAGTGTGAAAGTAACAAGGTTATCCTTGATTCCAAGTTTCAGTTTTTCGATTTCCATCATTTCGAGAGGTGCTGTCATACCATAAGCGGATACCTGACTGCCAGACCAGTCACCGGCAAAATCTTCAATTTTGGCATCGGTAACGATTTCTGCAGGAACAAAATGAAAAAGAATAATCACGGATGATAATAGCGGTGATCACACAGAGGATCACCGCACATCCGACACGTATATGGAGTTTTTTCTGCACTGCTTCTCTCCTGTCAATGATCAGATGAATTCTTCAGGAATTTGTGTCAATTTCCATTGATATTAACGAGCAGGGAACTCATCTGCTGATACAAAAGTTCCTTACTGGAAGCTCCCATGACGATGGAAATATAGGGATTTCCATATGCATTCTGGGAAAGAAGAGCCAGGCAGTTGCCTGCTTCGCTGGTGGTACCGGTTTTTCCGCCCAGGATCGTAACATCTCTGGGAGTGCTTGCCTCTCCGGTGAGATAATGATCCGTTGCATCAAGGTAGGTGGCCATCTGAGAGCCATCTGCCCGGGTATATTCCACAGTATAGGATGACAGCTGTGTGATCTCCGTAAACTCCGGATATTTCAGTGCTTCTTTCAGCATCAGATAAATGTCGTAGGGTGTGGTGTAATGGTTTTCATCCTGAAGTCCGTGAGGATTGGTGAAATGGGTTCCTGTACAGCCGAGTTTTGCTGCATAAGAATTCATCATGTCTACAAAATTGGAAGTAGACCCTCCCACATATTCCGCAATGGCAGAAGCCGCATCGTTGCCGGAATAAACAAGAAGACAGTGGACCAGCTGATCGAGGGTCAGTCTATCTCCTGCCTGAAATCCGCATACCTGAGAACCTTCCTCAAGTGTCACGTTCTCCTGTGTAATGGTAACCGTTTCATCCATATTGCCGTATTTCAGAGCCAGCATGGCAGTCATAATCTTTGTGATACTGGCAGGATAGACACGGTTATAAGTTCCATTGGAATAAAGAACTTTCTTGTTGGAAAGATCAAAGAGAAGGCCTGACTGACCGCTTTCCAGGGAGACAGAATCAAGAGGAACATCTTCTTCCACGACACATAAATCTGCTGCAAAGGATTTGGCGCGTTTCTGATCTACAGACAGATCGGAACCGGAAAATTCTCTGGAAGCACGGAAGGTTTCCGGAAGTTCGGCAAGTGCTCCCATATTCAGGGTATAGACAAGATACCCGCCTCCGCCTGCAAGAACTGCCATAAGGAGAAGCAGAAGAATGGTCTTCATGATTCTTTTGCGTTTACGACGTCGAATTCTGGCGGCTCTGGCACTGTTTTTGGATGTTGTGCGATTCATAGATATTCCTCTTTCTTATAGGTGTTCTTTTTCTGTAGTTCCTTATTGTATGCACTGCTCTGCAGACCGACATTCAGGACCAGTCCCATACCGATAAACATACTGACAAGGGATGTCAGTCCATAGCTGACAAAGGGAAGGGGGGTACCGGTATTCGGTCCCATCCCGGTTGCGACCATAATATTGATGGTTCCCTGTATCGCCACAAGGGTTCCAACGCCGCAGCAGATGATCTTACCGGCCAGATCTTTGGCACGAAGGCTTATTCCGATACATTCCAGAGCAATCATAAGAAGCAGAAGAATGAGCGCGGTACAGCCGATAAAACCATACTCCTCTCCCGCCACTGCAAAAATAAAGTCAGTCTGATTTTCGGCCACAAAGTTTCCTTCATTTACAGAAGTCCCCTCGTCCTCTCCGGAGAGCCTTTTGCCGATCAGCTCTCCGGATGCAATGGCTGTCATGGAGTTATTCTGCTGTTCAATGTCATCAGAGTATTCTTCGTTTTCCGGATACAGGAATGACATAATACGGTCGCGCTGATAATCCTTGATCAGTTTCTGGTCGGGCTGTACCACGATACTGAGAAAAACAATCAGAAGTGGTATGGCAATGAGAAAAGCACCGCCGATAATTTTATAACTCAGGCCTGCAATGTAGATCAGGATACAGAACAGGACCGCAACTGTAATGGTGTTCTTCATATCCGGCTGGCTGTATATGAGAAAGAGCGGAACAACCAGAAGTGCAGCTGCCTGAATAATGGTACGGAAGGTGTTCAGGTCTTCCTCATGGTCCATAAAAAATTTTGCAAAAAATACAATAATAATAATTTTTGAAAGCTCCGTCGGCTGAAAACGGATAAATCCAAGGTCGATCCAGCGTGCAGCCCCATTGGCAGAATCCCCAAACAGACGAACTGCCAGCAGCATGAAAATATTAAAAAAATACATAATCCACTGAAAGTTCATGATCCAGGAATAATCCATCAGGGATAAGATCACCATGAGAATTACTCCCATGATGACGCCGAGAAGCTGTTTGGACTTCAGGTCAGAGGAAGCAATTCCAACCAGATGGATTCCGAATCCGCTGAGCAGCAGCAGGAAAAACACCAGTCTGAAATTGTAAAAACGAAGCTTATACTGTTTAATCATTTTCCAATCG
This sequence comes from uncultured Blautia sp., assembly GCA_945864225.1. Classification (GTDB taxonomy): domain Bacteria; phylum Bacillota; class Clostridia; order Lachnospirales; family Lachnospiraceae; genus Blautia_A. Next base: position 21,924 of record CAMBAL010000027.1, on the reverse strand, counting down.
ATTCCTTTTCATCTGTACAGGTATTTTGACATAAAGCACAGGAGGCTCCTGTGTGATCTTCAGGTGTACCTGTTCTTCGTCTATCAGAACATACTTGTTTACCGTATGTATGAGATCATTTCGAAGCATTTTCATCATTTGCGGAGAGCAGTCGATGCGTTCTGAGACCAGGAGCAGTTTCATTCTGTCTCTTGCGTACCCGGCCGAGCGTTTTCTGACATGATGAAAGACATTCATGGGTTACCCTCCTGTCTGATCTGTTATTTTATTTATGGAAGATACTTCCAAGTCTTGTGAAGACTCCTTTTTTCTGCCGGATATCCATAAATGGAACTTCTTCTCCAAGGAGACGTTTGCAGATATTGCGGTATTCTTCCTCGGCTTTTGAATTTTTGCCGGAAAGAGGTTCTCCCTGATTTGTTGCAATGACGATCTGTTCATCATCCGGAAGCGTTCCGATCAGATCAACTGCGAGAATCTCGATCACATCATCAACAGACATCATGTCTCCGCGGGCAATCATATCCGGACGCAGACGGTTGATGATCAGATGGATATCACGAATTTCGTGGGCTTCCAGAAGTCCGATGATCCGGTCAGCATCGCGGATGGCAGATACTTCCGGTGTCGTGACAACCAGGGCTTTGTCGGCACCTGCGATGGCATTGCGGAATCCCTGTTCAATTCCGGCAGGACAATCCAGAAGTACGAAATCAAAATCTTCGCGGAGCTGTTCTGTCAGTTTGATCATCTGTTCCGGAGAAACCGCAGATTTGTCTTTGGTCTGGGCCGACGGCAGAAGAAACAGTTCCGGATGACGTTTATCCTTGATCAGTGCCTGTTTCAGCCGGCAGCTTCCGTTTACTACGTCTACAAGGTTATAGACGATACGGTTTTCCAGTCCCAGAACGACATCCAGGTTACGCAGACCGATATCGGTGTCCACTACTACTACTTTTTTTCCCATCATGGCCAGTCCGGTTCCAATGTTTGCAACGGTGGTTGTTTTCCCCACGCCGCCTTTGCCGGATGTGATGACAATGACTTCACTCATGTTTTCCATTCCTCCTAAAAAAATGTTCCAAATTTCTGGTATTCTCTGAAGGTTTTATTAGTCATTGGAGGTCGTGCTGACATCACTGGAAGCATAACCTGTCAGAATAGACTCTTCATCTGCTAATTCAAAGATGTATTTAAAAATATCATTGGCTGCAAGACAAGCATTACCAGAGGAATAACCATTGGCAATGCGGACACAGATGGCATATTCCGGGTCTGTAGCAGGTGCATAGCCGATAAACAGACCGTGGTTTGGATGACGGAGATCCAGTTCGGCTGTACCGGTCTTGCCGGCAGCATCAATACCGAGACCGTTGAACTGATCATGTGTCTGAACTACGCGGTACATACCGTCATGAATATCATCCCATACGTTATCCGGAATATCCAGAGTATCTTCAATCTTCGGGGTATAGTCTTCAAGGACAGTTCCGTTGGAATCTGTCACCTTATCCAGAAGACTCAGTTTAAAAACAGTTCCGGAATTGGCCAGGGTCGTCGCGTATCGTACAAGCTGAGTCGTCGTGTAAAGATGAGTACCCTGTCCCATATAGGAAGGAACTGCGTTTGTATCGGATACATGAGGAGTTGCCTCCGTAAGTTCGATTCCGGTTTTTTGATCCAGATACAGCATGGACGCATACTGCTGAAGCTTGGACAGACTTAAGGATTCCGAAAACTCGTTATCGCCTGTCTTACCCAGCTGGAAACCGACCATATTGAAAAAGTAGTTGCAGGATTCCTGAATCGCTGTACGGATTTCAATGGAACCATGTCCGTTTTTGTTCCAGCAGAAAATGGAAGGCTCCACATAATCAAATTCACCGGTACATTCGATATAAGTATCATCATCGATGACACCTTCCATCATACCTGCGATGGTAGAAAGAAGTTTCATCGTAGAACCGGGGGCAGTTGTCTGCTGTGTGGCTTTGTTGAAAAACGGACTGGACAGATCGGTGGCAAGCTTGGAATAATAAGCAGTATCCATATTATTGGTCAGTCTGTTGTTGTCATATCCGGGATACGATACACATGCCAGTACTTCTCCTGTATGAACATCTGTGACAACGGCCGATGCAGAACATGGCATCAGAGCAAGCTGAGCCGGTTCTATTTCCAGATTGGCAATTTTATTGATCATAAAATCGTAAGCACCCACGGTACCGGAGGCAAGGGATTCATATACACCGTCGTCTTTGGAAAGAACACCCTGTTCATACAGCACCAGACAGAGTTCCTGCCCCGAGATACTGTCCTCCTGAAGCATATATTTGTACAGGAGCTTGGAAAAACCAAGATCTGTTTTCAGATAATCAATGATATAGGATGTCAGGGAACTGTATACTTCCGCAGAATCCAGATACTCTCCCTCCGGAGAAATGCTGGAAATATCGATCCAGTTCTGACTTGCCGCATAATTCAGATATTCCTTGAGACTGATGGCTTCCTCAACGGCCCATGCGCGGTAAGTTGCATCTGAAGTATCAACGGCATCTTTGGAAATGATACCCAGGGTGTCTCGAAGGAGGGTATTGCAGATATAACTGAGATACTCCTGTACCTGTTGATCTTCGTCCTTATATGCCGGAGGGTTCTCGCCGGTAAGTCTGTTTGTTATTGTATCAAAAACCTGCTGCTGCTTTTGTTGAAATTTGGCATATAAATTTTTTTCTGTGTCAGAAGCATCCTCCGAGTCGAATTTTGTGATATCGATCACGCTGTTTTCTACCAGAGCATTGTATACATCATAGATGGGGATACGGATCTGGCTGGCATCTGTCACTGCATCATAATCAAACGTTTTGGTTGCTTCAATGTTGGACAGCAGAATACCTGCAACACGCTGTTTGAGAATCTGATAGGTGGCACTCTGCCAGTCGGAGTCTATGGTGAGATAAACATCATTTCCTGCAACAGGATCGACTTTGGTATCTTCGTCAATTTTCAGAACTTTTCCCATATTGTCTACAGACACGGTTTCCTTGCCGTCGGTTCCCTGCAGCGTCAGTTCCATATATTGTTCAATTCCGGCTTTACCTACGATCGCATCGTTGGTGTAAGCAGAATTTTGTTCACGGAGAGATTCCAGTTCCTCAGAGGAAGCCTTACCTGTATAGCCAAGTATGGGTCCCATGCTTTCGTCATCTATGTACTGGCGGATAGAATCCTCTACTACTTCGATTCCCTGAAGTTTGTATTGATTTTCCATGATGGATGCCACAGATTCTTCGCTTACATTAGTTGCAATAGTAACCGGGACGTATTTCATAAAACTGTTGTTGTTGAGCTCGTAACGGATAATGGAAATATCCAGGATCTCCTGTGCAGACAGCTGTTCCGGAAGCCCGTATTCTTCCAGTTCACTGGCTGTATAGGCCTTGTCCCCGTAAAGAACGATGGAAAATCCCTTGCTGCCGCTTAAGTACTCTACCATTTCCTGTGCAGTTGCATTTTTTTCTTCGTCTGTAAGGTCATCGATCAGAGCATGACCATAAATATCCGCGCGGAAACGGTTCAGGGTAAATCCCTCTCCGACATCAAAGGCATATTCGCCGTTTTCGTCCACATAAATGTGGAATGTATGAGAAAGGCTGTCGCCGTTTTTTTTCAGTATTTTGATGACCTGATAGGCAATGCTGTTCAGGGTCAGATTTTTTTGACGGGTTGTCTCATAACTTCCGTTATCTTCCAGTGTTAATGAGTAGGAAAGCACATTGGATGCCACTACTTCTTTGTTCCGGTCATAAATATTTCCCCTGGTGCTTTTGATCACACGTGTTTTGGTAGTACGTGTCTGAAATTTGCTGATGTAATCCTCACCCTGAATGATCTGCAGATCAAAAATCTGCTGAATCAGGATCACGGCCAGAAATACGAACACCAGCGCCAGGATGGTTGTTCTTTTCAGTCGTATTTTTTTGATGTATTTCTTTATTTTAGAACCCAAATTGACTCACTTTCTTTCCTGGTGACATTCATAAATCGATAGTTGATATAGTGGAATACCCGATAAACGAGCATAGCCAGAAATACAGTATAAAACATTTCCGGCAGAATGATGCGTACAACATAAGTTCCAAGGCTCAGCCGCCCTCTCAGAAGAAACTGAAGAGCGTATACGGCAAAATTGTATAAAACATCTGCGGCAGCAGTCAGTGCCATGGGAACTTTGATGTCATTGTCATAATAAATACGGAATGCATAACCGCAGAAATAACCGCAGTACATATAGATCAGTGCATAAAAACCAAACAGGGACCCGTAGAACATATCAATGAGAAGGCCGGATAAAAAACCGGTCCACATTCCACATTTTCTGCCCCGCATAAGTCCCATGGAAACACAAAGCACCAGCATCAGGTTCGGTGTGATGGACCCGATGGAAATGGTGTGCAGAAGTGTGCACTGCAGCAGGAAACAGACGATAATGGTAAAAAAGAGAACAATTTTACTCTTCATCGGCATTTTCCTCCGTTTCGCTGCTCATTCCCTGATAATCAGAGTCCTGTTTATTAACGGTAATGACAAAGACATCACGGAGATGCTGGAAATCTACAGGTGTTACGATCGTTCCTGCTTTCGTCAGGTTGTTGGTTTCCTGCCATATTTCGCTGACATATCCGATAAAAAGTCCTTCCAGATATTTTTCACTGATATTTGAGGTCACGATACGTTCTCCGATCGTAACTTTGCCCTCTTTGTCATAGAGCTGCTCAAAGCTTAACTTGCCTTCATCGATCAGTTCCAGATTCCCGGTCACGATACAGTTGTCGGAGGTTCCGATCGTCATGGAACTCACATTACTGCTGTCATCTATGATTGAACGTACCGTTGCCCAGTGAGGACCTACTGCAGTGACGATCCCGACCAATCCTTTGCCTGCGATAACATTATTATCCACGCGGACTCCATCTTCAGAACCCCGGTTGATGGTAAAGTTATCATACCAGTTGCCGGGATCTTTGGAGATGATCCTGGCGGCAATTTTGGGATAATCGGAATACTCTTCATCCAGATTATACAGTTCTTTCAGACGTTCCAGTTCTGTCTGGTCCTGCAGAAGATTGTTGTTCTGTGTGGTCAGATGGTCAATTTCGGCAAGCAGTTTTTCATTTTCTGCGATCAGATCCTGCTTGTCCTGGAAATTTTTCTGCACATCGCCAAGCCATTTGCCGATGCTGCTGATACTGTTCTCAAAAGGAATCAGGATCATGCCTGCAGCATTCGTCAGAGGTGCTGTGGTAATTCCGGAAGCAAAGGTAGCGACGATAGCACTTACACAGAACATGGTCATAATGACAAGCAGATGCTTGCTTTTTAAATGAATTCGGAAATGTAGTTTCTTTTTCAGGTTTTTCATGTATTATCATACCCCTAAAGTTTGCGCTGTTTGATTGACTGGGCCCATTTTTTCAGCTCCCTGTCCCGGATGATCTTTTCGAGCCCGCATACGGCAGATGTTTCGTATAAATCGGATAAATTAAAGGTAAAACCGGTATAACTTGCAAGATAATGATCAATATAGGGAAGTCTGGTACTTCCACCGGTGAGATAAATTCCTTCCCGGGCGATCTGATAGGAAATCTGCGGCGGAATTCTTTCAAGGAAGGTTTTCATTTCGGCCGCAATTTCATTGACACAGTTCATAATCCCCGCATTGACTACATAGGAAGAAATCACTTCTTCCCTTGGAAGACCGGATATGCTGTCGATTCCCACAACTTTTCGTGCTTCCTTCCTCTGGTCATTGAGACGGCCCATAAATAATTTCAGACGTTTACCGGTTCTGGTACCGATCTGGAGACTGTATCGCTTACGGATTTCTGCACAGATTGCTTCATTCATCTGACGTCCTCCGATGGGAATCTTTCGGCTGATGATGATCCTGCCGTCTGCGATAATGGAAAACTGTGTACTCTGTGCACCGATATTTACGATCATACTTCCTACATTTTTTTCAAGATTTACCCCCATGGCAATGGCATCCGCAATCGGTGCTTCTACCATAAAGACGCGGTTTTTGCGAAGCCAGTGACCATTGGCTACATGGTAAAATGCGCGCTTTTCGACAGCGGTCATATCCAGAGGTACAGAGAAATAAATGTCAGAACCGAAACCGATGATATGGTCGATTTTCTTCAGCATGGAGTATAGAGTAATCTCCTGCAGCTCAAGATTGGCTATCATACCAAAAGCCATCGGCGAACTGACAGAAATGTCGGCTGGTGATTTCTCAAACATTTCATATGCTTCATTGCCCACGGCGATAATGGTACGTCCTCTGGACGCTATCATATTCTTTTCCAAAAATGTCTTGTTTCTCAGCGCGGAATATACCTTAATGGTACTGTTTCCAAGGTCTATTCCATATGTATTTCTAAACAGCATAAATCTGTCCCTTCAATTTTTTTATACTGCGGAATGATCCTGATATCCTTTAAAAATCCCCTGTTCTCTGAAACTGATATATTTCTGATCCCCTATAATGATATGATCTGTCAGATGAATCCCGATCATCTCTCCGGCATAATAAATCTTTTCTGTGATCATCAGGTCGTCACTGCTTGGAACAGGACTTCCGGATGGATGGTTATGAACCAGAATCAGGTTTACTGCATGATACCGGAGTGCCTCGATAAAAACTTCCCTCGGAGTGATCAGAGAGGCGTTTACAGTACCGGATGACAAAACGGATTCTCCGAGAAGATGCATATGGGTATCCATCATCATGCACAAAATCCGTTCGGTTTCCTCATGGCGAAGCTGTTCCATATAGTATCTGGCAATAGTCTGCGGCTGCGAAAGGCACAGCTGTGTTTTCGCCACAGATGTGGCGATCCGTTTGGAGAGTTCTCCGATGCATTTGAGCTGGACAGCCTTTACCGGACCGATTCCATGGATGGTCATCAGATCCTTCACGGAAAGATGAAGGATGCCGGCAAGTCCCGGATAAGAGGACTGTTCGGTCGTGCGCAGTATTTCAGCGGCAAGGTCAATGGAATTGCACCCGGTGGTGCCGGTTTTGAGAATGACTGCCAGAAGTTCACTGTCTGTAAGGGAAGATGCTCCTTTCTGGAGACATTTTTCGTAAGGACGCTGCTCCTGTGGCAGTTCCCGTATTGAATTTGGCATGGCTTTTACCTGCCGCTCTCATAAAATGCCTGGTGCCATTTTAGCATAAAAAGAAAGGGATGTACACTCTCTCCTAAAAATTTCTGTATTTTTTAGAAATGGCTTCGGCAATTTTGACGCCGTCCATAGCAGCAGAGGTGATGCCTCCGGCATATCCGGCACCTTCTCCGCAGGGATAAATACCATGGATATTTGCCTGAAATTCTTCATTCCGGACGATACGTACCGGGGAAGAGGTACGGCTTTCCACGCCGCTTAACAGTGCATCCTCGCGGTCAAATCCCTTCAGTTTTGTGCCGAATGCAAGAATTCCCTCTTCAATGGAATCTCCGATTTCCTCCGGGAGAATGGAACGGACATTGGCCATAGCATAGGATCCGCGGATATTCGGCCGGATTTCTCCGAATGCTTCGGTAGTCCTGTTCGCCTTGTAATCGCCGAAGGTCTGTACAGGTACGGAGCCATTTCCTGCTTCCCAGGCTTTTCGTTCCAGTCTGCGCTGGAATTCGATGCCTCCTAATGGGCCGTTTTCGGGAAAATCCTGTGGAGTAACGGTGACGATCAGAGCACTGTTGGCGTTTTCACCGTCACGGGCCTGATAGCTCATTCCATTTACTGCCAGCAGTCCCGGTTCAGAGGAAGCGTTTACTACATAACCGCCAGGACACATGCAGAAGGAATAAACCCCTCTTCCATTCTGACAGGTATGAGTGACTTTGTAGCTTGCAGCGCCAAGAATCGCATTTTCCGGTTCTCCGTATAAATCCTCATTGATCATAGACTGCGGATGTTCCATGCGGAGACCGACGGCAAAGGATTTGGGTTCCATGAATACACCTGTGCGGTGAAGCAGCCGGAAGGTATCACGGGCACTGTGTCCGATAGCCAGAACACAGATTTCTGCAGGAAGGATTTCTTCTCCATTGATTTCCACTCCACAGAGTGCGCCGTCTTCGATTTTCAGATCTGTGACTTTGGAACGAAAACGCACGGTTCCGCCCATCTCTTCAATCTGACGGCGAAGAGTTTCCACGATGCCGATGAGAACATCGGTACCGAGATGGGGTTTCTGCTGATATAGAATTTCCCTGTGTGCTCCTGCTTCCACGAATCGTTTCAGTACTTCCGTGTTTCTGCCGAAAGGGTCTTTCACCAGTGTATTCAGTTTTCCGTCGGAAAAAGTACCTGCACCGCCCTCTCCGAACTGCACATTGGAGTCAGGATCCAGCACACCGTTCTTCCAGAACCGGTCTACGGTTTCTTTTCTTCGGGAAGCTTCCTCCCCGCGTTCCAGTACGATGGGACGATAGCCGGCTTTTGCGAGATACCATGCACAGAAGATCCCAGCCGGACCGCTTCCGATAATCACCGGGCGGTGATGCAAAGGTTCCGTACCTGGTTCCGGAAAATGATAAGGTTTCTCAGAAATTGACATAATATTATTATTGTAAACTCTACGGGAAATCTTTTTTTCGTCCTCGAAAGTTACATCTACAGTATACACGAACTTTTTGTCATTTTTGTGACGGGCATCCAGGGATTGTCTGGTAATTTTATATTGAAAGGGAAGCTTTCCGCATCGGAGGGTTCTGGATATTTTCTCCCGTAAATCCTCCGGTGTATGGTTAATGGGAAGCTTCAGCTGAGTTATTCGAATCATTTCGCTCCTCCTGAATTGTGGGGATTAAAATTATATTTTGCAATGAGCTTATATGCTGCAGTGCGTCACGGCCGCATGAAGACCTGCAACTGCACCGCTGGACCATGCCCACTGCAGATTATATCCTCCGCAGGTACCATCAATGTCGATCAGCTCTCCGGCAAAAAACAGATTTTTATGAATTCTGGATTCCAGAGTCTCCGGGTTGATTTCAGAAGTATCCACGCCTCCGGAGCAGACCTGTGCCTGTTTGAAATCAAGTCCTGCGGTAACATGAAGCGGAAATTCATGGATTGCTTTTTCCAGATCCGGTGCCTGACACAGAACTTTGATCAGTTTATCCGGAAAAAGACCGGTAAGCATTTCCGGTTCGTTTTTGTACGGACAGTTTTTGCGGCGGGAATCAAGAAATGCATGAAGCGCTTCCGGAGAAAATTCGGGGAGAAAATTGACCGAAAGTTTTACGTCACAGCCATCTTCCAGTGCACGGATCGCATACCGGCTTAGCTGAAAGACCGGAATTCCGGAAATGCCATAGTCCGTAAGCTGGAGTTCCCCCTTTTGGGAAGATACCGGAATTCCATCCACGAATACAGTCACCTCTCCTGCTGTACGGACCCCTGCCCATAGAGAAAGAAGTTTGCGGCTGTAACCAGAGGCCGAAGGCTGGCATCGAAGACCGGTCAGTGCAGGAAGAGGTTTGATGATCTGGTGGCCAAGGTTTTGTGCAAGCTCGTAACCGCTGCCGTCAGAACCGGAAACAGCGGATGCACAGGAACCATTGGCAAGGATTACCGAATCTGCTTCATAGGTCCATCCTTCTGTCAGGACTTTCCAGATTTCCTGTTCCCGGAAAACGTTTGTTACATGTTCGTTGGTTTTGATTTTTACCTTCCGGCTTCGAGCTTCCATGCAGAGGACATCTGTGACACTGGATGCCTGCGCACTTCTGGGGTAAAGACCTCCATTTTTATTAACGGTATATATACCGAGCTCTGTAAAAAAGCGGATCGTTTCTGCAACAGGGAACTGTTTCAGAACATCCTGTACAAATTCGGCATCGGTTCCGCGAAAAGCATCTGCGGGCATTTCGGTATTTGTAAGATTGCATTTTCCATTTCCTGTGGCACAGATTTTTTTTCCGGGGCGTTCGTTGTGTTCCAGAATAGTCACTTCCGCTCCCTCTCGGGCTGCCATGATCGCGGCCATCAGTCCGGAGGCCCCTCCGCCGACGATAAGAACACGTTTTTTATTCATAGTTTTCCCTCATGGCAATGAAACAAGATTTTGATCCACCAGCTTCTGCAATGACATGAGAACGCCGGTTTTTGCGTGTTCCCAGGTAAGACCTCCCTGGAAATAAACAGCATAGGGAGGTTTCAGAGGACCATCTGCAGAAAGTTCGATGGAAGAACCCTGTACAAAGGCACCTGCAGCCATAATGACCTTGCTGTCATAACCGGGCATATCCCAGGGCTCCGGAGCAACATAACTGTCTACCGGTGCAGCTGCCTGTATTCCCTGACAGAATGCAACAAGACCTTCCGGTGTTCCGAGAGTAACAGCCTGAATAATGTCATTTCTTGGTTCTGTGGAATTTGGAATAACGGGGAAACCAAGTTTCTCATAAATGTTTGCGGCAAAAACAGCACCTTTCAGAGCAGCCTTTGTTACCATCGGTGCGAGGAAAAATCCCTGGTAGAAGGAACGATTGACTCCGAGAGAAGCGCCGACTTCCATGCCAAGACCAGGGCAGGTCATGCGGTAAGAGGAATTTTCCACACATTCTCTGGTTCCGGCAATATAGCCTCCGATGGGAGCCAGTCCGCCTCCGGGATTTTTGATCAGAGAACCGACAATCATATCTGCACCTACGTCACTTGGTTCGATGGTATCTACAAATTCTCCGTAGCAGTTGTCGACCATGCAGATGACATCCGGTTTGATACTTTTTACAAAAGCAATGAGTTCTCCAATCTGTTTTACGGAGAAAGATGGACGTGTCATATAGCCTTTGGAACGCTGAATTTCCACCAGTTTTGTTTTTTCATTGATGGCTTTGCGGATATTTTCGTAATCAAATGTGCCGTCTTCCAGAAGGTCTACCTGACGATAGGTGACACCGTATTCCGCGAGAGATCCTTTGGATGGGCGGATGCCGATCACTTCCTCCAGGGTATCGTATGGTTTTCCGGCAGGCGCCAGCAATTCATCACCGGGGCGCAGGTTACCGAACAGCGCAATGGCGAGGGCATGTGTGCCGCATGCAATCTGCGGACGGACAAGACAGGCTTCCGTGTGAAAAGTATCCGCATATACTTTTTCCAGTGTGTCGCGTCCGAAATCGTCATATCCGTATCCGGAAGAGGACTGGAAACACTCCGCACTGACATGGTTCTTCTGCATGGCGTGGAGGACTTTCAGCTGATTGTATTCCGCAATCCGGTCAAATTCCTCAAAACGTTCTTTTAATGAAGCTTCTATTTCGTGTCCAAAATCATAAACCTGAGAAGAAATCCCAAGCTGTTCATACATTTCTTTTATCATGGATTTATTTTTGATCCTTCCTTAGTCTTATCGTAAAATTTCTCTGTCTTTCAGTATCGAAAGCATATAGTTTCGTATTTTTTCTTCATCATAGGAAAATTCATCTTTATTTACCCAGATGACTTCCTGTTCCCTGCGGAACCAGGTAAGCTGGCGTTTGGCAAAATGCCGGGTATCGCGCTTCAGAATCCGGACTGCTTCTTCCAGCGGATATTCTCCATCCAGATAAGCAAGGATTTCTTTGTATCCAAGTCCCTGCATGGAAACCATTCCTCTGTGACAGCCCATTTCCTTCAGCTTTTTTACTTCCTCCAGAAGACCCTGCGCCATCATTTCGTCCACTCTTTTGTCGATTCGTTCATAGAGAAGATCTCTCGGTGCATTGAGAACGAAATAGGCAAGGTTATAGGGGCTGGTGTGTTCCCTCTGTTCCTGATTATGTTCGGAAATCGGTTTGTGGTTCTGATGATAAAATTCCAGTGCACGGATCACGCGTTTTACGTTATTGGCATGGATTTCCCCGGCACTTACCGGGTCAACCTGTTCCAGCATCCGGTGGAGTGCTTCGGCACCTTTCTCACGGGCTGTCTGTTCCAGTTCTTTTCGATAATCATCTTCCTGCTCTGCCTGGGTAAAATCAATATCCCGGGTAACTGCCTGAATATAAAAGCCGGTACCGCCAACCAGGACAGGAATACGGCCTCTGGAATAAATATCATTCATGGCCTGTTTTGCCAGTTCCTGAAAACGCACGATATGAAATTCTTCTTCCGGTTTCAGGATATCTACCAGATGATGAGGAACGCCCTGCATTTCTTCCGGACGGATTTTGGCGGAACCGATATCCATGTATTGGTAGACCTGCATGGAATCAGCAGAAATGATTTCGCCGTTTACAGCCTTTGCTAGAGAAATCGAAAGGCTGGTTTTTCCGACTGCAGTGGGACCGGTGAGTACGATCAGAGGTTTCTTTGAATACATATTGTCATGCATGATATATGCCTCCTGGTATGCAGATTTATACAATTCTTTTGAATTTCTTTTCCAGTTCTGCCCTGGTCATGGAAATGATGGTGGGCCTGCCGTGAGGACAGTGATAAGGATTTTCCAGAGTCAGGAGTTCATCGATCAGACTGTCCGCTTCCTGCGGAGACATCCGGTGATTTCCTTTGACTGCGGCTTTGCAGGCCATGGTAGCCAGGCGTGAGGTGAACAGTTTCAGCGCATCTTTCTGCCCTTCTGCTGCCAGATGATCCAGCATGTCGAGGAAGAGTCCCTCTTCGGTAAATCCGTAAAGATTGGACGGAACCGCACTGATGCAGTATTCCTTTCCGCCAAAAGGCTCAATTTCAAATCCGAAGTCCCGGAAATATTGTTCGTTCGCTTTCAGAAGGGATTCCTCCTGAAGATTCAGAGTTACGATCATTGGTGGACTCACATACTGGGATTCGATGGTCTGCTCCTGAAACTGGCGTACCAGTCTTTCGTAAAAAACTTTTTCATGGGCTGCGTGCTGGTCGATGATATAAAACTCATCTCCAAACTGCACCAGCCAGTATGTGTCAAACAGCTGGCCGATGAGCTGATGGTGTTTCCGCGATTCCGGGGAAAGCAGTTTTTCTTCGAACATTTCCAGCTGTTCTCCGGTGACAGAGTTCTGTGGGGATGGTTCTGCTGCAGGATTTCCCAGAAGGCTGGCATTATCTTTATCGCTGGTATTTTTGTTCGGTTTCCAGGAAGATGTGTCTTCGCTGTTCGGTTCCTTTTGTTCGGATTGTTCAGAGTGACGCAGTGTCCCTGAAAACAGGGATTCTTCCGCACGGGTGAATGCAGGACCGATCGCAGATATTCCGTAGTCGTCTTCTTCCCGCAGCTTATCAGGCTTACGGGATTCTGATCTGTATGATTCTGCTTTGGCAGATTTCAGTTGCTCCGGTGCCATTTTACCGGCTTCCGATTGATACGATTTCGAATTGCCGGATTCCGATTGATACGATTTTGAATTACCGGCTTCCGATTGATACGATTTCGAATTGCCGGGTTCCGTTTGATGCGATATGGAACTTCCGGTTCCTGTTTGATTGATTTCCGGTTTATCTGTCCCCGGGCGTCTGATATCTGCAGAAGATGCGGTATTTTGATATGTCTGCGCTCTTCTCTGCGCTTCAAAAGGCTCCGGCACGTCGGCTCGCTTTATGGGTTCTTTTGTCCTGGATACGCGCTCGTCTCTTCCGAAAGTCACTTCCGGAATCATTTCCCGTCTGGTAAGGGCTCTGCGGATGGTTTCGTAAACGCCGTCATAGACCTCCGGACCTCTTGCAAAACGAACTTCACGTTTGGCGGGATGTACATTGACATCCAGATCGTTTCCGTCCATCTCCATATGAAGAGAGACAAAAGGAAATTTATGCTGCATCAGGAAACCTTTGTAGGCATCCTCAATGGCCTTTGTGATAATGTTATTTTTGACATATCTTCCATTGATATAATAGTTTTCAAAAGTACGGTTTCCGCGGGAAATCTCCGGCTTTCCGGCAAATCCGGTGATTTTCATAAAGTCATTTTCGTAGGAAATCTCCAGCAGGGATCTGGCAATATCACGGCCGTAGACATTGTAGATGACATCTTTTACACTGTAATTACCGGAAGTATGAAGCTTCACCTGCTTATTCTGTATATATTTAAAGGAGATTTCCGGGTGGGAAAGAGCCAGCTGTTCCATCAGTGTGCTGATATAATTCCCTTCGGTTGTATCGGATTTCAGAAATTTACTTCTGGCCGGTGTGTTGTAAAACAGATTGCGGACCAGAAAAGTGGTTCCTTCCGGTGCGCCCAGCTCTTCCAGGGAATGTTCCTGTCCGCCTTCAATGATATAGCGGACACCGCTGATGGAGGAAGGCGTCTTTGTGATCAGTTCGACCTGTGAAACGGCCGCAATACTGGACAAAGCCTCACCGCGAAATCCAAGTGAGGCAATGTGTTCCAGATCTTCTATTTTTTCGATTTTGCTGGTGGCATGACGAAGAAAAGCCAGGGGAACCTGCTCCGCTTCCATGCCTCCTCCATTGTCTGTGATTCGAATCAGTTTCTTGCCGCCATCGGTAATTTCTACCGTGATGGCGGTAGCTCCGGCATCAATGGCATTTTCCACCAGTTCTTTTACTACGGAAGAAGGACGTTCCACCACTTCTCCGGCTGCAATTTTGTCAATGGTATGCTGATCTAAAACTGCAATTTTTCTCAAGATATTCCTCCATATTTCTGATTAGTCACTGAAATTACCAGCGATTTTTGATTTTATTCTGAAGGTTGTAAAGGATATTCATGGCTTCCATGGGAGTAATATTGGACAGATCCAGTTCTTTGATCTCATCCACAATATCATTGTCCTGTACGGTATCAAACAGCGATATCTGTGCCATATCCACCTGGTCATAAACAACCTTCTGTTTCTTTTTATGAGATGGAGCAGTCAGATCTTTTACCGCAGCGGTAATATCTGCATTGCTCAGTTCTTCCACCAGTTCTTTGGCGCGATTGATGACGGAATCCGGTACGCCGGCAAGCTTGGCTACCTGAATACCATAGCTCTTGTCTGCCCCGCCCCTGACGATTTTGCGGAGGAAAACAATGTCATCGCCTTTTTCTTTCACTGCGATACAGTAATTGTTCACTCCAGGAAGTTTGCCTTCCAGCTCTGTCAGTTCATGATAGTGTGTGGCAAAAAGCGTCTTGGCACCGCATAATTTCGTATTGCTGATATGCTCCACAACGGCCCAGGCAATGGAAAGTCCGTCAAATGTACTGGTTCCGCGTCCGATTTCATCAAGGATCAAAAGACTGCGTGAAGTAGCATTGCGGAGAATATTGGCCACTTCTGTCATTTCCACCATAAAAGTACTCTGTCCGCTTGCCAGATCATCGGAAGCACCGACTCTGGTAAAAATCCGGTCTACAATTCCGATGTTGGCTTTTTCTGCAGGGACAAAGCTTCCAATCTGCGCCATAAGGACGATCAGTGCACTCTGTCTCATGTAAGTGGATTTACCGGCCATGTTTGGTCCTGTGATAATGGAAATCCTGTTTTTCTGATTGTCCAGATACGTGTCATTGGCAATGAACATATCGTTGTCGATCATTTTTTCCACAACCGGATGTCGTCCGTTTTTGATATCAAGAATGCCGTTCTGATTGATTTTTGGTTTTACATAGTTGTTTCTTTCCGCAACAAATGCGAGAGAAGCAAAGACATCCAGTGCAGCAACCGCTTTGGCTGTCTTCTGGATACGGACAACTTCCCGTCCTACCGTATCACGGACATTGCAGAATAATTCATATTCCAGGGCATAAAGTTTGTCTTCTGCCCCGAGGATCAGGTCTTCCAGTTCTTTCAGTTCCTGTGTGATGTAGCGTTCTGCATTGGCAAGAGTCTGTTTGCGTACATAATTATCCGGTACCATTTCTTTGAAAGAATTGGTTACTTCCAGAGAATAGCCGAATACACGGTTGAATTTGATTTTCAGATTTTTGATTCCTGTGCGCTCCCGCTCTTTTGCTTCCAGTTCGGAAAGCCATTTTTTACCGTCTGTACGGGAACGGCGGAATTTATCGACATCCGGATGAAATCCTTCCCTGATAATCCCGCCATCCTTCTGAGCCAGGGGAGGTTCATCACAGATTGCCCGTTTAATCAGATCTGTCACATCCAGAAGTGCATCCATGTCTTCGTTAATCTGCTGCAGAAGAGGTGACTGAAAATCATTCAGGAGTTGTTTGATATAAGGAATCATTTCCAGAGAAGAGGCAAATGCCACCATGTCTCTGGGATTCGCGGACTGATAGCTGATCCGGCTGATCAGTCGTTCCAGGTCATATACAGGATTGAGATATTCTCTGATCTCATCACGGAGCATGGGCTTTTTGATCAGTTCTTCCACAGCGTCCAGACGACGGCCGATTTCTTCTGCGTCGATCAGCGGCTGTTCCACATAACCGCGGAGCGTACGCGCCCCCATGGCAGTTTTGGTTTTATCCAGTACCCAGAGAAGAGAGCCGCGCTTCTGTTTTTCCCGAAGGGTTTCCACCAGTTCCAGATTTCTCCGGCTGGAACTGTCGATCAGCATAAAGGTGTCCGCAGAATACGGACGGATCGTTGCCATGTGAGAAAGCGCGGTTTTCTGTGTTTCGGTAAGATACCGGAACAGGGCACCGGCTGCGATGATTCCACTGTCATAATCGCTGATGCCAAGCCCTTCCAGTGCATTTACGTGAAAATGTTCTTTCAGGGTACGTCTGCACATTTCATCATCAAAATACCAGGAATCCAGAGAGTAGATGCAGATTGCCAGCCTTGATTTCAGATCATCTGTGTCTACGCCGCTCACAAAAAAAGCATCGTTGCAGATGATTTCGGCAGGCACAAATTTATTGATTTCATCCAGAAGCTTGGACGGCTTGTCCACTTCTGTGAGAAAACAGTCTCCGGTCGTGATATCTGCGATCGCACATCCGAAATGGTCTTCCATGGAAACGATGGACATGAGGTAGTTATTCTTGGACTCATCCAGAGAAGCGGCATCCAGTGTGGTACCGGGGGTAACAACACGGATCACTTCGCGTTTGACCAGCCCTTTGGCAAGTTTGGGGTCTTCCACCTGTTCGCAGATCGCTACCTTGTGTCCTTTTTCAATCAGTCGTTTGATATATGTTTCCGCAGCATGATAAGGAACGCCACACATGGGTGCGCGTTCCTCCAGTCCACAGTCCTTACCGGTTAAAGTAATTTCCAGTTCTTTTGTTACAGTCAGAGCGTCATCAAAAAACATTTCATAGAAATCACCTAGACGATAAAACAGGATACAGTCTTTGTACTGCTCCTTTGTTTTCAGATACTCGGTCATCATTGGTGACATCCTGGGTGTTTTGGACGAAACTTCAGTGCTTGTGCGGGTTTGCGTTTTAGGCTTCGCAGTTTTGAGCCCGTTTGGATTCTTTTCTGTGTTTTCGTTATTTATACTCAAAGGCAGCATACCTCTTTCTTATGTTTTCTTATGTCGTATTTCTATTGTAAAGGTTTGACATATCCGGAAGTATTCAGAAAGTCTATATGCGATAGCACGGAGTTATTTCGATGCTGTCGCGGCAACATTGATTATCATACCATGCGGAAACGAAAGTTGCAAGACCGATGGGACAGCCAGTTTTTATTTCTTCCCGGGATTTCCATGCATAAATTCATGGAAACACCTCGAAATTCATTATTCTTGTGAGTTGTCCTGAATATTTAATCTTCCGCGCCAACCGCCATTCTCATAATTCCTGAAGCTGCAGCAAATAATACACCTGCAACCGGCCACAGGATCCATGTGTAATCCCAGCGCATGGTCCAGAAACTCCAGGCAAGGTAGATGGCTGTTGCCAGACACCAGTAGATACCGGAAAATGCCTCTAATTTTCCTTTTACACGTTTTTCCTTTTTGCTGAATTCGCCTTCCTGCAGCAGAGTATCATAACTGCTTTTTACAATACTTACACGGATAATCATGTTAACTCCTGCTGCAATCATCAGCAGCAACAGTCCGACAAAGATACCGCAGACAAAATCCGGTGCCTCCATTGCTCCTGCAACGATAAGGGGAATCACTGCGAGAATACAAAGAACCACACCGCCTGCCAGTCCTCTTGCGAATACAGGTTCATAGGAACGTTTTCTTTCTCTGACCATACCGGAAACACCATACTCTGTTTCAAAATTCTCTTTTTCCAGATGTGCCATATGGTCTTCCCGGATTCCGCAGGTAATGAACAGGAATACTGCAGCTGCAATCGTTCCAAACAGAGCTGCACAACCTGCACCTGCTGCCAGTGCTTCACTTATATGGAATATACGGCTATCAGCCATTGTACTAAGAATAACCAGAAGAGCCGGGCTTAAGATGCACATGGAGGTTGCATTTGCTGTTTTAGGAGCAACTTTGCGTTTCATATCGAGAAACGAATTTGCTTCTTCCATGGACACTCTGCGAAGCGGCTGACTGTGTTCTGAAATTTCACCGGTATAGACAGGAACAGTTTCCTGTACCATTTCATCCTTCAAAAGATAATCGGTGCTTACACCGAACAATTCTGCCAGCTGGATGATTCTCTGCAGGTCCGGTACTGTTCCCGCACTCTCCCATTTTGATACTGCCTGTCTGGAAACTCCGAGCTGATCTGCAAGTTCTTCCTGCGACCATCCATTCTTTTTTCTTTCTTCTGTAATCTTTTCTGCCAGGATCATTTTGTTTTTCCTCCCCTTCATCAGGTTTTATGTTTTCATAACTGCATTATACGTTGTTTTTCGGTTGCATACTACCATGTCAGGCTGTCAACCTGTCAAATATCTGTTGCATTTATGGTTTTTATCAGTAAAATACTTTGAAAGAAGCTTACATGGATATATTACATGAGGATGACGGTTGTATATAAGTGATTTTTATACCTGTTTGTGTCAATATTACAGAATTATGTGTATCCTATACGGAAATCATATATGTCAGAATAAGCATGGATTTCTCCATGCTTATTTCCGGTATTATTTTAATTATGTACGTTCATGATACTTCAACAGGCAATTCTGTCAGAATTTCATTCAGTTCCCTACTGCTCTTTTACTGCACAGATAATGGATAAATCTACACGATGATATGGAATCAGTGTTGCCTGCAGTGCATGATAAAGATCCGGTTTGCCCGGCCATACGGTTTCTTTTACCTGGTTGTGTTCATCCAGCTGATGGAACCAGGAACCATGAACATGATCCAGAACTTTTTCGTCAAGATACTGCAGGAATTCCGCAAATCTCTCTGCATAGCATTCTTTTCCTGTCACACGGTAGAGGACAGCTGCAGTATTGATCGCTTCCGCAAGAGTCCAGTGCATTCTGTCATGGACACATGGTTTTCCATCCCAGCCGGTGGTGTAGGCGATTCCCGGTGCTCCGTCTGCATTCCATGCATCTGCGACTGCCCTCTGGAACAGATTTTCCGCAGCTTCCAGAAATGGCGCACGACCCTCTTCGTCATCTTTGAAAGTGGACATTGCCCACTGAGTGATCAGACGTGCCCATTCCAGTCCATGTCCCGGTGTTGCTCCGTATGGTTTAAACGGATCGTCCGGTTTCTCAATGTTTTTCTCAAGATCCGGTTCCCAGCTGCTGGTATAATGTTCCGGAATTCTCCAGTTGTTATCTTTGGCCCAGCCGATGACACGGCGGATAATACGTCCGGCACGCTCGCGGTAGATTTCCTTTCCAGCACAGTCGGCAGCTGCGAGAAATGCTTCAACTGTATGCATATTGGCATTCAGGCCACGGTAATCATCAAGTACGGTAAATTCTGTGTTCCAGGTATCAAAGGTCAGTCCTTCTTTTTCATCCCAGAACCGTTCTTCAAATGTTTTCAGCGCTTCATCCAGAAGCTCCTGTGCTCCCGGACGTCCGGCTGTCAGTGCGGAAGAAGCTGCAAGGATTACGAAAGCATGGGCGTAACATAATTTATCCGGAAGATTGGTGTTATCCGGAGTTACTCCCACATACCATCCGCCGTTCTTTTTGTCATGTAATTCCTCCTGCAGTCCTCTCAGTGCAGCATCTGCCAGTTCTTCGCTGCCTTTATGGCCAAGGAACGTTCCAATACTGTATACATGAACCATACGTGCGGTTTCGTAAGTTTCTCTGTTGCGTTCCGGCCACGGTGTTCCGTCTTCTTTCAGATACCATGCACTTCCGCCCGGTGACGGAAACTGATGTCCGAAAGCAAGCAGGTCTCTGCACATCTGGTCCATGAATTCTTTGTTTTCGTTTGTGTCTAACTGGTATTTTTTATTCATCCCAATATACCCTCCCAATAAAACCTGCTATTCATTCTATCACGTCTATACAGTATTTACAATCAGAAAAGTATGGAAGACTTTTGCATATTTTTGTGATAAAACCTTACGGTTCTTCCGTTTTCAGTCAAGATAAAAGCTTTTTTTTCGTAAACTTACATCTTCTGATACAGAAGTTCAAGTTCGTTTACAATTTCCCGGATACAGTCCTTTTCAAATGGTATGTTCAGGCCGGATTCTTTCAGCATATCCGGATAAAAGCCGCTTCCGGAAAGTCTGCAAAGCTGCATATACTGTCCCCAGGCTTCCTGGAAATTCGTATCCATTTTTATTTTGAACTGGAATGCACACAATTGTGCCAGTACATAATCAATATAATAAAACGGCATTTCAAAAATATGATGCTGTCTCTGCCAGTAAGCCCCTGTTTCCATAAATCCGCAGCCGGTCACATCCATGTGCGGGCGGTATTCCTGTTCCAGTTTCAGCCATGCCTGCCGCCTTTCCCGGGGTGTCAGATCCGGATTTCCATATACGATGTGCTGGAATTCATCGACCATCGTTCCGTAGGGAATGAAGGCAATGGTATCTTCCAGATGCATTTTGCGATAGTCGTTTCCACGTTCTCCAAAGAACAGTTCCATCCATGGTTCGGCAAAAAATTCCATGGACATGGAATGGATTTCTGCAATATCCATGGTGATAAAGCGGTTATGGTCGCTGATGGGGTCTTTGCCGGATATAAAATACTGGAAGGCATGTCCGCATTCGTGGGTAATGACATCGATATCACCGCTTGTTCCGTTAAAATTGGCAAAAATAAAGGGAACGCCGTAATCCGGAATTTCTGTCATATATCCGCCGGTGGCTTTATTTTTGCGTCCGAGTACATCGAACAATTCACAGTCCATCATCATCTGAAAAAAGGCGTTGGTTTCTTCGGATAATTCCGAGTACATCTTCTGACCGCCAGCGAGAATTTCTTCCGGTGTACCGATTGGTGCAGTAGCTCCCTGAGTAAAATAAACACAGTCATCATAATAGCAAAGCTGATCTGCTCCAAGACGTTTTCTGCGGTTTTCATGAATTTTGGTGGCAAAAGGTACGTATACTTTTTTGATCTGCTCGCGAAGCTCTGCAATCTCTTCCCGGGAATAGGAATTGCGGTTCATGCGGCAGTATCCCATTTCGATATAATTGTCAAAGCCCAGCATTCTGGCCTGTTTTGTTCTGTTTTTTACAAGCTGATCGTAGATTTCATCAATTTCCTGCTGGTGTTCTTCAAAAAAACCGGAGAAGGTGGCCCAGGCTTTTTTGCGGATCTTGCGATTTTCGTGCCGCATGTATTTGCGAAGAAGGGAAAGATTCAGTTCTTCTCCCTCCCAGTCCACTTTGGCAGATGCGATCAGTTTGCTGTAGCGTGTGGAAAGTGCATTTTCTTCCTGCATGAGAGGAATCAGACTGTCATCAAATGCTTTCATGGACAATTCCATGGATTTTATCGCTGCAGCTCCAATCCGGTCTTTTACAAAATCCAGATAAGGGGACTGGAAAAGCACCTTGCGGTATTCATTGACCACTGCTTCAAATTCCGGTATTTTTTCATCATAATACCTGTCTCTTATACACATCTCCGAGCCCACGAGACCGTACTA
>CAMBAL010000026.1 GCA_945864225.1 uncultured Blautia sp. | reverse complement strand
TAGTACGGTCTCGTGGGCTCGGAGATGTGTATAAGAGACAGCATGTGGACAGCCTGATGTCCTATGATTTTTCCGGACTTTCTTCGGAAGAACTTCTGGACGAGCTGAAGATTGTGGATGACCGCAGAATCTGGAAGATTGCAGAAGCAATCCGCAGAGGACTTTCCCAGGAGATGCTTCATGAAGTAACACGAATCGATCACTGGTTTATCGATAAGATCGCGATTCTTGTGGAAATGGAACAGACCTTGAAACATCAGGAACTGACACCGGAGATCCTTCTGGAAGCAAAACGCATGGAATTCCCGGATAATGTGATTGCCAGACTTACCGGCAGGACAGAAGCCGAAATCAAAGCTCTGCGTCAGGAATGGGGAATTACCGCTGCATACAAAATGGTTGATACCTGTGCGGCAGAGTTTGCGGCAGCAACCCCGTATTATTATTCTGTATACGGTAATCAGGAAACAGAAAACGAAGCAGTTGCCACACCGGATAAAAAGAAGGTTCTGGTTCTTGGCTCCGGTCCGATCCGTATTGGTCAGGGTATCGAATTTGACTTCTGTTCTGTACACTGTACCTGGGCATTTTCCAAAGAAGGATACGAGACGATTATTGTCAATAACAACCCGGAAACAGTCAGCACGGACTTTGACATTGCAGATAAATTGTACTTCGAGCCTCTGACTCCCGAGGATGTGGAAAACATTGTAAATATTGAAAAACCGGACGGTGCTGTTGTACAGTTCGGTGGCCAGACTGCAATCAAACTTACAGAAGCGCTGATCAAAATGGGTGTAAAAATCCTTGGAACTTCTGCAGAAAATGTGGATGCAGCTGAGGACCGTGAGCTCTTTGACGGAATTCTGGAACAGTGCCAGATCCCGCGCCCGAAGGGACATACGGTATTTACGGCAGAGGAAGCCAAAAAAGCTGCCAACGAGCTGGGATATCCGGTTCTGGTACGTCCTTCCTACGTGCTTGGCGGACAAGGTATGCGTATTGCAGTCAGTGATGAGGATGTGGAAGAATACATCGGTGTGATCAATCAGATCGCACAGGAACATCCGATTTTGGTAGATAAATATCTGGTTGGTAAGGAAATAGAGGTCGATGCTGTCTGCGACGGTGATGATATTCTGATTCCTGGTATCATGGAGCATATTGAACGTGCCGGTATCCATTCCGGTGACAGTATTTCCGTTTATCCTGCACAGACCATCAGTGCACAGGCAAAGGCTACGATTGCAGAATACACCAGCCGCCTTGCGAAAGCCCTTCATGTAATTGGTATGATCAATATCCAGTTCATCGTATGTAAGGATGAAGTATATGTAATCGAAGTAAATCCGCGTTCCAGCCGTACCGTTCCTTATATCAGCAAGGTAACCGGAATTCCGATCGTACCGCTGGCAACCAAGGTGATTCTTGGATATAAGCTGAGAGATCTGGGCTATGAACCGGGACTTCAGCCGGAGGCAAAACACATTGCCATTAAGATGCCGGTATTCTCCTTTGAAAAAATCCGTGGTGCGGATATCAGCCTCGGACCGGAAATGAAATCCACCGGTGAGTGCCTTGGTATTGCGGAAACCTTCAATGAAGCTCTTTATAAAGCGTTCCTTGGTGCAGGAATCAAGCTTCCGAAATATAAGAATATGATTATTACGGTAAGAGAGGAAGATAAACAGGACATCATTCCGATTGCCAGAAGATTTGAAGCTTTGGGATACCGCATTTACGCAACGAGAGGTACAGAAAAAGTTCTGAAGGAAAATGGCATCAAAGCAATCCGTACCAATAAGCTTGAACAGCCGGCTCCGAATCTGATGGACCTGATTCTCGGTCATAAGATCGATGTGGTCATTGATACGCCGCCGCAGGGTGTGGAGCATCAGAAAGACGGATTTGTGATCCGGAGAAATGCCATTGAGACAGGTGTTAATGTTCTGACTTCTCTGGATACTGCAGAAGCACTGGTAACCAGTCTGGAGAATACAGATCTGAATCATCTGACGCTGATCGATATTGCTACTATTGCAAATCGTTAATTTCTGATTCATTTATCAGGCGAAGATTCCTGGAAGGTGTCTGGAAATTCATTTCCAAACACGCGCAAAATCCATGGAATCTTCGCCTTTGTTATGATATACTTACAGCGGAATATAATTGATATTGATGAAGAAGGGAGAAAACATGAACATTATCGAATTGATCAAGGTAATCATCCTTGGTATTGTGGAGGGCATTACGGAATGGCTTCCGATCAGCAGTACCGGACATATGATTCTGGTAGATGAATTTATGCATCTGAATGTTTCGGAAGAATTTATGGAATTCTTTCTGGTGGTCATCCAGCTGGGGGCAATACTGGCGGTAGTCGTTCTTTACTGGAATAAGCTGTGGCCTTTTTATATCCGCAAAATTCCGAAGAAAACGCAGAGAGCACTGAATCAGCAGCCTGCAGTTTCACGGTGGATTCTCACATTTGTAGAGAAATTCTGTGATAAGGATAAATGGATTTTGTGGTTCAAGATTCTGGTTGCCTGTATTCCGACCATTGTGATCGCATTGCCGTTTAATGACATTATTGAAGAGAAATTTAATAACTATGTGGTGGTTGCCATTGCATTGATTTTCTATGGTGTGCTGTTTATCTTTATTGAGGATTACAACAAGAAGAGAAGACCGACCTGTACCTCTCTGGAGGAAATGTCTTTCAAGACCGCATTTTTGATCGGTATTTTTCAGGTGCTTTCAGTGATTCCGGGTACTTCCCGTTCCGGTTCTACTATTATCGGAGGAATTCTTGTGGGAACTTCCAGAACTGTTGCAGCAGAATTTACGTTTTTCCTGGCAATCCCGGTTATGTTCGGAGCAAGCCTTCTGAAACTGATCAAATTCGGATTTGCCTTTTCCGCCAGCGAGGTAGTGATTCTGATCGTGGGTGTCGTGGTTGCATTTGTGGTTTCCATCCTTGCAATCAAATTCCTGGTGGGATATATCAAGAAGCATGATTTCAAGGCATTTGGATGGTACAGAATCGTTCTTGGTGTCCTTGTGCTGGGATATTTCATTGGAAAAACATTGCTGTTTAAAGCCTGAAAAGGGTTTGCAGATATATTAAAATTTTTCAGCGGAAAAGAAAAATGGGGGATTTTTCCAGCTGAATAGCAGGGAGGTATTTTATATGGGAAAGTATGTTATGGCGCTGGATCAGGGAACAACCAGTTCCCGATGTATTCTTTTTGATAAAAAAGGAAACATGTGCAGCGTAGCGCAGAAAGAATTTACACAGTTTTATCCGCATCCGGGATGGGTAGAGCATGATCCACATGAAATCTGGTCTTCCCAGATGGCGGTTGCCATTGAAGCCATGGGCATGGTTGGCGCCGATGCAGCGGATATTGATGCGATTGGTATTACGAATCAGCGTGAGACAACGATTGTCTGGGACAAAACAACGGGCAATCCGGTTTATCCGGCAATTGTATGGCAGTGCCGCAGGACAGCCGGAATGATTGAAGAACTGGAAAAAGAAAGATTTACAGAAGTAATCCGCAAAAAAACAGGACTGATTCCGGACGCTTATTTTTCCGGTACGAAGATCAAATGGATCCTGGATTATGTGGACGGCGCCAGGGAAGCGGCAGAAAGAGGAGAACTTCTTTTTGGAACGGTGGATACCTGGCTGATCTGGAAGCTGACCAAAGGAGAAGTCCATGTAACGGATTATACCAATGCTTCCAGAACGATGCTGTTTGATATTCATAAGAAACAATGGGATGATGAAATTCTGGACAGACTTGGGATTCCAAAATGCATGCTTCCGGAAGTGAAACCAAGCAGCTGTATTTATGGATATACAAATGAAAATCTGATCGGAGGCCGTATACCGATTGCAGGAGCTGCAGGTGACCAGCAGGCTGCACTTTTCGGACAGTGCTGTTTCCGGGAAGGTGATGTGAAGAATACATATGGGACTGGCTGTTTCCTGCTGATGCATACCGGCAATCATGCAGTGGAATCCAGTCAGGGACTTTTGACGACGATTGCGGTGAATCCGGACGGAACACCGGGATATGCACTGGAAGGAAGCGTATTTGTGGCTGGTGCTGCAATCCAGTGGCTGAGAGATGAAATGAAGATTCTGGACAGTGCAGCGGAATCCGAGAAGTACTGTCTTTCTGTACCGGATACCAATGGTGTTTATGTGGTTCCAGCGTTTACAGGACTTGGCGCACCGTACTGGGATCAGTATGCGAGAGGGGCTGTTCTCGGATTGACAAGAGGAGCAGGACGCGCGCACCTGATTCGTGCGACAGTGGAATCTCTGGCATATCAGGTACAGGATGTGATTGCCGCTATGCAGAAGGATGCAGGAATGAAACTCAGTTCTCTGCGTGTGGATGGCGGAGCAAGTGCCAATAATTTCCTGATGCAGTTCCAGGCAGACATTCTGGATGCAAAAGTTGTACGTCCGAGCTGTATTGAAACAACAGCTCTGGGAGCTGCGTATCTTGCAGGCCTTGCGACCGGGTTCTGGAAAGATGAAGAGGAGATTAAAGCCAACTGGCAGGAAGGCCGTGTGTTTGAGGCTGAAATTTCGGAAGAAAAACGGGCAAAACTCCTGAAAGGCTGGAAAAAGGCTGTGAGATGCACCTTTGACTGGGCGAAAGAAGAGTAGAAAGACTGCCGCTGCTGCAGATATGATTCTGTGGAAGCGGCAGTCTTTTTTGGTATTGCAGTAATCAAAGATAAAGAATCTCACCGGTGCGGCTTACGTCATAACCTGTCTGGCTGTGCAGTCCGGCTTTAAAATCATCGGAACGGACGATATCCACAATGGCGGAGTATCCCGGATTTTCCAGGCGGTCGGCTTCTGCTACCAGAAACATGGGAATTGTGGTGAGCGGAAGGAAATCCAGAGTGCCGGACTGTCGAGAAATATATTCTTCTCCGATGGCAGTATCTGCTTTTCCATTGATGATGGCAGCTGCAGTGGAAAGGTCTGATACCAGTTCGTGCCGGTATCCTGAAATTTCCAGAGGGGAGATTCCCTCTTTTTTTAAAGCTGTGTCAAGATATATCCGTCGGATACTGCCTTTTTCGCGATTGGCGAAAATTACGTCAGCGCGGGTCAGATCCTGGAAAGAATGGATATTCTTGGAATTCCCGCTGCGCACATAGAAGCCCATGGAGTATTCGTACAGATAGATGGCGGCAATGGGAGTGCCCGGAATCAGCTGAGGCAGAATTTCCGGAGAAAGGCTTGCTGCCGCAATATGTGCCTTATTAAAATAAAGCGCATAAAGACCGTTATAGGTATTCATATGTGACTGCAGAATAGGCATTCCTTTTGGATGGACAGCCATGAGACCGCACAAAAGCTCCAGAGCAGCGGAAGTCTGCCCGCTTAGGATCAATCCGTTGGAATTCAGCAGATAATCTCTCTTCAGAATAGAACTTTCTGGCTGGACATCGGGAATGAAACAGGAAATAGTTGCGACGATAATATTGCCGCCTCCGATGTCAATGGAGACGATCGAGTTAACTGCACCTTTGTTGATATTGATGACTTTTCCTTTTAACTGATTTCTTGCACTTAATTTCATGATTTTCCCCTCTTACTGTTGATAGTGTGTTTTTGTTTTGTGGTGAATTGTTTTGTGATGTATTTGTTTTGTGATGTATTGTTTTGTGGTAATGATGATATACGCATCTGTTTATGGCCTGGCTGGTTTTGTATCTTTTGAAATAATACAGTGATAAAACTATTTATTATAACTCAATAATACTTCACTATACCGAATTTAAAATTATGTTATTATGTTTTAAAGCGATTTACAAGAAGATGAATTGACAGGAATGGAAGATTGAGTAAGATTGAGATAAAATGAAACAAAACTGAACAAAACAAAATAAAAACGAACAAAAAGGAGAGAAGATAATGAAAAAACGTATATTTGCAGTACTTATGGCGGGAATGATGGCTGCAGGACTTACTGCGGGAACCGTGCAGGCGTCAGAAGAACCGACGGAGGAGCTGAGCGGGGAGGTTTATGTATTTATTGCGGCAAGTTTGAGCAATGCTATGGAAGAAATCCAGAAAAACTTTAACGGGCAGTATCCGGATGTGGAGATTCTTTACAATGCAGACAGCTCCGGTACACTTCAGACACAGATCGAAGAAGGATCCAGATGTGATATTTTCTTTTCAGCAGCAACAAAACAGATGGATGCTCTGGTGGAAGAGGGACTTGCAGAAGAGGATACGGTAACAGATCTTCTGGAGAATAAAGTCGTTCTGATCAAACCGACAGGTGGAGAGACTGCCGTTACAGGATTTGAGAATATCACAGATGCAGCGAATCTGGCTCTTGCAGGAGAGAGTGTTCCGGTTGGTCAGTATGCCCGTGAAATTTTTACCAATATGGGAATGATGGATCAGGTAGAAGCGATGGAGATCAATGAAGGCAAGAATGTAACAGAAGTTCTTGCAGCAGTGGCTGAGGGCAGCAATGAAGTAGGTATTGTTTATGCAACTGATGCAGCATCCGTTGCAGACCAGGTGGAGATTATCGCAGAAGCACCGGCAGATGCTCTTCAGACTCCGGTACTTTATCCGGTGGGAATGATCACAGATCAGGAGGCTTCAGAAGGAGAAATTGCAGCAGCAGAGGCTTTCCTTGCATATCTGAAGACGGATGAGGCTTTGGCTGTATTTGAAGATTATGGATTCAGTCCATATACAGCAGAAGATGTGGAAGAAGCTGAGGAAGCTGTTGAGGAGACTGCAGAGGATGCATAAGAAGCTGCCGAGGAAACAGAAGAAACCGCAGAGTAAAAATTAGAGCGTGTTTGAAAGCAGAAGAAATGAATAAGCAGTACAGAAATCAAAAGATCCGGAAAGTGAGACTGTAAATTCTGTACAAATCAGGAAAATCGGAGCAGGTTCCCCAATAAATACGGAGCATGCTCCGATTTTTTGCAGTGAGGAGAATCCTTTGCATATTCCTGCGGAGAAATTTACATATTCCTGCGGAGAAAATAGAAATGATTATCCGGCAGCGTTTATTTCTCTTTTATGAAGAAATAGCATGGATTATTTCTCCGGATAATATCTGTATTTTTTACAATATTTGTATTAGAATATTCGTATCAAAGCGAAAAAAGATTTGTGCAGAGGTCGGGAAAAGAATAACAGATTGAAGAAAAGAATCTGGACAGAATACAGGGATGATTTCTGACAATTGTGTAAACAGACAGGAGAGAGAATTGTATGATGACATTGATCTTTAGTATTTTGATGATATGGATTTTTGGGAAACTGATTGGATTTGCATTCAGGGCTGCCTGGGGTGTGACAAAAATACTGTTTACATTCCTGTTTCTTCCTGTTGTATTGATTGCCCTGGTAATTGGCGGACTGATTTATATAGCACTTCCGTTGCTTCTGATTATTGGAGTTGTGGGGATGATATTTGCGTCAAAATAAAAGATAATATATCACAGAATAGCTGGAATTTCCCAAAGATTTCCAGCTATTCTGCTATTCTCTGGGAATA
Source organism: uncultured Blautia sp. (assembly GCA_945864225.1). GTDB lineage: Bacteria > Bacillota > Clostridia > Lachnospirales > Lachnospiraceae > Blautia_A. The sequence continues at coordinate 25,836 of CAMBAL010000026.1, read as the reverse complement.
TCCTGTGAGTTGTTTTTAGGTATCTGTGCATGAAAAACACGCTCTAGAGTTCTTTCTGGACTGACAGTTTCATGATAAAGCCGTTTTATCTGTATGAAAAATATGATATACTTGACAATATTATACGGAATCGTTAGTCATTTATTTTTTGATGTATTGATACATCGTGCATGGGCTGCGAAGCAGAAAGGAACTTACATGAAAGCATATCAGTTAAAAATGATTGTAAAGAATACAAAACCTCCTGTCTGGATACGTATGGAGGTTCCGGCGGGAATGACGTTTTCCGCACTGAGTCTGATTCTGAATCATGTATATTTACTGGAGCAGAAGGGAACATTCGGGTTTGAGTTTTATATGAAAAAGGTTCGGCTTGCGGAGGACGGACCGGATAACCTGTTTAAGGCGAAGTTCGATTTTGATGTACAGGATGCAGCTTCTACCTTCATTGATACTTATCTGGATACGGAAAAGAGTTTTTCCTATTTTTCCAATGATATGAAATTTCGTGTGGAAATTGAAAAAACAGATTCACAATATCTATTGGAATTTCCTTCCGTTATCAAGTTCAGTGGTTTTTCTGAGGAGCATCCGGTTGTGAAAAAGGCTTCAGAGATTATCACGGGATTGCATCAATTTCGCATGGAATATCAGAATGAACCGGTATACGATAGCAGAGCAGTTTTGACAGAACGGGTACTGGAGGCCGGAACAAGAATTTCCGGAATGAAAAATCCGGTCAATAAACCAGATAATATCAAAAAATCTGTAGACACAAAGTTGAGGGAGACTGCGGAACTTATAACCAATGCATATATGCTTAAAATCAATGATTTGAAGGAGGAAGTGGAGGATTACCGGAACAGTGGAGAAGAAGATCCGGAACGATTATTAGAGATCGAGCATCGTCTGAAGACAATTCAGCAGGATATGGAGACCAGCTTAAAGAAAGAAATACAGGAATATTATCATCTGCAGCCGGAAAAACAGGACAGGGTGATGCTGAAAGAAGTGATTTCCCTGTATACGAAATCCGATCTGATTGAATTTGCCAAAGACCTGCATCTGCGCAGATATTCTTCTTTTTCCAAAGTACAGATTGCAGAAAAGATTGCAAATACTCTGCTTTCTCCGGATGTGATGCGGGAACGTATGGGGTTGCTGGAGGACTCTCAGATGGAGTTGTTTGAAAAAGTACTCTATGCGAAATATCCGGTGGAACTGACGGAGGAAGAACGGGAAGATGCGGAAATTCTGGAAGAAACAGAGTATCTGTATTTTACAGTCTCTGACAGAGCGGCAATCCCGGAAGATGTAAAAGAGAAATATCGTGTGATCAGTACGCCGGAATTTCAGAAGAAACGACAGGAAAAAGTGTGGCTTTTGAAATGTGTCAGGATGGTCTATTATCTTTATGGTACAGCACCGCTTACGATTGTCCGCAGGCTTTATCGGAAAAAGCCCGGTTTTTCCATAGATATGGAACGTATGAAAGCGCTGCTGCTGGAAATCCCGGAAGAAGAAAGCTTCTGCAGTATGGTCGATGGACGAATCGTAGACAGCAACTGTGTGGAAAATAAAAAGTATCTTAAGATAGAAGAATGTCAGGGAGACAAAGCTTTTTATATACCATCCCAGGAGGAAATTGAAGATTACTATAAAAATGGGTATCCTTCCCAAAATCCGCATTACCAGGCACTTTTGCAGATGCTGGTGAAGGATATGGATGTTTCGGTTGAGGAAGCAGAAAATCTGGTAAAGACTATTTTTATTAAGATTGCATTTGGATATGATTTTTCTGATGTGATGGATGAATTCAAGGAGCGGGGAATATTTTTTTCGAATGAAGATATGCTGAGGAAAGGCGTTGATTTGCTTACGCAGGTGAATAATCATACCAGGAAGATTTTTAATCGTGGATATATGCCGGATGAATTGTTTCCTGCCGCACGTTCTGTGGTAAGAAGCAGCGGGAAGATGCCGACCATTGTTCCGGGAAGTACCCATGCGGCAGATATTCCGGGTAATGGAGAAGGGAAAATCCGGGAAATTCGTGTAACGGAAGTTCCCATTGGTTTTGGCAGCAGCGGATGGGAAGTTCCTACCGGTGTGCAGGCACAGCGGGGAAAGAACGCTGAACAGACGAAAAAAATCTATCCGAATGACCCATGTCCATGCGGTTCTGGAAAGAAATTTAAGAAGTGCTGCGGAAGAAACTGACAGCAGACAGAGAAACAGGGAGTAAATGATTATGGAAAATACGAGATTAGAGGAGCGGTTTGAATTTCGAAATATCAGACAGGATGAGGCAGATCAGGCGATCAAAATTGAGCAGATCTGTTTTCCTCCAAACGAGGCGTGTTCTGCGGAGCACATGAGAGAACGAGTGTCTGCGGCACCAGAGTTATTTCTGGTTGCGGCAGATCGGGAAACGGGGGAATTAGCTGGTTTCTTAAATGGACTTGCTACCAGAGAGGATTCTTTCCGGGATGAATTTTTTACAGATGTGAGCCTTTATGATCCGGAGGGAAAAAATATCATGCTGCTTGGACTGGATGTTCTCCCGGAATACCGCAGACAGGGGCTGGCCACAGAATTAATGTCCCGCTATGTGGAAAGAGAGCGGAAAAATGGCCGTCATATGCTTCTTCTTACTTGCCTTGATTCCAAAGTTGAAATGTACAAAAAAATGGGATTTACCGATTGCGGCGAGGCAAACTCGGAATGGGGCGGAGAAAAATGGCATGAAATGACATGCGTGATAAAATAAAAAAAAGAATGCGGCATGCGGTATAATGGGTGAAACAATTGGAAAATCCGGGAGGAGGAAATACCGTTATGGAAACTTTTACAGAAAAAATGATTCAGGATATTCGCAGGGAGATTGGTCAGGATCAGGTTGTGTGTGCATTGACCGGCAGTCTGGCATCCACGGTCGCAGCCGCATGTATTTCCAGAGCAATCGGAAATCAGCTTACCTGTCTATTTGTGGATCATGGTTTGCTGAGAGCCGGAAAAAGAGAAGAAGTAGAAAGGTTGTTTGGAAGAAACGGCATTTTCAGGACAAATCTTATCCGAGTGGATGTGCAGTCTCGTTTTTTTGACCTTTTGAGAAAGGTGACAGATCCGGAAGAAAAGAGAAGAAAAATCCGGAATGAAATGGAGTGCGTATTGGAAGAATACGTCAGGTTCTCCCTTCTTTTCCGGAAAGTATGCAGTGGAAAGGATTTGTTGCACCGCTCTGTGCGATGTCCGATGAAAAAATCAGGGAGACAGGTCTGGCCCTGGGGATTCCGTGTTCTGTTATCAATGGATTCTCATTTCCAGAAGCTGGTCTGGCTGTAAGAATCATCGGCGAGGTGACTCGCGAAAAAGTAGAAATTCTGCGCAGAGCAGATACTGTTTTTCTGGAGGAAATCAGCCGTGCCAATCTGAAAAATCAGCCCGGTCAGTGCTTTGCAGTTCTGTCTGATATGAAATCAGTAGGAGTCATGGGGGATTTTCGGACATATGACTATGCGGTGATACTTAGAGCTGTTGTAACTGCTGATTTTGTAACAGCCAAAGCATCAGAACTTCCATGGGAAGTACTTTTTTCGGCAACAAACCGGATTGTAAATGAAGTAAACGGAATAAATCGTGTTTTATATGATTGTACCGGGAGACCGACGGCGGCAATTGAGTGGTGTTGATTCAAGTTGATGAATGCTGATCTATTTAAGGATGAAATCCATTTGATATATCTACTGCAAAATGCTAATGTGATTATAAAAATGGTGCTGCCGATAGACGGTTAGCCCACATTATGATTAGTTAAGAAAATAACCGTTCAGTTTGCGAGAGGCTGGTACGGTTGTTTTTTGCGTGATTGTATCCTATTGCGTAACCAAGTCCAAAGGCTGTTAAGCATAAGCTGATAACAGCAACAATAAGACCGTGGAATTCCAATATACATTTGAGTGAAAATACTGTATAATAGCTGGTTAGTAAATTACTATCAGAAAGCGGGAGGAAAGTAGTCGGGATTGTACTGGCGCTTCTGGGTGTTGTGACAATTGCAATAAAATTAATATAGCTTTATATACAAAAAAATGGCGATTGTGGGAGCATGAAGTGTGTAACAATCGCCTTTTCTTTTATCATAGAAAAGTGCTTTGCATTTTTCTATGATAAAAAAAGCCTTCCGGGCAGGATTCTTCCTTGCATAATATAAAAAAGCCCTTCGGGCAGGAAATCGTATCAGAGATAAGGAAAGATATAGACAGAAGAGGAGTTTGAGATGCGTACAGAAGTTGTAACATTGACGAATATGTGTATGATTTATGATGACAGAGGAAATGTTGTCGTTCAGGACAGAGTGGATGAAGACTGGGGAGGGCTTACTTTTCCGGGAGGACATATTGAGAAGGGGGAGTCATTTGTGGATTCTGTAATCAGGGAAGTGTTTGAAGAGACCGGTTTAACCATAGAAAAACCCAGAATCTGCGGGACAAAAGACTGGCAGACAGAAGAAGGCAGCAGATACCTGGTGGTGTTTTACAAAACCAATGTATATCATGGTGAACTGAAATCTTCAAGAGAAGGCGAGGTCAGATGGATGTCTCTGGAAGAAATGAAAAAAGGAAATCTGGCATATGGAATGGCAGATATGCTGAGAGTATTTCTGGAAGAGGATATTAATGAGTTTCATTATGAACAGAAAAATGGTGAATGGAACTACACATTGAAATAAAAAAAGGAAGAATTTTTCTCTTCCTGACACCATTATATTACCACAAAATCGCCAAAAATTCAAGGCTGGTACTGTTTTTCATTCCGGGGTATACTACACTTCCAACGATGGAGGTGTGCATATGGGTGAGCAAAACTGGCTGGATATTCTGAACCGGCAAATGGGGTTAAAACAGATTCAGGAAACCAATCAATATACGGAAAAATATGGATTGCAGCTATCTGAAACAGAAGCAGAACTTCTGCTTTCGGAAAGAAATAACACGTTAAAAGCAACCGGAAGGATTGAATTTGGACAAAGTATTCTTCCGCAGATCATTTATACTTTTTGTGATTCTTCTTTTATTTCACAAAATAACTATCTGAATACCCTGATACGTCTTCAGGAAATCTTTTTTGAATATAAAAATGAAATGCATGATGAGATTTCTGATGAAGAACTGCTGAATTTTATGAGAGAACAATTTGAAGATGTCTGCTATGGAGATCTGGATTATCTGGAAAGCACCTGCCTGGAAATCTTCAGTGAAGCAATCCGCGCCGGTTACAGCGGTCACAAAATCACGCAGGGAAAAGGTGAATTTTCCAGAATCGATATTGTTCAAAGATGGGATAAAGAATTGTATTTACAGGTATTGAGAGAGCTTTGCTGGAGGTAGAGGAATGGATTACAGGATGGAAGAACTGATACCGATCGTTGCTGATCTGGCTAAACAATATGCAGGATGTGACAGTACTTCAATCACTTATGAAAACGCACAGGAACTTATGCAGGGGGTAATTTTCTGTTTAGACGAATACTGGAATTCAGAGCCAAACCATTTATGTAAGCGGGATATTTCCGTTATGGAACAATATCAGACGGGTGCACAGCTTGTGCTGGAAAAAGTAAAGAATGTACTGAATATTTTCAATGAAATGTCAGCATATTTTGATGACTACAATGTAATCTGTCTGCATGATACGGTGCAAAAGGGAATCCCCGAATTTTTGAAATGGTATGATGCGAAATTTTTTCCGCAGAATACCATTCTCACATTGGATTATCCGATTTTAGAGAATATTCAGTGCAAATACGGTGTCGATGCAGTATATGTATTCATGCGATCTGTTCAGACAGAACAGAAATTTCTCAGTCTGTTTGATAGGAATTATGTGATTTCTATCTTGAAACAGATGGTTCCTGAGTACGAGCATATGATAGAGAATATTGCCAGTATTGTTCTGATGAATACCATTGGGCATATTGCGCTTGGAAAATCTTTACGTGGTTTTGGATTTCAGGAGGAGGAATATCAGAAATTATCGGATATTTTTTCGCTGAATTCCCTGGCAGAGACGGAGGGTTTATTAAAGAAAATGGTTTACCGAGTATTGCAGGAAATGGGGGCATCAGACAGTCAAATATATGATTATCTTTGCAAGGATGTCAAGAATATAGCTGTTCGTATTGAGTATGCAGTGAAGTATCATACTTTGGACAAAATTTTTATTTTATCATAGGCAAGTGATTTGCATTTTTCTATGATAAAATAAAGCCCTCCGACAGGATCGCACTGCGGCGGAGAGGAATTATATTGCTAAAGTAATCCGACGCAGGCGGAGAATCCTGCTTTGAAAAACGTCTGTTGTTAAGAACCTTTTATGATTTTAAGAATCATCAGGAACCTGTGCCTTCCTCTGCGCATATCCTAACAGAAGAAATCTTTCAGTACGAGGGAGGATCCACATGAGAAAGAGTAAATGGATTGCACTGACAGCAGCCCTGGTTCTGGCGATAACGGCTTTGCCCTTAAATGCATTTGCGGAGAAAAAGGATGAAGAGCTTCAAAAGGTTACTTTAAATGAGGTTGCCCATTCTATTTTTTATGCACCTCAATATGTGGCGATTGAAGAAGGATATTTTCAGGATGAGGGACTTGAGATGACGCTTGTAACTGGTTTTGGAGCCGACAAAGTTTTGACTGCTGTACTCTCCGGAGAGGCTGATATCGGTTTCATGGGAGCAGAAGCTTCTATCTATGCTTATCAGGAAGGAGCAACCGATCCGGTGATCAACTTTGCACAGCTCACACAGCGTGCCGGTAATTTTTTGGTTGCACGGGAAGAAATGCCTGATTTTGAATGGGAAGATATCAAGGGGCGTTTTGTTCTTGGAGGGCGAAAAGGTGGCATGCCTGAAATGGTATTTGAGTATATCCTCAAACAGCATGGCATTGATCCGGAAACGGATCTGGAAATTGACCAGAGTATTGATTTTGGTTCTACGGCAGCTGCATTTTCGGGTGGTCTGGGAGAGTTCAGTGTTGAATTTGAACCGGCTGCGACCGCATTGGAGCAGGAGGGCGCAGGTTATGTGGTGGCATCTCTTGGGGTGGATTCCGGGTATGTACCATACACTTCCTACAGTGCAAAAACCAGCTTTATGGAAGAACATCCGGATGTGATGCAGAAATTCACCAATGCGCTTCAGCGGGGAATGAATTATGTGCAGGATCATACCCCGGAGGAAATTGCGGAAGTGATAGCACCGCAGTTCCCGGAAACCGATCTGGCTACGATTACGACCATTGTGAAGCGTTATTATGAGCAGGATACCTGGAAAGAAAATCTTATTTTTGAAAAAGAGAGCTTTGAACTGCTGCAGGATATTCTGGAGGAAGCGGGAGAGCTGAAAGAACGAGTTTCTTATGAGAACCTTGTAGTGACAGATTACGCGCAGAACGCAGTAAAGTGAAAACGTGCTATAAATCTACGGTTTTTTATATTGATTTCCCGGGAAAAATATGACACTATGTTACTATTCAGTAATTTTGCTGTCAGTTTTTCAGGGAGGAGCAATAGATATATGATAAACGAGAGAAAATGCGGCGTTCTGCTTCCGGTGAGCAGTCTGCCGTCCAGATACGGAATCGGATGCTTTTCGAAAAGCGCATATGAATTTGTTGATCAGCTGAAGGAAGCCGGACAGAGCTACTGGCAGATCCTTCCGCTTGGACCTACCAGTTATGGGGATTCCCCTTATCAGTCATTTTCTACCTTTGCAGGAAATCCATATTTTATCAGCCTGGATGATCTGATCGAAGAGGGAGTTCTTACCCGCAGAGAGTGCAACAAAGTGGATTTTGGCGATGATCCGTCCAATGTGGATTATGGAAAGATTTATGAAGGACGGACGGTTCTTCTTCGCAAGGCATATGAGCGCAGCAACATTTCCGAAAATCCGGAATTTAGAAAGTTTCAGGAAGAACAGGGCTACTGGCTGAAGGATTATGCGCTTTTTATGGCAGTCAAACAGCGTTTTGGCGGAGTTGCCTGGAGTGAATGGGCGGAAGATATCCGTCTTCGCTGGCAGAACGCGCTGGATTACTATCGCAGAGAACTTTATTTTGATATTGAATTTTATGAATACCTGCAGTTTAAATTCTATGAACAGTGGGCAAAACTGAAAGCTTATGCGAACGAAAAGGGAATCCGCATTATCGGTGATATTCCGATCTATGTGGCAATGGACAGTGCAGATACCTGGGCAAATCCGTGGCTGTTTAAACTGGATCAGAATAATCAGCCGACACAGGTGGCAGGGTGCCCTCCGGATGGATTTTCCGCAACAGGACAGCTCTGGGGGAATCCGCTGTATAACTGGGAAGTACACAAACAGACCGGATTTGACTGGTGGATCAAGCGTATCGCACATTGCTTCAAAATGTATGATGTAGTCCGCATCGATCATTTCCGTGGATTTGATGAATACTATGCCATCCCGTTTGGAGATAAAACTGCCGAGAATGGCTGGTGGGAAAAGGGACCGGGAATGGATCTTTTCCGTGCGATTTCCAGTCGTCTGGGGCAGAAAGATATTATCGCAGAAGACCTTGGCTATATGACGGATTCTGTGAAACAGCTGGTGGCAGACAGCGGATATCCGAATATGAAGGTTATTGAGTTTGCGTTTGATGAGCGTGACACGGGAAATGCCAGTGATTATCTGCCGCATAATTATCCGCGCAACTGTGTGGTTTATACCGGAACCCATGACAATGAAACACTGGTTTCCTGGTTCCAGGATATTACAGCACCTGAGAGAAAGATGGTACGGGAATATCTGAATAATTTCCATGATTCTGACGAAGAAATTCACAAAGACCTCATCTGTCTTGTGATGAGAAGTGTGGCAAATCTTTGTATTATTCCGATGCAGGATTATCTGGGACTGGATAACTCAGCCCGTATCAATCAGCCCTCGACTCTTGGGAAGAACTGGAAATGGCGTCTTAAGAAGGGACAGTTCTCCAGAAAAATGCGTAAAGAAATGGCGGTACTCGCAAAGAGATACGGAAGAATCTGATTTTGAAACAGGAAGCCCGTTGGCTTTAGACACTGGGCAGTTCACTTTGATAAGCAATGCCTGATAAAACAGATGGTGGTAAAAAAACTGCCGTCTGTTTTTTTATATATTCTGTTGGTTTTGAAAGAAAATGTTTAAAAACATAAGATGCTGATCATGTAAACGTTTAGTAAAATGTTATGCAGAGTTTAAACAAATTAAACTTTTTTGATTGAAACCAGAAGAAACAGGTGTTGAAAATGACCAAAAATATAAAAGCACAACTGTCTAATATGTCGAAATTGTAAGAAGTGCTTGAAAATGATTTTTTGATGTGTTATTGTTTACTTAACAAAAATAAAACATTTAAACGGAAGCGAAGAGATCGAGTTTAAATGAAAGTTTAAAGGAGGACGAATTATGAAATTCAAAAAAGTAATGGCAGCCGCTCTTGCAGGAACAATGGTAGTTGGAGCAGCAACATCTGTAAGCGCAGCAACAGAACTCACATTCTGGACACTGAGCACCAGACAGGAAGCAGTTGATCCGATCACAGAAGCTTTCAATGAAGCAAATGAGGATATCAATGTTACCGTATCCTATTATGATACAGACGGTATCAAAGATGCCTGCAAAGTAGCTGCTTCATCTGACAGTCTTCCGAGCATGTGGTTCAACTGGGGCGGAAGTCTTGGACAGTTCTATGTTGACAACGGAAAAACTTATGATCTGACAGAATATGCATCCGCAAACGGCTGGAGCGATGAATTCAGCGCAGGTGCTCTGAATCTTTGTACTCTGGGCGGACAGCTTTGCGGATATCCGACCAGCTACAATGTACTTGGCGTTTACTATAACAAATCCATCTTTGAAGAATGCGGAATCGAAATTCCGACCACTTTTGATGAGTTCGAAGCTGCATGCGCAACTCTGAAAGAAAAAGGATATACTCCGATGGCAGCAGCAGGTCTGAACGGATGGCATGTTATGAGATGGGTAGAGCTTCTTGTTGAGCACTACGCAGGAACAGAGCTTCATGACAAGATGAACAGCTTCGAAGAAAGCTGGAACAATGAAGCGGTTGTACAGGCTCTTACCAAATATAAAGAGTGGGTTGACGCTGGATACTTCCCGGATGGATTTATTACCGCAGATCCTAACGACACAATCATGTCCTTCGGTTCCGGCGAATGTGCAATGGACCTTCAGGGACAGTGGTATGATGGAAATATTCTTCAGAACGAACTTGACATCAACAACTACGGCGCATTTGCATTCCCGTCCGGAGAGACCAACAGAATGTCCGCATTTGCGGAAATGACACAGTTCAACAAGAACCTGTCAGAAGAAGAACTGGATGCATGTGTGAAATACGTGGATTACTACTACAGCCAGGAAAATATTGATGCATACGGACAGTACTACAATCTGCCGCTTCCAAAAGACGGTGCAAAAGCTCCGGCAGATCAGGTTAACGTTGATGGTATGATTGAAACATCCAATACAAACGGAACCTTTACAATCACAGACCAGGCATTCCCGACAGAAATTGCAGACGTTCTCTTCAACGCTCAGGATGCTATTGCAAATGGTGAAATGACACCAGAAGAAGGCGCAGCAAATATCCAGGCTGCAATCGAAGCTTATCAGGCAAAATAATTATCTGATCAAAGCATTTACGGATACTGGAGCAGGCCGGCGGATGCCGGTCTGCTTTTTGTCTGAAATTCAGTGATTTTTGGGAAAAGGAGGAATAAAACAGAATGAAGAAAAAACAGAACTCTAATATCACCGCATATCTGTTTTTGGTTCCGGCGGCAGTTATTTATCTTTCTGTTATCGTAGTACCGGTTTTCTACTCTCTGTTTATCAGTCTGTTCAAATGGAACGGTGTGGCAGAGAAGGAGTTTGTCGGACTTGGCAATTATCTGGCATTGTTTACGAATGATGCCGTGTTTTCGACGGCACTGAAAAATAACCTGATCTGGATCGTATTGACGATCTGTGTGACTATGACAGTTTCTCTCGGGTTTGCAGTAATCCTGAATAAACAGTTCCGCGGGCGAACCGTATTCCGTGCGTTCTTTTATTTCCCGTGCGTCATCGCTCCTATTGCGGTGGCAATCATCTGGAGATGGATTTATAACCCGAATATCGGATTTATTAACCAGTTTTTCAAGGTACTTGGAATTAATTTTAAGCAGACCTGGATTTCTGATCCGAAAGTCAGCCTTTATGCAATCTTTTTTGCAGCTTTATGGCAGGGAATCGGCCAGCCTATGATCCTTTTCCTGGCAGGTCTGCAGTCCGTTTCTCCGGACGTTCTGGAGGCAGCGACCATTGACGGAGCAGGTCCTGTCAGAAAATTCTTCAGTGTGACGGTACCGCTGATGAAAGAAACTTTTGTTATGGTAATCGCAACATTGATCGTAGCAGCCATGAAGGTTTTCGATGTTGTTCAGGGTCTTACCGGAGGCGGACCAAACAACGCCACACAGATGCTGGCAACGTATATGTACTCTCAGACATTCCAGTATAACAACGTAGGTATGGGTACGGCAGTAGCGTGTGTCATGGTATTGATGATGATGGTTGTTATCGTGCCATATGTTTCCTTTACTGCAAAAGAAAAGTAGGAGGTGTGGTGTATGAGCGGAAAAAGTAAAAAAATCACAAAACAGGTTTTGTTATATGTGCTTCTGATCGTCCTTGCACTGATCTGGATTGTTCCGATCTTTACGCTGATCGCTACTTCTCTGAAGCATAAAAAAGATTTCATGAGCGGACTGAGTCTGTTCCAGCTTCCGGCAGAAATTGCCTGGGATAACTTTACTAATGCCATAATCAAGGGACGTCTGATCACATACATGAAGAATGACCTGATCGTATCTTTTCTGAAGGTTCCTCTTGGAATTTTTGTTGGATCACTGGCCGCATTTTCCATGACAAGATTGAAAATCAAACACAGTACAGGAATTTTCGTATTTTTCCTGATCGGTATGATGCTTCCGATGCAGACGGCATTAGTTCCGATCAATATGATCTACAGCAAACTTGGTCTTTTGAATACATATTTTGGTCTGTTTTACGTATATATCGGATTTGGATTGTCCTATTGTATCCTTGTTATGAGAGGATTTATGAAAGGAATCCCGTATGATATTGATGAAGCTGCGTATATTGACGGATGCAATAAATGGCAGACGTTTTACAGAATTATTCTTCCGGTTTCAAAACCGGCGATTGCAACACTGTTTATTACAGACTTCCTTTCCACATGGAATGAATACCTTCTTGCCAGCGTTATTATCAACGACAATGCAAAAAAGACCGTACCGGTCGGAATTATGACATTCGTAGGTGAGCATGGTACCGATTACGGATACCTTTGCGCCGGTGTGCTGGTATCTGTCATTCCGGTTATGGTTGTTTATCTGATGTTCCAGAGATACTTCGTAGAAGGTATGGCTGGTGCAGTTAAATCATGATGAAAGACGAGGAACTTGCTATGAGTACATGCAAATACAATGATAAAGTTGAAAAATGGGGCGTATTTGAAGTGGAGATGCCCGGAAAATCCGACGGAAATCCATTCACAGATTACACGATCTCCGGAACTTTCTGCGGAAAAGAAGAAACGAAAACTGTTGACGGATTTTATGACGGAGACGGAATCTACAAGGTTCGTTTTATGCCGTCTTTCGAGGGAGCATATACGTTTTCTGTAAAAGGAAGCTTTTCTGATGAGGTATTTGAGGGAAGCTTTGCAGCAGGGAAACCATCCGAAAAGAATCATGGACCTGTCAGAGTTTCTCATACCTATCATATGGCATATGAAGACGGTAAACCGTATTATTCTATTGGTACCACCTGCTATGTATGGGAACTTCAGTCAGAAGAACTGCAGAAGAAGACGCTGGAAACACTGGCGGACAGTGCATTCAATAAAATCCGCTTCTGTATTTTCCCGAAACACTATGACTACAACCTTGGTGAGCCCATCAGCTATCCGTATGAAGGAACACCGATGGACAGTTCTGTTCTGACCAAGGAAAACTTCCAGGAGTATGTGGGATGTCCGGAAGGTAATCATTTTGATTACAAGCGTTTCAACGTAAAACATTTCCAGCATATTGATGACTGTATCCGGAAACTGATGGATCTGGAAATTCAGGCAGATTTAATCGTAATGCATCCGTATGACCGCTGGGGATTCAGTGAAATGAGCGCAGAATGTGATGATCTGTACTGGAAATATCTGATCGCCAGAGTAAGTGCATACCGGAATGTATGGTGGGCTCTTGCCAACGAATATGATCTGTTCCCGAAGAAGACGACAGAAGACTGGGAACGTTATGCACAGATCATCTGTGAAAAGGATGTTTATAATCATCTTCGTTCCATTCATAACTGCAGACCGTTCTATGATCACACAAGACCGTGGATCACTCACTGCAGTATTCAGAGACAGGATCTTTATAAATCCGCAGAGCTGGTAAATGAATGGAGAGAACGGTATAAAAAACCGGTTGTTCTGGATGAGATCGCATATGAAGGCAATATTCAGCACGGCTGGGGAAATATCAGCGGTCAGGAAATGACCAGAAGATTCTGGGAAGCATTCTGCCGCGGCGGATATCCGGGACACGGGGAAACCTACATGAATGAGAATGATATTCTCTGGTGGTCTCACGGCGGAGAACTTCATGGAGAAAGTCCTGCCCGTATCAAATTCCTGAAGAAGTTTATGGATGAAACTCCTGCACCCGGTCTTCGCCCGATGCAGGGACAGTGGGATGAAGTAGCAGCGACTGTAGATGACAGTCTTGGAGCACACAAATACTATATGTTCTATTACAGTTTCATGCGTCCGTCTTTCCGCGAATATTATTTTGATGATACGACAGAATATGAAGTGGAAGTAATTGATACATGGAACATGACCGTGGAGAACAAAGGAACGTTTAAAGGAAAAATCAGAGTGGAATTGCCGGGAAGAGAATATATGGCAGTCAGAATCCGCGGTGTAGAATAAAGAGTAGGGAACTGCTGTGCTTTGAGAGGCGCGGCAGTTTCTTTTCTTAAAAAATAGCTGATTTTGACCTGTGTACATTGACAGAGTTTAGGGAAAAGTTTAAACTGTTTATATAATATGATACAAGGGTCAAAATACCCTTTGACCCCATCATCAAATTATTAAACGTTCATATGTGTTCAGGAGAAGTGGAGGAAACAAAAAGTGAAAGTAAAGTCAGTGGATATTGCAAAGAAATTAAATATATCAAAAGCAACGGTGTCGCTGGCTTTGAATAATAAGCCCGGAGTCAGCGAAAAGACCAGGGAAAAAGTGCTGCTCTGCGCGGAAGAAATGAACGGACAGAAACAGGAACAGCAGAGACCACAGGAATCCCCCAAGATGATTAAAATCATTATTGTGAACAATAAGCTGAATGTTGTGCTGAATTATGAAATGGATCTTTGGACGCTGGCTTTCAGAGTCTATGATGCTGAGAGCAAAAGAATCGGATGTACGCTGGGCATTACGTTTGTGGAAGACAACTCTTCAGATATTGAGAGAGCAATAGAAGAGGCAAATGGCGCGGATGTGGCCGGAGTGGTGCTGTTTGCGACAGAGATGAGACAGGAGCAGTTCGAACCTTTCCGCAGAATTAAAAAGCCGATGATTGTTTACGACAATGATCTGACCAAGGAATATCATTGCGTGTCTATTGATAATGTGGCAGCAGTGAGAGAGGCTGTTGATTATTTGGCTGTTCGTGGATGTACGGATATCAAATATCTTGCGAATAAAATTGACATTTACAATTTTATGCAGCGCAGGGCAGGATTTCGTGCAGGCCTTCACAAGAACAGATTAGAGCTTCATTCGGATTCGGTTATCAAAATCGGGGAGACGATTGACAAAGTTCATGAAAACATGAGCAGATACCTTGACAGTGTCAGACAACGGGATGGAAGTTATAAACTGCCGGATGCATTTATTATGGAAAATTATCAGGTTTCCGTAGGAGTGATTCATGCATTGCAGGATAAGGGGATTTCTATTCCGGGAGACATTTCATTGATAGGAGTGGATGAGCTTCCTCCAACCAGTCGTTTTGAGAATAATGTACGGCTGACTACTGTAAAAATTGAACATGCAGAAAGGGCAAGACTGGCGATGATGCTGTTGTCTTATGAAATGAGCCGTGAGTCTTACGAAGAAAATGACAGAGGATTCCGGGACGGAAAGTTTAAGTCGTACTGCAATTGTGAAATACTGCCGGGAAATAGTGTGAAGGTATTGAACAGATACGAATAAAACAGGAAAAGGTATAAAAGGCTGAAAGGTCAGATGGAAGAGCTCTGTATGACAGGCTGGAAATAACATGTGTTTGACATGATAGTTCCTGCATGGCATACAGGGCTTTTTCTGTTTTTTCGGGTGTAATAGCAGGTGAACAGTAACTATGGTATTTCCGTTGAAATTTTATGGAATTATATGGACTTTTCTGTGTAAAAATTATATACTATGTCGTATAGCACTTTTTTGAGGACCAAAGAAAAACAACAGTTTCAGCTTTTATCGAGCAGAAGTAAACCAAGGGTCTATCATGCGGTCTGAGATTGGCTATTTCTGAAAAAAATTAAATACGACTGGAGGAATGAACGATGAGTAATAAGTTGATTGATTTCGTCAACATTACCAAGTCCTACGGAACACAGACCGTTCTCGATGACCTGAATCTTTATATTCGCGAGAACGAGTTCCTGACTTTGCTGGGCCCGAGCGGCTGCGGCAAAACCACTACACTGCGCATCCTGGGAGGTTTTGAGAATCCGGATTCCGGACACGTGATCTTTGAAGGGAAAGATATCACCAATCTTCCGCCTAATAAGCGCCAGTTGAACACTGTTTTTCAGAAATACGCTCTTTTTACCCACATGACCATCGCTGAAAATATAGCATTTGGACTGAAGATTAAAAACAAGAGCAAGCAGTACATTCATGACAAAATTAAATATGCACTTAAGCTGGTAAATCTTGACGGTTTTGAGAATCGTATGCCGGAGTCGCTCAGCGGCGGACAGCAGCAGAGAATCGCCATTGCGCGGGCGATTGTTAATGAACCGAAGGTGCTCCTTCTGGATGAGCCTCTGGGAGCCCTTGACCTGAAAATGCGTCAGGATATGCAGTATGAACTGATCCGTCTGAAGAACGAGCTGGGAATTACCTTTATTTATGTTACACATGACCAGGAAGAAGCTTTAACCATGTCGGATACCATTGTGGTAATGAACCAGGGATATATCCAGCAGATCGGAACACCCGAAAAGATCTATAATGAACCGGAAAATGCCTTTGTTGCGGACTTTATCGGAGAGAGCAACATCCTTCCGGGACTGATGCTGGAAGACAGGCTGGTGAAGATCCTGGGAATTCCTTTCCCCTGTGTGGATGAGGGATTTGGAAGAAACAAGCCGGTAGACGTGGTGATCCGGCCGGAAGATATTGATCTTCTGAAGCCCGGAGAAGGAAGCATTGACGGTGTTGTCACTCACCTGATTTTTAAAGGGGTACATTATGAAATGGAAGTCATGGCCAACAATTATGAGTGGCTGGTGCACAGTACAGATATGTTCCCTGTAGGAACAGAAGTCAGCATACATGTAGATCCGTTTGATATTCAGATTATGAATAAGCCGGAATCAGAAGATGAGGAGGCGGTCAATATTGAAGAATAAGCGTTACCTGGCAGGTCCGTACCTGTTCTGGTCTGTCTCCTTTGTTGTGATTCCCCTTCTGGTGATTGTATACTATGCATTTACCAGTGATGAAGGAGGTTTTACCCTTGTGAACCTTGCAGAGATCACGACACCGGAAAACCTGAAGGCTCTGGGGATTTCCCTCCTTCTTTCCTTTGTGAGCACGGTGGTCTGCCTGCTTCTGGCTTATCCGCTGGCGATGATTCTGAGTTCCAAAAACATGAATCAGTCAAGTTTTATTGTACTGATTTTTATCCTTCCCATGTGGATGAACTTTCTTCTGCGGACAATGGCGTGGCAGACACTTCTGGAAAAGACAGGAGTGATCAACAGTGTGTTGAATTTCCTGCACCTTCCGTCCCTGGAAATTATCAATACCCCGTATGCGATTGTTCTGGGTATGGTGTACAATTTTTTGCCCTTTATGGTACTTCCCATTTATAATGTGCTGATCAAGATTGACAAAGATGTGGTGAATGCGGCACGTGATCTGGGAGCCAATCCGGTACAGACCTTTTTGAAAATCACACTCCCGCTGAGTGTGCCGGGAGTGATCAGCGGGATTACCATGGTGTTTGTGCCGGCTCTGACGACGTTCGTGATTTCGGATCTCCTGGGCGGAGGCAAGATCCTCCTGATCGGAAATGTGATCGAACAGTCCTTTAAACAGAACAGTAACTGGCATGTGGGCAGCGGCCTTTCTCTGGTACTGATGGTATTTATTATCGCCAGTATGGCACTGGTTGCCAAGTATGATAAGGGAGAGGAGGGCTCGATGCTATGATGCGGAAAGTATTGCAGAAAATTTATCTGGGACTTATTTTTTTCCTGCTCTATGCACCGATCGTGACACTGATCGTATTGTCTTTTAATAACTCCAAGACAAGGGCGAAATGGGGCGGATTTACCCTGAAATGGTACAGTGAACTGTTTCAGAATGAGCAGATTATGAGTGCACTGTATACGACACTGATCATTGCGCTGCTGTCTGCGGGAATTGCGACAGTGATTGGAACAGCAGCGTCGATCGCGATTCAGGGAATGAAAAACAGATGGCGTACGCTTTACATGGGGCTGACCAATATTCCTATGATGAATGCGGAAATCGTGATGGGCATTTCCCTGATGCTGCTGTTTATCGCCATTCATGTGACTCTGGGATTTGGGACGATTCTGATCGCACATATCACCTTTAACATCCCTTATGTCATACTGAGTGTTTCGCCGAAATTGCGTCAGACCAGCAAACATACGTATGAGGCGGCCATGGATCTGGGCGCTTCTCCGCTGCAGGCATTTTTTAAAGTCGTTTTTCCGGATATCATGCCTGGTGTGCTTTCCGGATTTATGCTGGCATTCACCATGTCGCTGGATGATTTTGTAATTACCCATTTTACCAAAGGACCGGGAATCGATACTCTGTCAACAAAAATTTATACGGAAGTACGTAAAGGAATCAAGCCGGAAATGTACGCGCTGTCCACGATTTTGTTTACGACGGTTCTGGTGCTTTTGATTCTTGTAAACTATTCACCGGATTCTCAGGAAGAGGGCGGCAAAAAAGCAAGAAAAGCGAAGAAACGTCCTTCTAAAGTCCGGATGATGGTTGTACGCCGTGTGATTCCGGCTGTAATTGGTCTCGTTGTGGTAGCCGGCGGTGTTTATTACGCTGCTTTGAGCCAGACGATGAATGATGAAAAAGTAATCGTTTATAACTGGGGAGAATATATTGATCCTGAGGTTCTGACAATTTTTGAAGAGGAGACGGGAATCGATGTGATTTATGAAGAGTTCGAGACAAATGAAATCATGTATCCGAAAGTAAGCTCCGGCGCGATCGCGTATGATCTGGTATGCCCGAGCGACTATATGATCCAGAGGATGATTGAGAATGATCTGCTTGCGGAAATTGATTTTGACAATGTTCCGAATGCAAAATACATCGGTGAGGGCTATATGGAACAGTCCCGTCAGTTTGATCCGGAAAACAAATACTCCATTCCATATTGCTGGGGAACGGTAGGTATTCTTTATAACAAAACTATGGTGGATGAGCCGGTTGACAGCTGGAGTATTCTCTGGGATGAAAAGTATAAAGATAATATCCTGATGCAGGATTCTGTGAGAGATGCGTTTGCGGTGGCTCTGAGATATCTGGGATATTCGCTGAATTCCACAGACCTTGATGAACTTACCGCTGCAGAAGAGCTTCTGATCGAACAGAAACCGCTGGTACAGGCGTATGTCATTGATCAGGTCAGGGATAAGATGATCGGCAATGAGGCGGCTCTCGGCGTGATCTATTCCGGAGAAGCCATTTACACACAGTGGGAGAATCCGGATCTGGAATATGTGATCCCGAAAGAGGGAAGTAATATCTGGATCGATTCCTGGGTTATTCCAAAGAATGCGGAGCATAAGGAAAATGCGGAGAAATTCCTGAACTTCCTCTGCAGACCGGATATTGCCCTGATGAATTTTGAGTATATTACTTATTCTACTCCGAATGTGGCAGCACAGGAAATGATCGAAGATGAAACAATCCGCAACAGTGAGGTTGCGTTCCCGGATCTTTCCAAATTACCGGAACTGGAAACATTCCGTTATCTTGGACCGGAAGCAGATGCGGTTTACAACGAACTGTGGAATAAAGTAAAGTCCGATTAGCGGGATATGATTAAACGGCAATGTTGTGAGAAAGTGCGAAGCTGAAGAGACTTGACGGAAAGATCATTTGACGAATGAAAAGATGAAGAGATATGACGGAAAGATCATGTGAGAAATTACAAAGATATGAGCCGGGCGGGCAGCCCGGCTCATTTGCTCAGATGGAAATGTCATGCAGACATCCTGAACCATGGAAATCTATCCAATATTTTTAAAATTTTGTATGCAGACGTGAAGTGTTTGAGGTGTTCTGCCACTAAGCCATCAGTATCTCGCACAGTTCTCCAAACACAGCCGGATTCAGGTGCATAGCTGCAAGAGTTGCCACTGCATCTCTGCCCTGTTTTTTTATTGTTGTGATAATCTGCAGCTTCTTATCATATTCGATCTGTGCTTTTTTCAACAGCTCAAAACAGCGCTCTGTACGGTTTCCGTCTGAGAGGGTGATACCTTCCGGAAAATACACACAGATTTCTTCTGAGACAGCTGTTTCCGGCAATTTTACTATGAGACTTGCTGTTTCTCTGCGGAAAGAGACAGGAACTTCTGATTCTGTTCCGTTTACAGTCACTTTTACAGGTACATCTGACACACCGGTAAATACCAGTTTCCAGCTGCGTTTCTGAGGGAGGACAGAAAGATTTCCGCAGGCCGGGCAAACCCGGAAGTATGTACTGCTTCTGCCAGAAGAGGACTCTGTGGCAGTGCAGTTCATTGTCAGCTCTGTCCATGCCCAGTTTTCATCTGCATCTGCAGGGGTATCCCCTTCATCTTCCCATAATGTAAACTTTCCATCTGCGGCAGGGAAAATCCGTATTTCCATCTGAGAAGGAATATCTGTACTGTTATCATAGACAGACAGATCTTTCAACGGAATGATTGCTCCTGCTTTCATCAGAACAGGCATGTTTTCCAGGTCACGCCACAGCTCCATCATTCTTCCGCCGCGGTAAACCAGACCGGAGAAGAAATCAGCCCATAAGCCTTCCGGAAGCCAGGTATCTGCACTTCCTGCCCGCGCAGTCGGATCCTGAGGTCTGGTAATCGGAGAAACAAGCAGTTCAGAACCGAAATAATATTCATTTTTTATCTCATATGTTTCCGGCTGTTCCGGTTCCAGATAGTACATTGGCAGTATCAGCGGGATGTCGTCATGGCTTGCCCGTCGGTTCATCGTATACAGGTATGGGACCATGGAGTGGCGCAGACGAAGATATTTTTTCATTACATGTTCTGTAATTCTGTCAAAATTCCACGGCTCTTTTCCATTAAAAGGGTTGTCCGTGCTGTGAAGCCGATTGATCGGTGAGAATACTCCAAGCTGTGTCCAGCGTGCCATCAGTTCCTCATCCCGTACTCCTCGCATATGTCCGCCGATATCATGACTCCACCAGCCATAACCGATGTTGCTGGCAGTGCTTGTAAAATATGGCTGGAACTGCAGGCTTTCCCAGCTGATAACCGTATCACCGGAAAATCCCACAGGATACCGGTGACTTCCGACACCGGCATAACGGGAAAAGGTAAGCGGACGTGTCCCTTTCCATGCACTGTCCAGATAATGATAATGATTCAGCATCCACAGGGGATCAAGTCCCGGAATCTTTGTTACAGTGCCCTGCTGCCAGTCAATCCACCAGAAATCCACTCCTTCTTCTTCCAGAGGATGATGCAGTTCTTTCAGATAAACCTCCATAAATTTGGGGTCAGATGGGTCGAATTGTACCGGAAGTTCTTCGGAAGGATCCATACCCATGGCTTTTGCAACTCTTTCATAGGGTTCCTCAAACGCCCGGACACCATCAGCAGGATGGACGTTGAGTGTGATTTTCAGACCATGCTCATGGAGCCATGCCATAAAAGCTTTCGGGTCAGGAAAGAAATTTTTATTCCATGTATAGCCGGTCCAGCCGCCGCCGTATTTTGGATCCACATCATCCACAAGATGCCAGTCCATATCTACAACAGCAATGGAAAACGGGATCTGTTCTGTTTCAAACCGTTCTATCAATTCTTTATATTCTGCTTCTGTGTAGCGGTGATATCTGCTCCACCAGTTGCCGAATACATATCGCGGCAGAAGAGGAGTCTTCCCGCACAGATAATAAAAATCTTTCAGACACTCCAGGTACCGGTGTCCATAACCAAAAAAATACAGGTCGATATCGCTCTTCCTGCAGGGTGTTACCCAGCCGTCATCGGTAAGAACCATGGAATGGCTGTCATCAATAAGAGAATAACCGTCTCTTGACATCAGCCCCGGCTCAAGCGGAATTTCTCCATTTGTTTCGTCAAGTGTACGGGCAGTTCCATTCAGATTTCGCGGTGATTTCCCGTAATTCCAGCTCCATTCCCATCCGGTTCCTCCTTTGACACGGATAGACAGACCGTTTGCATCAAAAGGCTGCCTGTTGTAATGAAGCTCAAGAAACTCTGTATAAATGGAAAGCTCTTCCCGTGTCTCCTTAACGTGAAAGGCAGGTACAGAAAAATCACGGTTCAGGACAGCCTGTGTAGGCCGGTCCTCAAAAACACCGCTGCTGCTGTATTCCAGACGAAACAGGGATGGTGTCAGAACAGTAATGCGGTAATGTTCTCCCTGCACTGCGGATTCCGGTCTGCAGACAGGATGTGTTTCTAATTGATATGAGTTCATTCCCATGTTTGTTTTCCTCCAGTTTTTTGTAGTATAGCCTCATAATCTGTCTTTTTTCATGATAATGGATAATTAAAACAGTGTCAATCCTGTGATTGTATTTCCGGAATTGTTAATGCAATAGTCTGTTTGAAAGACAATCCGGTTACATAAAAATACTGCCGGAACGGTGGCAATTCACCTGTCCGGCAGTATATGTGTTTATTTACATGCCTGAATATCATGATGATGGGTTCAAAAGGTATTTTACCCCCTCTGATACACGGATTTCTCCGCACTTTGTGCTCCCGAAAATCTGCGCTTCGCTCCGGTCGGCGTTAAACAAACGTCCACCGTACGTTCAGCGCCCTAAAAACATTCGAAATCCGCCCTATTCGGGCTACTTTCTCATGTTTTTGCGGGCCCCAAAGTCATGTTTTTTCATGCAAGCATGAAATACATGACCTTTTGACCCTTGTATCATATCATAACAGGATTCTTCTCCTCTGGATAAGGCTTCATAAAATTCACGGGAATCTTCCGGATCCTGGTGGGTCAGGAGACTTACAACAATCATACAGATCAGGGAACCTGCAAAGCCGAAAGCACCATACCAGTTTCCGCCAAGATTCCAGACAAAATAAGTCAGAAGTACCAGGACAGTTCCCGCAATGGCAGATATTACAGCTGCCTGCCGGGTTGCACGCTTCCAGTAAATGCCTAACACAAGGATTGGAAACAGGGGCATTACGATGGCTATGGCAAACATAATCAGAGTAAAAATCAGTTCAGGCGGGTGGAGCGCAAACAGGATGCTAACCAGTCCCACAATGAGGATAACGATTCGTACAGAGAGCAGCTGCTTTTTTTCGCTCAGTTTCAGCCCAAACGTATGCCGCAGCAGATCTTCGGAAATGATGGAACCGGTCACCAGAAGGAAGGAATCTGCCGTGGAGATTCCCACCGCCACAGAGCCGATAAAAAAGCCGATCATAAGGACAACGGCCAGGGTGGGATGGATATACCGGATGACATTCTGAATCAGGTAGGGAATGATGTATTCTGTATCCGAGGTGCCAAGTCCCGGCAGCAGGGCAATGCTGACCAGACCGATCAGCATAGTTCCTGTCCATACAAATGCCTGAAGGATAGGGGTCAGAAACATCAGTTTCCGCTGGGTATTCAGATCTGAACCGGAATAACCGGAACGGACAAATACATGGGGAAGCATTACCGTCCATCCGATGGCACAGCTAAATGGATATCCGAAGCGGGCACTGTAGGGAACCCACTCGTCAGGTCCGGGATAAGAAAACCACTCGTTCGTGTTTTTCCAGATGGCATACAGGGCATTTCCAAGGGAGCCTCCAAATGCAGTAAACAGGCAGGCAAACACGATGATCCATAAAATGGAGATATACGCAAGGCCCTGAATTGTGTCTGTCAGGGCAATAGATTTCAGTCCCCCGATCATGACATATGCAATAATGACGACGCCGACGATGATTACCACCTGCTGATAGGCAATCGCACCTCCGGTGGCGATTTCTGCCGCTTTGGAGATGGAGATTAGCACGCTGGCTACGTAGGGAAAGGATGCGGAAAGAAAAATCAGTGCCAGGATGACACGCAGCAGAGGGCTTTTAAAACGATCGTAATAAAAGTCGGCAGGGGTTGTGTATTTTCGTGTACTGTTTATTACCCATACTTTGTTCATGACAAAATGCATGATTAACGGGAAAAGGCAAATATAGCTCAGCTCCGAGGCCCAGTAACCGATGCCTCCTCTGTAATAAGCTCCGGGGCCGGCGAAAAACACCCAGGTGCTCATAAGGGAAGCAATATAGGTCATCACCAGAATGGGCCATTTTATGCTGCCTCCTGCAGTGGCAAACCCCCGGGCATTTTTCTGCCTGAAACGTGCATTTTCTATGATAGCTACAGACAGGAGGAAAGCCAGATAAACGATGAAAGTGATCCATACAGTCCTGGTTGTTAACATGCTTCATCCTCCTGTTTCTGTTCTTCTTTCGGCTCCCGGAGCTTATATATTCTGCAAACCTTTATCAGTCCAACGTAAATAGCAATCCAGAGAGGAACCAGTGTCATCGCTGCATGGATGAGGGTTGCCTTTGGATGATAATAGGCTGGTACAAAGGGCAGATTATAGCATGTATAGAAAATAATCACTACGGCAAGCCATATCTTTTCGGTTTTTGTTAATTTCATGAAAGCCCCTTTCTCTATTTTCCTGAAAGATCTGCAGCAGCCTGAAGTACGATTTCGTGGACTTTTTTTTCGGTTTCATCATCCATCATATGAGGGATGGGTTTTTCCATAATGGCATCATAAGTCTCACGGGCACGGTCCAGAATCGTTTTTTCCTCATCGTTGACTCCTCTTAAAAATCCCTTGTAAAACAGCTTTGGCCGGTGAGCATCCCGGAAATGATCCAGGGTATGGTCGCTCATCATGTATCCATCTTCATCGTCACCTTCCAGAAGTTCTTCGAAATCCAGAGTTTCATCATTAACGGCAAGACCGGAACGGAGACGCTGAGCAATGCCAAAAATCTCATTGTCGATGATCAGTGCCAGCGGATTGATGGTTTTGGCAGTTTCCATCTGACCGGCTCCTCCCAGAACACTGGCATCCGACATGGCCATCATGTGGGTAAGGGAAGTGCGCTCGATCATATTCTGTCCATCCAGAGTCATACTGTCAGTTCCGGTTCCGTAGGAATGGCCGGGGATTCCATAGCCCTGTTCGAAGGCCTGCATACAGATCAGGCGAGCGAAGGTGATCTCTGTATTGGACTGCAGGGTATATGTGGTCTGCATATCCATAGAAAACAGCAATGGTGTGGCGATCACAGGAAGTCCCGGGCGCAGAAGCTGCAGCATGACGATCTGAGCCAGTACATCGGTACAGGCCGCCAGAGCAGTTCCCTGGGCAGTCACCGGTGTGTTGGCACCGGCGGTGGGCAGGGCACAGGGCTGTACAGGAATCCCTGCTTTTGCACATTCATATAATATTTCTGCATCCATATATTTGAATTTCGAAACGGGTACACTGCAGGAGATGAAGCTGCAGATGGGACGCTGGCGGAGCTTGTCCGGTCCACCAACAGCAGCAGCGCACATATCGATCAGATACTTTGTGTTTTTGGCTTCGTAAGGCTGGATCCAGATATGTTTTTTGGAAATCTGCAAAGCTTTTTCCAGTGTGAACACATCAATTGCTTCTCCGGGAACACTTTCGTCACAGGAGGAAGGGAGTGCCACATAGCTTACATTCTCCATTTCGTTGACCAGATGAAACCATTCTGTTGTATCATTTAACGTAATATAATGTTTGGGGCCTTCTACAGGCAGATAATTGGGTGCCCCGGTGCAGGTTCTGGTGTAGAACTTCCCTTCCGGATGAGGAAATTGTAAATCGTATGCTTCGTCCGGTGCGTAAAGTGTGAATTCCCGGGGGACGGTAGAAATAGCTTTCTCAATCAATTCTTTTGGGAAACGAATGTTGTCACCATTTACCAGGCAGCCTGCCTGAGCCAGTTCTTCTTTCATCCGGGGATGATCCATTTGAATGCCCCTCTCAGATAAAAGACGCTCCATGCGATTTGTAAAAAGTGTCAGTTCCTCAGGGGACATGACATTATATCTGTCTCTTATACACATCTCCGAGCCCACGAGACCGTACTAGA
>CAMBAL010000025.1 GCA_945864225.1 uncultured Blautia sp. | reverse complement strand
AAAGACGTTGTATCGGATAAAGACGTTGTATCGGATAAAGACGTTGTATCGGATATAGAAGATTCTGTTACAGATGCAGGTGCTGTTCCTTTTGTGTGGGTGGAGAATGAAAAAATACTGGAATTTCAGTCAATACTGGAGCGGCTGATTACGCAGGAAATGCAGGCGAAGAATGAAGATGAAGAAAGATATCGTTCACTGGATCTGGCGATCCGGCAGCAGCAGATGGCGAGGAGAGAGGCTGCCGCTGCAGCAGCGGATAAAAAAGGCCGGAGAAGAGGAAAAAATTGAGACGCACATCTGTCGGAAGGCAATTTTCAAACACGCTCTTGCAGAATCAGGGGATGAAAGTACATAAAAAAGGGATAAAATACAATATCAAAAGATCATAAAACAAGGAATAATAAAATCAAAAACGGGCCGACGGTAAATACCGCGGCCCGCTTCGATTCTTCATGTAAATGTGAATCAGCCTTCTACGATAGCGCCTGTAGGACATGCTTCTGCGCAGGTTCCGCACTCTACACATGCATCAGCGTCGATTACGTAATGATCATCACCCTGAGAAATAGCCTCAGATGGGCACTCGCCTTCGCAAGTTCCACAGCTTACACATTCGTCTGTAATAACATATGCCATTGTAATATCCTCCTTTTATATTAGAACTCTTTAGTACCTTACTCAGGTTCTATCAACATTCTAATATATCTCACCGAGGATTACAAGTATAAAATTATAAACATATTTTTAGAATCTGCCCGTTGATTCTGACACAGTTTCGTATTATAATGTGAAAAGAATGCATAAGGAGGAAATAAAAAATGGCAAAAGTTAACAAAAATATGCTGATTGGCCAGTTAATCAAATTAGATCCGAATATCGTAGCAATTCTTATGAGAGCAGGTATGCACTGCATCGGATGCCCGTCTGCACAGATGGAATCTCTGGAAGAAGCTGCAATGGTTCACGGTCTGGATGCAGATATTCTGGTTCAGCAGATTAACGATTTTCTTGGAGAATAATCAGTTGTGAAGAAAAGGCTGGTAATGGAAACATTCCGTATGGAACAGGTTCCTTACCAGCCTTTTGTTTACTGTTTTTATGTGAAATTAAAGCTGAATGAGATTCTGCAGAGCATCTGCTGTGATGAGCTCACCGTGTTCTCTTAAGTAGGCTTCTCCGGATGCGGAGAACGCTTTGCCGCTGCCATATTCAGAAAGAATATTGCATACCTTGTTAAATTCTTCCGGTGTGCAGGAAGACTGGCGGATCACCAGCTGATAGTGACCTCCGGCATTGTCTTTGTAAAGAATGTTTTCGCCGTCGAAAAATCCGTTCAGTCCATGAGCGGCAGAAATCACATCGTCCAGATACCGGAAACTGAACAGCCTTGTCAGATTGACCGGCACTTCTTCAGAAAAGGGTTGTGTCTGTGATTCTTTTTTTTCGGTATCAGAATCAGAAGCTGCCTTTTTGGAAAGATTCTTCAATTTGGATTCACAGAGCTTCTGGAAAATGTCGATGATATTGTCAGCACCGTCAAACTGGATATTTTCCGTCTGAGCGTTGTCTTTAAACGGAGCAAATTTGGAAAAACGGGTATCCAGCTCTTCCGGATCTTCGACTTTGGTGATGATCAGAACGATGCTGTCTGCATTGATCGGAATCGCCTCGATCATAAGAGGAATATTGTCCGCCTCAAAGCCAAACTGTATCTGAGCCTGCTGCATCATATCACGGAATAGCTTCTTGGCTTTGTCTGTGCCGTAAGCAAGTTCGCTGATGCGGATCTGATGCGTTTCGAGATCCTCCCTGGTAAGGGTACAGCGAATCTGGTTTTCATTTATCTTTTCTATTTTCATTTAATCACATCCTATTCCTGGTATATCGGTATCGTTATTTATTTCATATAAAAGTCCTGGACAACGGACATTCACGTTAGAGCGTGTTTGAAAATTGCTTTAGGAACCGAAATGCCAGATTAAAATTAGTCATAGCTTTTACTTATTATATACCACAAATATAGAGAATGTAAAGAAATTCAATTTGCCTATTTATAAAATATTTGGAAACAGAATCGAAAATTTTTCACAAATTGACGAAAGTTATTGCATCTCGCCGGAAAAGCAGTATAATGAAAAGCAGGAAAAGATACTCTGGTCCGGACGGAAGAGCGTAACACCAGATATCAACTTACATACTGTATCCCCATATAACTTACATAATACATCCTCATATGATCTTTTATATACATGTCATTGCCAATCATTCTTGCAGCGTTCCTGCTGCGGCAGCCGGCAATTTCCCAGGATTAAATTCGGTACGTATCAGAGCAGTCTTTTCTCAGAACCTATGGTGTGTTTTCTAAAATCAATGGCGTTTGTTCCGCGCAGACAGAATTTTGAGGATTGTTCACTGGAAATATTCTGTGAAGTATGTGACGGAGAATCAGGTGAACAGTAACATTTTTGGAACAGTATCCGAAAATTCATTAGAGAAAGGAGGGCAGAATACGGATAATATATCACGAAACAATAAGAAAGACAATTTTGCGCCGCCTCTTATGGAGGAACTGGAAGGTTATGAGAAACAGAATATTGCACTTTTTCTGAATGGCCGACCAAGCAGTCCGTGGGCAATCGCGAACGCCTGTAACGTTGCGGAGACTGGAGGCTATATGCGCGATTATACAGAAGATGAAAATGGAAGAATTGCGCAGGTCAATTTTGAATTTGTAGAGGATGTATGATTGAGACGGCGGAAGTGATAAGTCCGCCGGTGTCTTTTGAAGAGAGATGTATGACACAAAAAGAATAAGAGGATTCTTCCGGATACAGGCAGATTCCCCTCATACAGAGCCTGGAGGGAGAATCTTCTTATTCTGAAAACAATGAAATATAAGGAAACATGAAACAAAGAAACGTGAAATCAGAAACAGGAAATGCAGAAACCGATAAATGAAATAGAAATATAAAATGTGAAAAAACTGTAAAATAGTCGAAATATGTAATGCAATCTTTTTCGGATATGTTATAATAAAACGGATAATCCGCAAATGAACATGGATGAAAGGAAGAAAATTATGAGAAAGAAATACATGCCGACCCTGATTATCTGCCTGTTGATCCTGATTACAGGGCTGATCGGTCTGGGTGTACATGTGATCATGAAATATACGCCTACGAAGGCGCATATGAATCTGAATGAATATTACGGACAGGTTGCAGACGGAGAAGTTGCTCTGATTCTGGGGACAGAAGTCCTGGAGCAGAGAGGCCTTGTTTCCGGAGAAGAGGCGTATCTTCCGCTGGAAGTGGTCAATACTTATCTGAATCAGAGATATTACTGGGATTCCGAGAACAGCGCGATTCTCTATGCTACGCCGTCAGAGCTTTTGTCCTTCCCGGCATCACAGGAAGCAGGAGGGCAGGTCTGGCTGAAGGACGGAACTGTTTATCTGAGCCTGTCGTTTATCAGACAATATACAGACATCGATACATATGTATCACAGAATCCGGCACGGGTGGCCATACAGTATGATTTCAGCGCTGTTCCTACGGTAACGGTTCTGAAAAATACCAGTGTCCGTTACCTCGGTGGTATTAAGGCGGAAATTCTGAGAGAAGTGAAAGTTGGAGAGAAACTGATTTATATGGAAGGGATGGAAGAATGGAGTCAGGTTGCCACACAGGATGGTTATATCGGCTATATTGAGAACAAAAAGATCTCAGCGCCGGAAGAACTGACCAGTGAACGTGATTTCCAGACAGAGCAGTATACCTATCTGTCCATGGATGAACCGGTCAATATGGTATGGCATCAGGTGACCTCCATGGAGGCCAATGGGTATCTTGCAGATGCCATTCAGAATATGACAGGAGTGAATGTTATTTCTCCGACCTGGTTTTCCATTCAGGATAATGCGGGAAATATTACGAGTATTGCTTCCTCCGATTACGTGGCGCAGGCTCATGAGAGAGGACTGCAGGTATGGGGCCTGGTGGACAATTTCAGTGAGAATGTTCAGACGACACAGGTACTGTCATTGACATCTTCCAGACAGAATCTGATCCGACAGCTGATTCAGGCCTCCGTGGAAGTGGGGCTTGATGGAATTAATGTGGACTTTGAATATCTGAGTGAAGAAGTGGGAATTCATTTCCTTGAATTTCTCCGTGAAATCTCAATTGAGTGTCACAAGAATGGACTTGTACTTTCTGTGGATAATCCGGTTCCGGAAGACTTTACCAGTCATTATGACCGTGCAGAACAGGGACGAGTGGTGGATTATGTGATCATTATGGGATATGATGAGCATTATGTTGGATCTGAGGAAGCAGGTTCGGTTGCTTCTCTTCCATGGGTGGAGAAGGGAATCCAGGATACTCTTGAGGAGGTTCCTGCGGAACGTGTGATTAATGGGATCCCATTCTATACCAGATTGTGGAAAACTTCCGGTTCTCTGCTTTCCAGTGAGGCAATCGGTATGGATGCGGCACAGGAGGCTGTAAACACGAATCAGGCCCAGGTGTATTGGAATAAAGATGTGGGACAGAATTACGGTACTTATGAGTTGGATGGTGATACCTATCAGATCTGGCTGGAGGATGCGGAGTCTGTTGCGGCCAAAGTGAAACTGGTTCCCCAGTATGGTCTGGCCGGTGTTGCCGCATGGAAGCTTGGTTTTGAGAACAGCAGTATCTGGCCGGTAATCACGGATAATCTGCAGTAGGAATAAGAGAAGTAATAAGCGAAGAAGGTTTTCATTAGAAAGCATTCGTACATTTTTTTCGAAATGACTCCATCTGATAACTTGTTATTGCGATGCTAAAAACACTCTCCGGAACATATATTTTACAGAGTATGCCGGAGGGTGTTTTCTATTGAAAAAATATATTGCGGAGCTGGCGATGGCGTGTCTTTTGCTGATCAGCTTTTTTGTTTTGTCTAAGCAGGCAGCGGAAGTAGTGAATCAGCTGAATAAAAAAGATGCGGTCTCCAATGTGATTGTTGTGGATCCGGGACATGGAGGGGCAGATCCGGGAATGATCGGTCTGAATGGTCTGGAGGAGAAGAAGATTAATCTGGAGATTTCTCTGAAATTAAAATCAGCCCTGGAAGAAAAAGGGTTTTCTGTGGTGATGACGCGGCAGGAGGATAAAGGACTTTATGAGGATGCTTCTCACAATATGAAATCGCAGGATATGCAGAGAAGAATTGCACTGATCAATGAGGCAGAACCGGTGCTGACGGTCAGTATTCATCAGAACAGCTATGGTGATGCCGGTGTGAAAGGACCGCAGGTGTTCTACTTTCAGCATTCTGCAGAAGGAGAGAAGCTTGCGAAGACGCTTCAGGAATATCTGAACAGGGGACTTGAAGTGGAACGGGAAAGGGAAGCCAAGCCAAATACTTCGTATTATCTTCTGAAACGGAGTGAAGATGTACTGGTCATTGCAGAATGCGGATTTCTGACAAATCCGGATGAAGCTGCATTGCTGCAGACAGAAGAATACCAGAATAAAGTGGCAAAGGCTCTTGCAGACGGAGTCGAAGCCTATCTGGAGGAGAAAAAGACCTTGAACTGATTCTGAAGTCTGCTATACTTGGAAGTAATAGAGAAAACAGTTGTGCATCCAAAATGAGGCAGGATGGATGACAAGAGATGATGAGGAAGCGCAGGAGAACGGTATGCTTGGTATTGTTTATATATTATTATGTATGCTTGTGGGACGGGAACTGGCAGCAAGGTTCTTATTTCGCATAAATCATGAAAAAAACGTTACTTCCGGGACAGAAAATACATATGCTGTTTCCGGACAGAATTTTTGCTGGATATTCTGGCCGGCGGCGTTTGCGGCAGGAACGCTTGCAGTAACCTGGGCGGTTTACGGGATTTCCTGGGCGGCAGATGTTATCTTTCAGAAAACAGAACCGCTTTTTTATGGGAATATTGTGGTTATGGCAGCAGGATATGCGGGAGTCGGTGGCGTTTTTTTGATGCGATTTTGCAGAAATCGAAACATAAGAGAGAAATTCCTGACCGAAAGCGGGGAATATGAAAGGGAAGCCGTATTTTTTGCAATTTTGGCCGTTTTTCTTTTGTGGATAATGTTTTATGTGTTTCATATTAAGGACGGTGTGCTTTATTCCGGGTTCAGTGTCTTTGGTGATTATGCACCGCATACTGCAATGATGCGGTCGTTTTCCAGAGGAGATAATTTTCCGACACAGTATCCACATTATGGAGGTTCTGATGTAAAATACCATTTCATGTTTCAGTTTCTGGCAGGAAATCTGGAATATCTGGGTATGAGGCTGGATCTGGCTTATAATCTGATCAGTGTATTGGCGCTGCTTGGATTTCTGATGATGCTGTATGGTCTGGCTGTCCGGATCACAGGAATGGCTGCTGCTGGTGCAGGTGCTGTAGTGCTCTTTTTTTTCAGAAGCGGGACTGCTTTTTTCCGGTTTGCGGCAGAGCATGTGCAGGCAGGAGATTTGTGGCAGGTACTTAAAGAAAATACCTCCTTTATTGGCTATACGGCCAATGAAGACTGGGGGCTGTGGAATTTTAATGTTTATCTGAATCAGAGACATCTGGCTTTTGGCCTGATCATCGTCTGTACGGCATTATGGATCTATCTGGACTGGGTAGAGGCCGGAGACCGGCATACGGAAACAGGGCTGTGCTGGATGAAAAAAAGGTTATTCAGCAGAGAAGCCTGGATGTTTCGGGATGCAGGCCGGGCATTGGCAGTGGGGATTCTGCTGGGACTTAGTTCCTTCTGGAATGGAGCAGCTGTGATCGGAGGGCTTTTGATCCTTATGGGATTCGGGTTGTTTTCCGATGGAAAACTGGACTATGCGCTTACTGCTCTTGCGGCTGTGATATGTTCTTTGATTCAGACGAAAATTTTTATCAAAGAAGGCGGAATGACTTTTTCGTTTTACTGGGGATTTCTTGCGGAGGACAAATCACTGCCGGGTGTGCTGTGGTATCTGATTCAGATGAGCGGAATCTTTTTTGTCGGATTTCTGATTCTTGCTCTTTTTCTGGACAGGATGAAACGGTCAGTTCTGACAGCATTTTTGTTTCCTGTTTTGTTTGCATTTTGTATTTCTCTGACACCGGATATCAATGTGAATCATAAATATGTGATGATTGCGTATGCATT
The DNA here is from genome assembly GCA_945864225.1 of uncultured Blautia sp. Classification (GTDB taxonomy): domain Bacteria; phylum Bacillota; class Clostridia; order Lachnospirales; family Lachnospiraceae; genus Blautia_A. Next base: position 27,349 of record CAMBAL010000025.1, on the reverse strand, counting down.
TCTGACAATTTTCTGGGCATATGTGCTGCTTCGTCTATGGAAGAAGGGAATCACGGGAAAAGCGGCGGCAGTGGTTCTGGCAGTTTGTCTGACAATTACAGGAATTTATGATTTCGTAGTGATTCTGAAAGATAATGACAGGGGTCACCGGGTGGGAGTTGTCATGGACAGTGATCTCACAGAATGGCTGGAAGAAAATCTGGACAGCAGTGATTTGATTCTGACACCGGAATACAGTATGAACGAGGTAACGATGGCCGGTGTGATGATGTACTGCGGATGGCCGTATTATGCGTGGTCTGCAGGGTATGATACGTATTACCGGGCTTCGGTGGCAGTTTTGATTTATACGACTCCTTATGCAGAGGAAGTGAAGTCCCTGACGGAGCAGGAAGGAATTGATTATATTCTGTTTCAGGAGGGGATGACCTTTGAGGAGAAAACATGCAGGGAAGATGCCATTGCTGATGCGTATCCTCTGGTATATACGTCGAATGACGGAAGGATTCGAATCTATCAGGCATCAGAAAAATGAGAGTGACAGTATCAAATACCGGAAAAAACAGGAGGAACAGATGAAAAAAAAGATTGGAAAAATAATTCTGATAATTGCATTGCTGGGAATTTCCGCATTTTTGCTGAAAGGAGATGTATGGATATTCTGGACATGGTATCTGCTGGCAGGAGTTCTGGGACTTCTGGCGATGCCTGTGACGGGAATGCTCTTTTCCGGGTTTGAAGATAAGGGATGGATGTTTTCCAAGGTGCTGTGCATTGCGGTGACAGGATTCCTTACCTGGTTTCTGGTGGCAGTGAATCTTCTGGATTTTACGGTATGGACATGTGCGGGAGTAGTGATCGTGTGTGCTCTTGGCTGCGGGATTCTGTTCCGGCATCAGAGCAGAACAGGGAAAGAATGCTTTCCAACAGGTGGAGTGAATCTGGTTTTCTGGGAAGAAATCCTGTTTTTTGCCATATTTCTTATGTGGACATATCTGGCAGGATTTCATCCTGCGGCATATGGAACAGAGAAATTTATGGATTATGGCTTCATGGAAGCGATGATGCGCAGTACGGAACTCCCGGCAGTGGATCTGTGGTATTCAGAGGGACATATCAATTATTATTATGGCGGGCAGTATTTTGCCGTATTTCTTACAAAGCTTTCAGGCAGCAAACCGGAACTCACGTATAACCTTATGAGGACTTTTGTTGCGGCGTTTGCGTTTGTCCTGCCGTTTTCTCTGGTATATCAGATGACATCAGACAGGCTTGGACGGGGAATGCGCAGAAAAAAAGCATGGATTCCGGCGGTTTCCGGTATAACAGCGGGTGTGGCGGTTTCTATTGCCGGAAACATGCATTATGTGATCTACGGGGTACTCATTCCGGCCATTGAGAAGATGACCGGGGCAGAAAATATCAGCAGTTACTGGTTCCCGGATGCAACTCGGTATATTGGTTATGATCCGGATGTGCCGGATAAGACCATTCATGAATTTCCGTGTTATTCTTTTGTGCTCGGAGATTTGCATGCGCATGTGGTGAATATCTTTTTTGTTTTATTGCTGATGGGGCTTCTGTATGCGTGGATGCAGGAGACACGAAGACATTCCTTATCTTCAGAAATAAGCAGTGTCCGGTTCTGGAAAGAGCAGCTTCTTATTCCGGCCCTTCTTCTGGTGAGTCTTCTTCTAGGGATGTTTCAGTGGACGAATTTCTGGGATTTTGTGATTTATTTTGTAGTAACCGGCGGTGCTGTGCTGTTTATGAACATTGTACGGTTTGAGGGAAAATGGAAAACAATTCTGGCAGTGACAGCTGCGCAGGCTGTGGAAGTTCTGGGAATTTCCTATCTGGTTATTCTGCCGTTTACGCTGAAATTCAAGACCATGGTTGAAGGAATTGCACTGGCGCAATTTCATTCTCTGCCATACCAGCTTCTGGTATTGTGGGGACTTCCGGCAATGCTGACGATTCTGTTTCTGATTTGTGTGCTTCGGGAAAAGCTTTTCAGAAAAAGAAAAAAGAATCTTTATACATGGATGCGTTCTGTTTGTATTCCTGACCTGTTTGCAGTGATCATGGGGCTTTGTGCTATAGGACTGGTGATAATTCCGGAAATTGTCTATGTGCGGGACATTTATGAGAATGGATATGCCCGTGCCAATACCATGTTCAAGCTGACTTATCAGGCTTATCTTCTGTTTGGTATGACGATGGGTTATGTAATCTATCGAATGCTGCTTCTTTCCAGACAGAAAGTGATAAAAGTGCTGTCCGGCATTGGACTGTTTCTTCTTGTCTGTACCTGCGGATATTTTGGCAACAGTGTGCGGGCATGGTTTGGAGAAGTATGGAAACCTGAGGTTTATCAGGGGTTAAATGCAGTGGCTTATATCGAAACAGAATTTCCGGAGGATGCAGCAGGGATTTACTGGCTGAAGGAGAATGTTGATGGTTCACCGGTTGTGCTGGAAGCCAATGGTGACAGTTATACTGCCTTTAACCGTGTATCCGCAATGACCGGGCTGCCTACCATTGTAGGATGGCGTGTGCATGAATGGCTCTGGAGAAACGATGTGGAGGATCTGAATGAGAAAAGTGCGGAAGTAGAAACAATTTATACTTCTGCGGATGCGGAAGAGGTGAAAAATCTTCTGGAGTATTATGATGTTTCCTATATTTTTGTCGGTGCCAGGGAAAGAGAAAAATATGGAGAAAATCTGAATGAGGCACTTCTGGAAACGATGGGTGAGGTAGTATTCCGTGATGAAAACTATGGCACGTGGATTTTGAAGGTAAATATGGAGTTCTGAGAGAAGGCATACAGCTGTTATAGGAAATCATGCAGAATGATTGACAGAAAACATTAGAAAATGTTATAGTATTCTCATAAAAAAGCGGACAAAGACGTCTGAATGATGCTCTTTTGGTCCGCTTTTGTGTTACTGGAAGGAATGTACAGATAGAAAACTCTGTGTGATTTGTCAGTATATCGAAGATGGGGATTTCGTTTTTCGCGAATCGGTGTACGGGCTGTGAGGGAGTGTTTCATGCATAAGGAGGAAATGATATTATGAGTCGAATGAATGAACTTTATAAGAAAATGATCGCGTTTGACAAGGGTGACGCGAAAAGAATCCAGCATTTTACCAAAGTACATAATTTTGCACGGCTGATTGGTCAGGAAGAGCATCTGGATGAAAAAACACAGTATATTCTGGAAGCAGCCGCACTTGTCCATGATATCGGAATCCGTCCGGCTATGGAGAAATACGGGAACTGCAATGGAAAGCTTCAGGAACAGGAAGGACCGGCTTATGCGGAAGAAATGCTGAAAGGACTTGGATTTGCTCCGGATGTGATCGAGAGAGTTGCGTATCTGGTCGGACATCATCATACTTATACGGATATCGATGGTCTGGACTATCAGATTCTGGTAGAGGCAGATTTTCTGGTGAATTATTTTGAAGACGGACTTGATGAGGAAAGTATCAAAGCCAGTGTCAAAAAGATTTTCCGGACAGAAACCGGAAAAACGATTGCCAGAGATATGTTTTATCCGGAAGAGTTTCAGATGTCGGAGACCTGGGCACAGGATGGCCTGCAGGATCTGGAAGACTGGATCGAGGAGCAGGGAATTTATATCCGGCAGTAAATGAAAACACCCCGCAGCAGATATCCGTAAGGTTTGCTGTGGGGTGTTTTGTGCTTTGCTGCGGGGAAATAGCTATGTGTATTTTCTCAGCGCTTCAGAAATCGTTCAAATTCTTCATCGGTACATTTCACATAGTGGGTACCGGATACCAGGTGGTCAGTTCCTTTATTGTAATCCAGACCAGAAGATTTATAGTCGTAGGTCTCTGCTGTGCGGTTCTTCTCCAGAATCGGATTCGGGGAAGGAATGGCAGAGAGAAGGCTTCTGGTATAGGGATGTACAGGATTCTCGAAGATTTCTTCTGTAGTTCCGGTTTCCAGAAGGTGTCCCAGATGGAGAACACCGATCCGGTCAGAGATATATTTGACCATGGACAGGTCATGGGCGATGAAAAGATACGCGGCACCTGTTTCTTCCTGGATATCTTTCATCAGATTGACGACCTGAGCCTGGATAGAAACATCCAGAGCGGAGATACATTCATCTGCGATGATAAGCTTGGGATTCATGATCAGAGCACGGGCAATGCCGACACGCTGCCTCTGGCCGCCCGAAAACTGGTGAGGATAGCGGGATGCATGTTCCGGTGCAAGTCCGACCTTTGCCAGAATGGCTTCAATCTTCTGTTTGCGTTCTGCACGGGTTTTATACATATGGTGGATGTCCAGACCCTCTCCGATGATATCCTCGACCTTTTTGCGGGGATTCAGGGAGGCCATGGGATCCTGGAAAATCATCTGCATCTGAGTTCTCAGGCGATTGTTATCTGCTTTGGATATTTTTTTGCTGATATCCATTCCGTTGAAAAGGATTTTGCCTTCTGTAGGATCATAAAGGCGGATGACACTTCGCCCGATGGTAGACTTGCCGGAACCGGATTCTCCGACAAGGCCGTATGTTTCGCCGGGGTAGATTTTAAAGGAAACATTGTCTACGGCTTTTACCGTGTAGTTCTTACTTACTTTGAAATACTGTTTCAGCCCTTCTATTGTTAAAATCGGCGCTGCATTATAATTCGCTGCCATTTCTCTGCGCCTCCTTTTTCATTCGTTCGATATGGGAGGAATGATCTGATACGGATGGGTGGTGAAGCTGTTGAATCCTTCGGAAATCAGAGAGCCTAAGGAACACTGCGGAACCGGGATTCCAAGTCCGACGAAGCTTAAAAATGCTTCTGTAAATATTGCAGTAGGAATGGAGAACATTACCTGCGTAATGATTGGTCCGATGATGTTCGGAAGAACTTCCTTAAAGATGATAAAGAAGCTTCCGGCACCCAGCGTACGGGATGCAAGGACAAATTCCTGCTCTTTGAGCTTCAGCATTTCCGCACGGGCAATGCGGCTCATTCCCACCCATTCGGTCAGCATCAGGGCGAAGATGATGGTCAGCATACCGGGTTGGAGAATCAAAAGCAGCAGTGTAACAATCACAAGTCTTGGTATACCATTGGCAATCTCCAGGATTCGCTGCATGATCATATCGACTTTTCCGCCGAAATAGCCGGAGATCAGACCATAACTCATACCAATGAGCATGTCGATGATCGCTGCGGCAATGGCAATGATCAGGGAAACTCTGGCGCCTGACCAGGTACGGGTCCAGATGTCACGTCCGAAATTGTCGCTTCCGAACCAGTAGTAGAGGTCATCCAGGCCTTTGTCTTTGTAATAATTGATTTCCATGGATCCGGTGGTGGTCTTCATCGTTTCGGAACCATCCATGATTCCGAATTTTTCCAGCCATTTGACTCTTGGTGCAAAATTCTTCTGACTGAGTTCCTGACCGGAATAGGTATAGTCATTCATTCCCGGACCGACAACAGCCATGATGCTGATGAGGATAATGAGAATCAGACCGATGACGGCGCTTGTTTTGCGGAAATAGCGGATAAATACATCTTTCCAGAAACTCTGGGAAGCAAAGTTGGTGTCGATGGTGATATCACCGGCATTGTCTTTCAGTTTGAAATCGGCGTCAACAGGGACATAAGCGGCTGCTGTACCGACAGTTGCTGTTTCTTTCATGCGCTCAGTCTCCTTTCTTTGCCAGGCGGATACGCGGGTCGATGATACCGTAGAGGATATCCACTACCAGCATAATACCGATATACATTGCAGAATAAATGAAACTCAGGGAAATGACCACATTATAGTCGTTGGACTGGATGGCATTTACCAGAAGGCTTCCCACACCGGGGATAGCAAAGATTTTTTCGACTACCAGGGATCCAGTCATCAGATCGACGATCAGCGGAGCAAGTACCGTGATGATCGGGATCAGTGCATTACGGAGAGCGTGACGGAAAATCAGGGATGCTCCGGATATTCCTTTGCTCTCTGCGAGAAGCATATAATCGCTGTCCAGAACCTCCAGCATTTCACTTCTGGTAAAACGTGCAATGGATGCCATGGTGAACATGGAAAGGGAGATACTGGGGAGTACACTGGAATGAAAGGAATTCTGTGCGTTATACAGCATCGGGAACCACTGCATGCGGAAGCCCAGAGAATAGCTGAGCATCAGTGCGAATACATAGGAAGGTACGGAAACACCGATAACGGAAATGATAGTTGCAAGTGAATCAAAAATCGTGTCATGTTTCAGTGCTGCGATAAGTCCGAGGATCAGACCAAGGACTGCACCGATGAAAACGGCGAAGCCGCCGATAAAAATGGATACAGGAAGTCGTGTTTCCAGCATCTGGGAAATAGGGGTATTCTTGGATATTTTGTAGCTGACACCCAGATCTCCATGGAGCATATTTCCCACATAACGGAAAAACTGTATAACAATGGGGTCATCCAGACCATATTTGGCATAAAGGGAGGCTTTCTGTGCCTCATTCAGTTTTTCATCGTTAAAGGGAGAACCTGGCATTAACTGCATCAGGATAAAAAGAATCAGCAGGATGGCCAGGAGCGTAAAAAGAGAAGTCAGCAATCGTTTGACTGTATATTTTTTCACTTTTATCCTCCTCGTTTATTTAAAAGGCCGCACTAAAGCGCTCCTTAGTGCGGCCAGAACTTAAAATGTCCGTCAGTGATTTATTCGTTATTGTTCGCCGGATATACCCGGTGAACAGTAACCTTTACTCTGTCTTTGCTGCGTTTTTGTAAACGCGGTTCAGGGCAACCGGATGGAATTCGATTCCGGTAACCTTGGAAGACAGCATTTCTGCATTTGCCTGAGTGTAAAGCGGGAAGATTACTGCATCATCCATAACGATTTTTTCTGCATCGTACAGTCTTGCCCAGCGTCCTTCTGCGTTTGTGCAGAGGTCTCCGGTTGTACATTCAGCGATGATTGCATCGTAATCTGCGTTGCTCCACAGACCGTAGTTGTTGGAGTTGCCTGTGATCCACATGCCAAGATAGGTCATCGGGTCAGCGTAGTCCGGTCCCCAACGGGTAAGTGCTGCTTCAAAGTTGCCGTCCTGCATATCCTGTACACGCTGTTTCTTCGGCTCGATGGTAAGATTTACGGTAAGTCCCGGAAGAGTAGTTTCCCACTGTTCTTTCAGAACCTGTGCAACCTTCTGCGGAGCGTCATCTGCATCTACGATCATATCCAGTGTCAGTTCAGAGATTCCAAGCTCTTCAAGACCTGCTGCCCAGAGTTCAGCGGCTTTGTCAGCGTCATATGCGCAGACATCGGAGTATTTGGTCTGGTCTTCAGAGAAGTCAGATCCGTCAGGACCGGCTGCAAACTGCATTGGAACTGCAGTGTAGGTCGGGATAGAACCATCTTTTAATACATCGTCTGTGATGGCTTCACGGTTGATCGCGTGAGTCATGGCAAGACGGATGTTGAGGTTTGCAAGTTCCGGAACAGCATCAATGTTTGGGCTTACGTACCACAGATATCCGGCACCGATGGTCTGGAATTCAGGGTCGTCCTTTACCTGATCAACCTGCTCGCCGTTTACCAGAGTGGTGTCAAGAGCACCTGTCTGATAGCTCATGAGAGCCTGCTGAGAATCCTGGATTACCTGATAGTTCAGTCCTGGAAGCTGAATTCTGTCTGCATCCCAGTAGTCTTCATTCTTGGTAAGGTGGAAAGCGGTTGCAGCCGGTTCGTATGTATCCAGAGTAAAAGCACCGTTGGAAAGTACGGTTTCCGGGCTGGTTCCGAAAGTATCACCTACGGATTCGTAGAATGCCTGATTTACCGGATAGAATGTCGGCAAATACATCAGGGACAGGAAATAGCTGACAGGTACGTTCAGCTGAACTTCCAGAGTCTTGTCATCAACTGCGGTAACGCCGAGTTCGCTCTTGTCTTTTTCACCGGCGATGATTTCTGCTGCATTTACGACCTGACCGATATCGCTTAACATGTAGGAATACTCAGAAGCGATTTCCGGATCAACTGCTCTCTGCCATGCATAGACAAAGTCTGCTGCTGTGACAGGATCTCCATTGCTCCAGGATGCGTCGCGTAAATGGAGGGTGTAGGTAAGTCCGTCTTCAGAAAGGTCATAGCTTTCTGCGATTGCGGGAACTGCCTGTCCATCTGCATCCATCTGCATCAGACCGTCAGTATAGTCAGCGATGACTTCGAAAGAAGTTCCGTCTGTAGCCTGCTGAGGGTCGAGGGATTCTACCGGAGTTTCCAGCATGATGTTCAGGTCGGAAGTGCCGGTTTCAGCAAAGACTGTTGTGTTGAAACTGGTAAGTCCGAGAACAAGAGCGGAAACAGTGAGAAGTGAAACTGCTGCTTTTGTTTTTCTCATAATTATTTCCTCCTTCATCATATTCAGTTGTAAAAATAAAAAACGCAAAAAGAACTTTATTGAGGCTCCTTTGCGCTCTTTTAAGAATATAGCATATTAGCACGTAGAAGTGTAGAAACAATTTGCAAAAAATCACAATTTTTTACACACAATTTCCACAAAAGATGATTCGCCTTTTCGGAATAGTTTCGTGGACTTTGCTGAGTCTTCCAATTGGGAAAGTTTTGTGTTATTATAAAAAACAGCAATCTGTGCAGGAAAATGGGAACTACCAGCAAAGAGATTTATTGATACAGCTGGTTTCCTGTTTACACTGCAGGAAAAGGAAAGGACGCGCAGACAAATGAGGGCAGAGATTGTAAAAATGTCGGCAGACAATTTAAATATAGAGGCAATACGAAAAGCCGGTACGATTTTAAAAGAAGGAGGACTGGTTGCTTTTCCGACAGAGACCGTATATGGACTTGGCGGCAATGCACTGGATCCGGAGGCCTCGATGAAAATCTATGCGGCCAAGGGAAGGCCGTCTGATAATCCTCTGATCGTGCATATCGCAGAAATGGGAAAGTTATCGGAAATAGCGGCGGAAATTCCGGAAAAGGCGAAGCTTCTGGCACAGAAATACTGGCCGGGACCGCTGACGATGATTCTGCCCAGAGCGGCGGTCGTGCCGAAAGAGACGACCGGAGGACTGGACAGTGTGGCGGTGCGTTTCCCCAGTGACAGGATTGCCCAGGAACTGATCCGGGCAGCCGGCGGCTTTGTGGCAGCACCGAGTGCGAATACGTCAGGACGCCCTAGCCCGACAATGGCAGAGCATGTGATCGAAGATCTTGGAGATGAAATTGATATGATCATTGATGGCGGCCAGGTGGGAATCGGGCTGGAGTCTACGATCGTAGATTTTACGGAAGAGATTCCGGTAGTTCTGAGACCGGGGTATATTTCGCTGGATATGATAAAGGAGGTTCTGGGAGAAGTTCAGATGGACAGAGGCCTTCTGATCACAGACAGCAATGTGAAGCCGAAGGCTCCCGGAATGAAATACCGTCATTATGCACCAAAAGCAGACCTTACCATTGTGGAAGGTGAGATGGATGCGGTGATTCGTGCGATCAATACATTTGCGGCCGAGGCAGTTGACAGAGGAACACAGGTGGGAATCATTGCCACAGATGAAACCAGGGAGAAGTATCCGCTGGGAATTGTGAAAAGCATCGGAAGCCGTGAGGATGAGGATTCCATCGGGCACCATCTCTTTGAAGTCCTGCGGGAATTTGATCATTGTCAGGTAGATGCCATTTATTCAGAAGCTTTTTTTACACCGAGAATCGGACAGGCAATCATGAACCGTCTGCTGAAAGCAGCAGGTCATAAGATTATTTCCGTTTCAGAGAGTTGAGAAATGGTTGAAGTTTATGGTTCACCTGTTATAATAATTTTATAAAGAAAGAATAGTAGGAGGAATAAAAAATGATAGCTCTTGGATGTGATCATGGCGGTTATGAATTAAAGTTGGAGATTAAGAAATATTTAGATGAAAAAGGTCTTGAGTATAAAGATTTCGGATGTGACAGTACGGATGCAGTGGATTATCCGGTTTACGCAAAAAAAGTTGCAAAATCTATTTTGAGCGGCGAATGTGAAAAAGGAATTCTGATCTGCGGAACAGGAATCGGAATTTCCATTACAGCAAATAAATTTAAAGGCATTCGGGCAGCTCTGTGTACAGACTGTTTCTGTGCAGAAGCAACAAGGCTTCACAACGATGCCAATGTGCTGGCTCTTGGCGGCAGAGTAGTAGGAACGGGACTCGCTGTAAAGATTGTTGATACATTTCTGAATACTCCATTCTCCGGAGCAGAACGACATATGAACAGAATTGCTCAGATGGAGACAGAAGAGTAAGAGAAGCGGAGGATATGGGGCACTATGGAAAAAAACGATAAGCGAATGGATCATATTTCCTGGGATGAGTATTTTATGGGGGTTGCCATTCTTTCCGGAATGCGTTCCAAAGACCCGAATTCTCAGGTGGGTGCATGTATTGTGAGTCCGGATAATAAGATCCTTTCCATGGGATATAACGGTTTCCCTATTGGATGTTCGGATGATGAATTTCCGTGGGGAAGAGAAGGCGATGCGCTGGATACCAAGTATCTGTATGTGACACACAGTGAACTGAATGCAATCCTTAATTACCGCGGCGGCAGTCTGGAAGGGGCGAAGCTGTACGTTTCCCTGTTCCCCTGCAATGAGTGTGCAAAAGCAATCATTCAGTCAGGGATTAAGACCATTGTTTATGACTGTGATAAATATGCAGATACCCCATCGGTGATCGCGTCCAAAAGAATGCTGGACGCAGCGGGAGTGCGGTATTATAAATATAACCGGACGGGAAGAGAAATTTCATTTTCCGTATGACCGTCGGCCGGGAAGAGAGCCGGTGTACGAAAGGAGAAAGGGAGTAAGAGAATATCCGTTAACGCGGGTATTCTCTTGCATGTGCTCCGAAAAAGGAACCCTGGCACAGATGCTCCGTAAAAGGCTTTTGCAGGCACTCCTCAAAAGACTCTTGACACAAACGCGTATTTCGCATAGAATGAATTCTGGATAAATGATTACGGCAATGAAGAGAATAGTACATGAGGAGCAATCTCAGAGAGAAATCCATATGGTGAGAGGATTTTGTGCGTGAATCATGGAACCGGCCTCGGAGCCCCGTACAATTGAAGTACGGCGTCGTTCCTGCGTTAACGGAAGAAGAGAGAGTATCGGAAAATATTCCGGTGCTAATCAGGGTGGTACCGCCGAAGCATTTCGGTCCCTAGCGAGGGATTGAGAGGCTTCTTTTTTTATATTATAAAAGGAGAGAACAAAATCATGGCAAAAGAAAAGAAATTAGTAGAAGCCATTACTTCTATGGAGGAAGACTTCGCCCAGTGGTATACAGACGTGGTAAAAAAAGCAGAACTCTGCGATTATACCAGCGTGAAAGGCTGCATGGTCATCAAACCGGCAGGATATGCAATCTGGGAAAACATTCAGAAAGAGCTTGACCGCAGATTCAAAGAAACAGGAGTGGAGAACGTTTACATGCCAATGTTCATTCCGGAATCCCTTCTGGAAAAAGAAAAAGACCATGTAGAGGGATTTGCTCCGGAAGTAGCATGGGTAACACACGGTGGGCTTGATCCGCTTCAGGAACGTCTCTGTGTACGTCCGACTTCCGAGACACTGTTCTGCGATTTTTATCAGAAGGAAATCCATTCTCACAGAGATCTTCCGAAGGTATACAATCAGTGGTGTTCTGTTGTCCGCTGGGAAAAGACTACCCGTCCGTTCCTTCGTTCCCGTGAGTTCCTGTGGCAGGAAGGCCATACAGCACATGCAACTGCAGAGGAGGCAGAAGAGAGAACGATTCAGATGCTGAACGTTTATGCGGATTTCTGCGAAGAGGTTCTGGCAATTCCGGTTGTAAAGGGAAGAAAGACAGACAAGGAAAAATTTGCAGGAGCAGAGGCAACCTATACGATCGAGTCTCTGATGCATGACGGCAAAGCACTTCAGTCCGGTACCAGCCATAACTTTGGAGACGGATTTGCCAGAGCATTCGGCATTCAGTATACAGATAAAGAAAATAAACTTCAGTATGTACATCAGACTTCCTGGGGTATGACGACCCGTATGATCGGTGCGATCATCATGGTTCACGGCGACAACAGCGGTCTGGTACTTCCGCCGAGAATCGCTCCTGTGCAGGCTGTGATCATTCCGATCCAGCAGCGTAAGGAAGGCGTTCTGGAAAAAGCGGATGAACTGTTTGCAACACTGAAGGAAGCAGGTATTCGTGTGAAAGTTGATGACACGGATAAGAGCCCGGGATTCAAATTTGCAGAGCAGGAAATGCGCGGTATTCCGGTTCGTATCGAATGCGGTCCGAAGGATATCGAAAACGGACAGGCTGTCATCTGCCGCAGAGATACCCGTGAGAAATATGTAGTGAAATTTGAAGAGCTTGCGCAGAAAGTACAGGAAGTACTGGATACCATGCAGCATGATATGCTGGAGCGTGCCCGTACTCACCGTGATGCGCATACGTATACAGCAACTGATTATGAAACATTCAAGGACACCATCAATAACAAACCGGGCTTTGTAAAAGCCATGTGGTGCGGCTGTCAGGAATGTGAAGATAAGATCAAAGAAGATGTTCAGGCTACTTCCCGCTGTATTCCTTTTGAACAGGAACAGCTGAGCGATGTCTGTGTATGCTGCGGCAAACCTGCAAAGAAGATGGTTTACTGGGGAAGAGCATACTAAGAAGGAAGAGACATGAAGATAGAAATTCCGTCAAAAGTAGCAATGATTTTACACACACTGGAAGATGCGGGCTTCGAAGCCTATGCGGTGGGCGGATGCGTCCGGGATTCCCTCCTTGGACGGATTCCGGATGACTGGGATATTACCACATCTGCCACACCGGAGCAGGTGAAGGCTCTGTTTCGGCGTACGGTAGATACGGGACTGACACATGGTACAGTGACAGTCATGATGGAAAAAGAAGGATTTGAAGTGACCACTTACCGGGTGGACGGAGAATATGAAGATGGACGTCACCCGAAAGAAGTGATATTTACCGCAAGCCTCAAGGAAGATCTGAAACGGCGGGATTTTACCATCAATGCCATGGCCTATCATCCATCCACCGGAATCGTGGATCTTTTCGGCGGTCTGGAGGATCTGAAAAATAGATGCATCCGCTGTGTGGGAGAACCGCTGGAACGCTTCAGCGAAGATGCGCTTCGGATTATGAGAGCAGTGCGGTTTTCTGCTCAGCTGGGATTTCAGATTGAGGAAAATACCCGAAAAGCCCTGGGAGTTCTGGCACCGAATCTTCGTCACGTCAGTGCGGAGCGGATTCAGGTGGAGCTTCTGAAGCTTCTGATATCGCCGCATCCGGATGAACTCCGTACTGCGTATGAGGCCGGAATCACGAAGGAATTTCTGCCGGAATGGGATGTGTGCATGACAACAGAACAGCGTACTCCGCATCACTGTTATACAGTGGGCGAACACATTCTGCACAGCATTTTGTATGTCCGTGCAGACAAGGTTCTGCGTCTGACGATGCTGCTTCATGATATTGGGAAGCCTGTTGTGAAGACGACCGATGAAAATGGACGCGATCATTTCAAAATGCATGGTCCCGAGAGTGAAAAAATGGCACATGGGATTCTGCGCCGCCTGAAACTGGACAATGACACGATTTCAAAGGTCTGCCGTCTGGTGAAATGGCATGATTACCGTCCGGTGCCGGAGATGAAGGCAGTACGGCGTGCAGTTAATAAAATAGGAGAAGATCTTTTTCCGCTTTATCTGGAAGTCCAGAGAGCGGATACGCTGGCCCAGAGTGATTACAGAAGAGAAGAGAAACTCAGCCGCCTGGAAGGCGTATGCCTTTGCTGGGAACGGATTTGTGAGGAAAAACAGTGCGTTTCTCTGAAAACTCTGGCTGTTACCGGAAAAGATCTGATTGCCGAGGGGATTGCCCCCGGCAGAGAAATTGGTGAGATCCTCCAGTATTTTCTGGAAATTGTGCTGGAAGATCCCAGGGAAAATCAAAAAGAAAATCTGTTGGCGAAGCTGCGGGAAAACAGGAAATAATTTCCTGTTTTCCCGTTCGCATATCCCCTGTCCCCCTCTCATAAGATAGAAGGTACAAAAACCTGGAGGGGGATTTTTCTATTGTATGATTACGGACTCAGCACTCTGGAGCAATATGAACTGACAGTGGTTTCCACATCCCGGGTAAGGGGCGCGCTTTTATGCCGGACAGAACAGGGATTGTTTATCCTGAAAGAATTCCGTGGTTCGGAAAAGAAACTGAAACAGCAGCAGGAACTGCTTCTTTCTCTGGAAGCGTGCGGAAGAAAAGTGGACAGCTTTGTGCCGAACAGAGAGGGAGAACTGATCAGCCGGGATAAAGATGATATTCCGTATACGCTTGCGCGCTGGTATGAGGGAAGAGAGTGTGATACCAAATCCAGAGAGGATATTTTCAGAAGCATGAAAACTCTTGCCGGTTTACATAAAAATATGAAGCTTCCACTGATACCGGAATATATGGAGAAATCACTGGAAGAGGAGTATGTCCGTCATAATCAGGAACTGCGCAAAATACGCAAATTCATCCGCAGAAAAGGGGCTTCCAATACTTTTGAAAAAGATTATCTTTCCAGTGTGGAGGGATTTCTGCAGAAAGGGGAAAAAGCGCTGGAAATGCTGAGATCTTCCTCTTACGATCGATTGCGCAGAGAGTCTGTGGAAGAGGGAAAGGTGTGTCATGGAGAGTATAACCAGCACAATGTTCTGATGCTGCGGGACGGTATTGCGGTGACGAATTTCAGCCATTGGGGATTCGATGTCCAGATGGCAGATCTGTATCGCTTCATGCGTAAAATTATGGAAAAATACGGATGGGATATTTCGCTTGCCAGAGAGATGCTGCTTGCCTATCATCGTGAAAAGCGAATTACACCGGAAGAATGGGAAAATCTCAGGGTCCGTTTTACTTACCCGGAAAAATACTGGAAGCTTGCTAATTACTATTATTCTCATAACAAAGCATGGATATCCGAAAAAAATGTGGAAAAGCTGCGGATTCTCATGAAACAGAAAGACCAGTGGGAAACATTTACAGAAACCTGTTTTGAAAAATATCCCTATTGAGGATAGAGCATGTTTGAAATTCATTTACTGGAGCAATTTTCAAACACACTCTGTGCAAAATGACGGATTACTCTTTATTTTTCACGAAAAGTATAGTATAATTAACAATCATGGGTGACAGAGAAGATTGGAAAGATTGCTCTAGGGTCACCGGAGATTATAAAAGAGTTAAGGGAGGTACAAAAGTATGGAATACAAAGAGGTATATGCCGAATGGCTGGAGAACCCATACTTCGATGAAGAGACAAAAGCAGAATTAAAAGCAATTGAAGCAGATGAGAATGAGATCAAGGAACGCTTTTATATGGATCTGGAGTTTGGAACTGCAGGTCTTCGCGGAATTATCGGTGCCGGAATCAATCGTATGAATATTTATGTAGTAAGACGTGCCACACAGGGACTTGCCAATTATATTGCAAAAGTCGGAAAACAGTCTCAGGGTGTAGCAATCGCATATGATTCCCGTCATATGTCTCCGGAATTTGCTCAGGAAGCTGCTCTCTGTCTGGCAGCAAACGGCATCAAGGCATTCATTTTTGAATCTTTGAGACCGACACCGGAACTTTCCTTTGCTGTACGCAAACTCGGCTGTGTGGCAGGTATCAATATCACTGCAAGCCACAATCCGCCGGAATATAATGGATACAAAGTATACTGGGAAGATGGCGCACAGATCACACCGCCTCATGACACCGGTATCATGGCTGAGGTAAAGGCGATTTCCGACTGGAATACTGTTAAGACCATGGACAAGGCAGCAGCAGAGGCAGCTGGTCTTTTTGAAGTGATCGGAGCAGACATTGATGATGCTTACATGGCAGAACTGAAGAAACAGGTCATCCATATGGATGCAATTCAGGCAGAAGGCAAGAACCTGAAGATCGTTTACACACCTCTTCATGGAACCGGAAATATTCCTGCAAGAAGAGTTCTGAAAGAACTTGGTTTTGAGAACGTATATGTAGTACCGGAACAGGAACTGCCGGACGGTGATTTCCCGACAGTCAGCTATCCGAACCCGGAAGCAGCAGAAGCATTTGAGCTTGGACTGAAGCTTGCAAAAGAAATCGATGCAGACCTGGTTCTTGCTACAGACCCTGACGCAGACCGTCTTGGTGTCCGTGTAAAAGATAAAAACGGAGAATACCATGATCTTACCGGAAATATGTCCGGATGTCTCCTTGCAAATTATGAAATCGGCCAGAGAAAGGCTGTTAACGGAAGCCTTCCGGAAGACGGCGCTCTGATCAAGACAATCGTTACCAGCAACCTGGCAGATGCCATTGCCAAAGGATACGGGGTAAAACTGATCGAGGTTCTGACAGGATTCAAATTTATCGGACAGCAGATCCTTGGATTTGAGACCAGTGGAAAGGGAACTTACCTGTTCGGATTTGAAGAGAGCTACGGCTGCCTGATCGGAACTCATGCAAGAGACAAAGATGCGATTGTTGCTACAATGGCACTTTGCGAAGCAGCTGCTTATTATAAGACACAGGGCAAGACTCTCTGGGATGCTATGATCGAAATGTACGAAGAGTACGGTTATTACAAAGATGCGATCCAGTCTGTCAGCCTGAAGGGAATCGAAGGACTTCAGAAAATTCAGGAAATCATGAATACTCTCCGTGAGAAACCACCTGTAGAGATTGCAGGACACAAAGTAATCTCCGCAAGAGACTACAAGAAAGATACCATTACCGATATCGCAACAGGAGAAGTAAAACCGACCGGTCTTCCGAATTCCAATGTTCTTTACTATGACCTGACAGATGATGTATGGCTTTGCGTAAGACCTTCCGGTACAGAGCCGAAGGTAAAATTCTACTATGGCGTGAAGGGAACTTCTCTGGAAGATGCAGATGAAAAATCCGATATCATGGGCAAAGCTGTTCTGGATATGGTTAATTCCATGATGTAGATCATGAATGAAAAAAGCATGAAAATCTATGAGGAGTTTTTGGATGTGATCCGTGAGATACGGGAAAAATGTCCATGGGACAGTGTCCAGACACACGAAAGCCTGAAGACCTATTTCCAGGATGAGACGGAAGAGGTTCTGGAAGGAATCGATATTTTTACCGGAAGCGGGGACAGCACCAATTTGTGTGAGGAACTGGGAGATCTTCTGATGCTGATCGTGCTGGAGAGCAGGATCGCAGAGGAGGAAGGACTCTTTACCCTGGATGATGTGATCACCGGTATATCAGCCAAGATGAAATACCGGCATCCGAAAATTTTTTCACCGGAAGATCAGGAAGCTGCACAGTTATCATGGGACGAATTGAAGAAGCGTGAAAAAGAGCTTCGCATATCCTCTGGGAATAAGCCGTCAGACCTGGCGTAACCACCACAAAAAACGGCTATCTCATTGAAAAACCTTGACAAGTTGTATTAAAAGGTATATATATAGTAAACAGAGCGCTGTCGCCAAATGGGCGGAGTGCGGTTAATCAGAATATTAAGAAAGAGATTATCTAGAGGAGGAAACACCATGAATAAAACAGAATTAGTAGCAGCAATGGCGAAAGAGACAAACTTAGCGAAGAAAGATGTAGAAGCAGTATTAAAATCTTTCATCGATGTTGTATCTGATGAACTGAAAAAAGGTGGAAAAATTCAGTTAGTTGGTTTTGGTACTTTTGAAGTATCCGAAAGAGCTGCAAGAGAAGGGAGAAATCCTCAGACTGGTGCTACCATGGAAATCAAAGCTTCCAGAGCTCCGAAATTTAAAGCTGGTAAAGCTTTAAAAGATTTGGTGAATGAGCAATAATAAAGAACTTGACCAGGGGGAACGAAGAGTTCCCCCTTTTCATATGGAGGAAAAAAGATGCGACTTGATAAATATCTGAAAGTATCCAGACTGATCAAACGCCGTACGGTTGCCAATGAAGCATGCGATGCCGGACGTGTACTGATCAATGACAAACCGGCCAAAGCCTCTGCTCAGGTGAAGACCGGAGACACGATTGAGATTCAGTTCGGAAGCAGAAATGTGAAAGTGGAAGTTCTGGATGTAAAGGAAACGGTCAAAAAAGAAGATGTGGAAAGCATGTACCGCTATCTGTAATGTCTGCTTTTGAGAAAGAATGCTGCGGTGTATCATTTGTCCGGGACTATCTCTGATTCTATTTGCAGCCCGCGCCACATAAACTAACAGTGGAAGAATTCCCGGGAGGTTTGCTTTGGAGGAAAAAAAGGCAGTTTTATCCCACAAGCTGATACTGGATGGCCGGACACGGGGAATGATCACAGGAGTTCTCGATGTGGATGATTTTGACGGAGAGAAGATTCAGGTGCAGACAGAAGCGGGAAGAATGCTGATCAAAGGAGAAAATCTCCACATTACTTCTTTAAATGTGGAAAAAGGGGAACTGGAACTGGAGGGAAAGGTGGATAGTCTTGCCTATACGACCAGAGGACCGGACAAAAAAGAAGAATCTCTCTGGAAACGAATGTTCCGCTGATCTATGAGCAGCTATATGCATTTTGAAGTGCAGCTGTTTCTTCAGTCCATCTGTCTTGGAGTACTTCTGATTCTTGCCTATGATGTGCTTGCAGCATTGCGCAGCGTGATTCCCCATGGAACTCTGGCGGAAGCCTGTGAAGATCTTCTGTATTGGCTGGCGGCAGCGCTGGTTGTATTTTCTGCTCTGTACAGAACAAATCAGGGAATTATGAGAAGCTTTCTCTTTGCAGGGATGATTCTGGGTGCGATACTCTGCGGACGAACGTTCAGTCCGTTTTTTATTAAATTTCTGGCATTAATTTTCCGAATTCCAGTAATTTTTGCAAAATTTTCAACAGACAGGTTGCTATTTCTCGTCAAAAGATGTAGAATTATTTTGTGTAAGTTTGCGGATTCCGCAGACCGGAATAAAAAAACGTGTTTTCTGCGGTTGAAGAGGAGCAGGCGGGTTGAAAGGATCAAAAAAAGAAAGCGGAAAAAGAATATCGAATAATCACCTCGGTATGGCTGCAATCGGCTGTGTGGCAGTGGTGGTTCTCTGTGTTACTGTGAATCAGAGCCGTAATCTGGCAACCAGACTGGCTTATTATGAGGAGAGAGTAGCAGCACTGGAGGATTCGATTGAAGAGGAAAAACTCAGAACAGAAGAGATAGAAGATAAGAAGGAATACATGCAGACCGATGAGTATGTGGAGGAAGTAGCCAGAAACAGGCTCGGTCTTGTGAAAGACAACGAAATCGTATTTGAAGAGAAGAAATAACAGAAAAACAAGAATAAACGAGAATTGAGACGAAATATTTTCTGACCGGTTCGCCGATGTTTGACAGATATTTCAGAACAGATCCCCTATAATAATCACTTAGTGAGGATATTAAGGGGAGGGGAGAATATGCAGGAATGGATGATTGCCATGCTCGTGATCAGTGTAACGCTGATCATACGGGACATGGCAAAAACTATTTTGGCAGGAAAGAAGGGCAGAACCGAGGAATCGGTATCGTTTTGTGAGAAGCATCCTCAGAAAGAAAAGGTTCAGCGCTATGCGGCATCTTTTCAGAAACTGGCGGATACTTTTTATGGAATGCCTTATCGAAAGGATTATCTCAGCAGCGGACAGGTGGAACAGATTCTGACGGATGCCAGAGAACAGGTCTGCAGCAGCTGTTATCAGCGGGATCTCTGCTGGGGTGAGCATGAAAAGACGATGCGACAGGGAACCGAAGCGGCAGTGCGCGCTCTGGAAGAGGGAAAAGAAGAAAATATCCGACGGATGCGGACAGAATGGATGAGTATCTGCGGACGTGCCGGTCAGTATCTGGAGCATGTGACGGAGAGCTTTCGCAGAGAGAAACAGAACCTGTTCTGGGATAACCGCATGATTGAGAGCCGTCTTGCGGTGGCACAGCAGCTTACGGAGATTTCGAGGATCATGGAAACAGTTGCGGAGGATTTGTACGATATCTCCAGAGCTTCTCCTGAGTTTCGGGAAAATCTCCGGAAAGATTTGAGAAAACGGCATATTATTCTGAAAGAAGCCTGGGCCATGGACAAAGTAGAGGGACGGAGACAGATTTTTCTCACCATGCGTGCCAGGAGCGGGCAGTGCATTTCCATGAGCGAGGTGGCGCAGATATTGTCAGAAATCTGCGGCTGCAGCATGGTTCCGTCGGAGGGGAGCCGTTGTATTGTAAATGGAGAATATCATACGGTACATTTTGTGGAAGATGTTAGTTATCAGATGCTTTACGGTGCAGCGCGGCTGACGAGAGAAGAAGAGAAGGTTTCCGGTGACAATTATATTTTTCACCGGGAAGAAGGCGGGAAATTTGTCATGTGCCTGTCAGACGGGATGGGATCGGGGATGGAAGCCTGCAAAGAAAGTGAAATCGTGGTGGAGCTTCTGGAGCAGTTTCTCGAATCCGGATTTTCCCAGGAGACTGCTGCCAGAATGGTGAATTCTGCTCTGGTGCTGAATGGAAGAGAGGGAATGTTTTCCACGGTAGACATTTGTGCAGTAGATCTTTATACAGGAATCTGCAGCTTTCTGAAAGCCGGTGCAGCTTCTACTTTTATTAAACGGGATCACTGGGTAGAGGCAATTTCTTCAGAAAGCCTGGCAGCAGGTCTGGTACAGCAGATCGATTTTGAAACAGCATCCCGCAAGCTTTATCATGGAGATTATCTGATCATGATGACGGATGGTGTGCTGGATGCACTCCCTATGGATCGGGAGGAGGAAACCATGAAGGAAATCATTATGGATGTGCAGGAGGAGACTCCGAAGGAAATCAGCCGCGGTATTCTGGAACGGGTACTGGGATACAGTGATTATCGTGCCAGGGACGATATGACTGTCCTTGTGGCAGGTATGTGGAAGAAATAAGGAAAAGTGCAGGACAGAGTGGTTATGTATACAAAAGTCAGAACTTTTATGGAAGAGAATGAGATGATCCGGCCGGGAGACCGGGTACTTGCCGGGGTATCCGGAGGCGGTGATTCCATGGCGATGCTGAGCGTACTGATGCAGTATGTCGAAGAACAGAATTTTCTGTTGGAAGTTGTTCATGTACACCATGGTATCCGGGGAACGGAGGCAGACGGGGATCAGGCATTGGTACAGGAATTCTGCGGGGAACATGGGATTTGCTGCCATGTATATCATTATGATGTCCCGGAGCTTGCCAGGGAGGCAAAAATGGGGCATGAGGAAATGGGGAGAATTGTCCGGCGCAGGGCTTTTGAGGATGCGGCAAAATCCGTGGATGACGGCAGGAGAGTCCGGATCGCTTTGGCGCATAATCAGAATGATCTTGCGGAAACCATGCTTCATAATATGGCAAGAGGAACCGGAATTCGCGGGCTTGGAGGCATCCGTCCGGTGAACGGAAATTGTATCCGCCCGGTTTTGTGTTTAAAAAGATCAGAAATTGACCATTATTTAGAAGAGAACAGGATTCCATATGTGACAGACAGCAGCAATCTGGAAGATTCCTATACAAGAAACCGCATACGTCATCATCTTCTGCCTCTGATCGAAGAGGAAATCAACAGGGAAGCAGTCAGTCACATGGCGGAAATGTCAGGACTTCTCTGTCAGGCCGAGGATTATCTGACGAAATGCGGGAAGGAACTTCTTTCGCAATGTGAACGGGAGCAGGGGGAATATCTTCTGACGGAAGAGTTTTTCCGGAAAGAACCGATTCTTCAAAGCTATGCAGTACTGGAGGCATTAGGGAGTTTTCCTGCAGGAAGAAAAGATATCGGAGCCATACATGTCAGGCAGATTCTGAATCTGAGAGAAAAACAGACGGGAAAAAAGGTTTCTCTTCCCGGAGGAATCTGTGCCAGAAAAGAATATTCCGGGATTCGGATCTGTATGGAGGAAAGGGAGATGGAAAATCTGTCAGAGAAGGAATGGGCGCTGCCTGTTCCGGGAGTCCTTCATTGTCCGCTTGGCGATTTTTCCACAGAAATATTTTCCTATTTTGGGCAGAAGATTTCAGAAAAAAAGTATACGAAATGGATGGATTATGATAAAATGAAAAAGAATCTGTCTGTGCGTACCCGGAGATCAGGGGATTCCCTGGTCATCAGCAGTGAAGGCAGCCGCAAAAAAATCACACGCTGCATGATCGATGATAAAATACCTGCCAGTCAGCGTGAAAGGATTCCACTTCTTGTTTGCGGAACGGATGTACTGTGGATCGCAGGCGGACGGATCAGTGAAAAATATAAAATCACCCCGGAAACGGAACGGGTGCTGGAAGTAAGATACCAAGGAGGATATCAGGATGAGTGAGAAAATCAGGGTTTTAATCAGTGAAGAAGAAGTTGATGCAAAAATCAGACAGATTGCTGCAAAAATCAGCAAAGATTATGCAGGCAAGGAAGTTCATATGATTTGTGTATTAAAGGGTGGAGTGTTCTTTACCTGTGAACTTGCCAAGAGAATTACTGTTCCGGTGTCCCTGGATTTCATGTCTGTATCCAGCTATGGAGATGACACAAAGTCCAGTGGAGTTGTTAAGATCGTGAAGGATCTGGATCAGCCGCTGGTTGGCAAGGATGTGCTGATCGTGGAAGATATCATTGATTCCGGAAGAACTTTGAGTTATCTGATCGAAGTACTGAAGGGACGCAATCCCAACAGCATTCACCTGTGTACGCTTCTGGACAAACCGGAGCGCAGAGTCAGAGATGTAAAAGTAGACTACTGCTGCTTCAATATTCCGGATGAATTTGTAGTGGGTTATGGTCTGGACTATGCCCAGAAATACAGAAATCTTCCGTTTATCGGGGTCGTGGAAGTCGGAGAGGACTGATTTCTCCCCGTATACGGACAGAAAGGAGATTTATTTTTGTGAATAAGCAGTCAGGCAGAATTGGCCTGTATCTGGTGCTGTTCCTCATGATGATCGCAGGATATATGTATCTGAGCAATCAGGTGAATGGACAGAGTGATTATACACTGGATGCACTGGAGCAGGCTGTCGCAGATGATCAGGTATTGTCTGCGGAAATTTATCCCAATCGGGAAGTTCCCACAGGAGCTGTTGTGGTGGACATTCAGGGTGTGGGAAGAAAGAAACTGTATGCAACCGACGTAACGGAAGTGGAGAAGCTTCTGAGAGATAACGGAATCACCACGCAGGTAGATGATGTTCCGCAGGAAAATGTATTCCTTACCACTCTGCTTCCGATTCTTCTTGCCTGCGGGCTGACCCTGTTCCTTGTAGCAATGATGAACAGGCAGATGTCCGGAGGAGGCGGCAATGCCAAGATGATGAACTTTGGCAAAAGCCGTGCGAGGATGACGCTTCCGGATGAGAAGAAGGTGACATTTCGCAATGTTGCCGGTCTTCAGGAAGAAAAAGAGGATCTGGAGGAAGTGGTGGACTTTCTGAAGTCTCCCCAGAAATATACCGGTGTAGGTGCAAGGATTCCCAAAGGAGTTCTTCTTGTGGGCCCTCCCGGAACCGGTAAAACTCTGTTGGCCAAAGCAGTGGCAGGAGAAGCCGGAGTTCCGTTCTTTTCCATTTCAGGTTCCGATTTTGTGGAGATGTTTGTAGGTGTAGGTGCATCCCGTGTCCGTGACCTGTTCGAGGAAGGCAAGAAACATGCACCGTGTATCATTTTTATTGATGAGATCGATGCTGTGGCAAGGCAGCGTGGAACCGGTATGGGCGGTGGCCATGACGAACGCGAGCAGACTTTGAATCAGCTGCTGGTAGAGATGGACGGCTTTGGCGTGAATGAAGGAATTATTGTAATGGCTGCAACAAACCGTGTGGACATTCTGGATCCTGCAATTCTTCGTCCGGGACGTTTCGACCGTAAGGTTGCCGTAGGAAGACCGGATGTAAAAGGACGCGAGGAAATTCTCCGTGTACATGCTTCCGGCAAACCGCTTGGGGAAGATGTAGACCTGCAGCAGATTGCGCAGACTACCGCCGGTTTTACAGGTGCGGATCTTGAGAATCTTCTGAATGAGGCTGCCATTTATGCAGCGAAGGAAAACCGCGCATACATTGTACAGCAGGATATCAAGAATGCCTTTGTGAAGGTTGGAATCGGTGCAGAGAAGAAGAGTAAGGTGATCTCTGAAAAAGAGAAGAAGATCACTGCTTATCATGAGGCTGGACATGCCATTCTGTTTCATGTACTGCCGGATATGGAACCGGTATATACCATTTCCATTATTCCGACAGGAATGGGAGCAGCCGGATATACGATGCCTCTTCCGGAAAAAGATGAGATGTTTAATACAAAGGGAAAAATGCTTCAGGATATCACAACCCTTCTGGGAGGCCGTGTGGCAGAAGAAATTATTTTTAAGGATATTACCACCGGAGCATCCAATGATATTAAACGCGCTACTTCCACAGCCCGTTCCATGGTGATGAAATACGGCATGTCGGAGAATATCGGTCTGATTTCTTATGGAGATGAAGATGATGAGGTCTTTATCGGAAGAGATCTGGCTCATACCAGAGGTTACAGTGAAGAAGTGGCCAAGGAAATTGACCGTGAGATTCATCATATCATTGAGGAATGTCATGAGCGCGCAAGGAAGATTATTCTGGAACACGAAGATGTACTTCACAAATGCGCAGCGCTCCTGCTGGAAAAGGAAAAAGTGCACAGAGACGAATTTGAAGCACTTTTTACAACAGAAACGACAGAAACAGAAAAAGTGACCATATAAATTATACAAAAAAGTGTGCTCAAATTTGTGAAGTTTGTGCACACTTTTTACTTGCCCCATGCTATTATATATATCGTAAAAACCCCCCAATACATTATATAGTTTTTGCTACACCCCATAAGAAGAAATACCTTCTCCAAAAAAGACAGCTTATCCCGCTGTCTTTTTTACTTTGCAGAAGAACGGAAAAATGTAAAAAAATTGTCATTATAAGCTGCGAAATTTGCACTATCAATCATTTCGTTGTAACTTTGATCGAAATAAGATAGAATAATACATAACGCTACTGAGTACAAAGAGAACAGTAACATGATGTACCAAAAGGGGAAAGAATATGGAACTGGAAAGAATAGATAATAATAAAAAAATGCAGTATATTCTGAATATGCGTCCTGTGCTGAATAAAGATGCATTGTTCAGTGACGGAACGGAGTATTACAGAAGTCCGTCAGAACCAAGAGCAGGTGAAGTGGTGATCATTCGTTTCAGAACCCAGAGAAATAATGTGGATGCTGTGTATCTGGTCTATGGTGACAAAAAACAGAAAATGAGAATTTACAAGACCATGAATGGTTTTGATTATTATGCTGCCAAGATTGTAATGCCTCAGGAGGTATTCCGATACCATTTTGAAATTAAGTACGGATGGGTGACCAGTTATTATAATTGCCATGGGGTAAGCACGGAAGTTCAGGAACATTTTGATTTTGAGATCTATCCCGGTTACAGTACACCGGACTGGGCCAAAGGTGCGGTCATGTACCAGATTTACGTGGATCGTTTTTATAACGGAGATCCGTCGAACGACGTAGAGACCGGAGAGTATTTTTATATTGGCGATGTAAGCACCAGAGTAGATAACTGGGATAAAACACCTGCAGTGATGGGAGTCCGGGAATTTTACGGTGGTGATCTGCAGGGAATCATGGATAAACTGGATTATCTGCAGGAACTGGGGATTGAAGTGATTTATCTGAATCCTATTTTTGTTTCGCCGAGTAATCACAAATATGACTGCCAGGATTATGAGTATGTAGATCCGCATTATGGGAAAATCGTGAAAGACTGTGACGGGCTTCTTGCACCCGGTGACCGGAATAATGCCCATGCGCGCAAATATATTGAACGCGTGACAGATCCTGAGAACCTGGAAGCCAGCAATGCGTTATTTGCCAGACTTACCGAAGAGATTCATAAGAGAGGCATGAAGATTATTCTGGACGGTGTATTCAATCACTGCGGTTCTTTTAATAAATGGATGGACAGAGAGCAGATTTATGAGGGACAGCCGGGATATCAGCCTGGTGCGTATGTTTCTGCAGACAGTCCCTATCGTCATTATTTCAAATTTAATGACGAGAATCGCTGGCCTTATAATACCTCCTATGACGGATGGTGGGCGCATGATACGCTGCCGAAACTGAATTTTGAGGATTCCAGGGAACTGTATGATAAGATTCTGGAGATAGGACGCAAATGGGTTTCTGCCCCCTATTATGTGGATGGGTGGCGACTGGATGTGGCAGCAGATCTGGGACACAGTAATGAGTTTAATCATCAGTTCTGGAAAGATTTTCACAGAGTGGTCAAGGAGGCCAATCCCAATGCGATTATTCTGGCAGAACATTACGGCAATCCGGAAGGATGGCTGCAGGGTGATGAATGGGATACGGTCATGAATTATGATGCATTTATGGAACCGCTGACCTGGTTTTTGACGGGTATGGAGAAACACAGCGACGAATATCGAGGGGATCTGTACGGCAACAGTGAGGCGTTCATCGGTGCCATGAAAACGCATATGCGTTCTCTTCATATGTCTGCACTGGATACGGCAATGAATGAATTATCCAACCATGATCATTCCCGTTTCCTTACGAGAACCAATCAGAGAGTGGGAAGGGTATCTTATGCCGGTCCGGAAGCTGCGTCTCAGGGAATCAATGTGGCAATTATGAGAGAAGCGGTTGCCATTCAGATGACATGGCCGGGTGCACCTACCGTTTATTATGGTGATGAAGCGGGTGTATGCGGATTTACGGATCCGGACAACCGAAGAACCTATCCATGGGGGCATGAAGATAAAGACTTGATAGAATTCCATAAGGAAATCATTGCGCTTCATAAGAAATACAGAGTATTGCGGACAGGATCTGTGCAGTTTCTCTGGAATGCTTATCAGGGACTTTGTTATGGAAGATTTTCTCATAATGAGCAGATTATTGTTGCAGTTAACAATCAGGAAGAGGAAAGAGAAGTTTTGATCGATGTATGGAAAGCCGGAATCAGCAGGCTGGAGAAATCCTGTCTGACCAGAATCATGCTTACGCATAAAGACGGATATACCAGCGAAAAAGAGGAGATTACTGCCAGGGCAGGAGTGCTCTGTCTGAAAATGCCGGCGTTCAGTGTGACGATCCTGCATCATAAGAATTGAATCGAAACAGGTATGTGGAAAAAGAAGAAATAAAAAGGAAATGCATGTAACCTGGAAGGCAATTTTCCAACACGCTTTAGAAAAAAGTTTATGTAAAAAAATATATATC
>CAMBAL010000024.1 GCA_945864225.1 uncultured Blautia sp. | reverse complement strand
CCTGAATACGCGGGGGATTGCCGTTTAAGAAACGGAGGGACGGTTACCTGTGAAAAAGGAACCGTCCTTTTATTATATCATAGGAAAGTGCTTTGCATTTTCCTATGATATAATAAAGATATCACGGGAAAATATCTGTATTTTCCTGTGATATAGAATGAGAAAAGCCCTTCGGGCGGTAACCGTAACGATAAATTCATTTTATGAGGTGCACTATGAGTTTTATATCTTATTTAAAAGATGGGATAAGCCTGGGCAGTGTTTACGCAATTATCGCATTGGGATATACCATGGTATACGGTATTGCGAAGATGCTGAATTTTGCTCATGGAGATATTATTATGGTCGGTGCGTTTGTAATTCTTACTGCAATTACGAAGGCCGGTCTTTCTCCGGTAGTATCTGTCATCCTGGGTATTATCGTATGTACAGTTCTTGGCGTGGTAATCGAGATGGTTGCTTACCGCCCGCTTCGAAAAGCATCTTCCAACCTTGCAGTGCTGATCACGGCGATTGGTGTCAGTTATCTGCTTCAGAATCTGGCTCTGCTGATCTTCGGAGCAGATGCGAAGAGCTTTGTAACTGTCATCAACGTTCCTACTCTGACATTGTTTGATGGAAGACTGACGATTAAAGGAATCACGATCGTGACGATTCTGGCATGTATTGTAATCATGCTGGGACTTACGTTTTTTGTTAATAAAACAAAACCGGGACGTGCCATGCAGGCTGTTGCCGAGGACAGAGATGCGGCCCAGCTGATGGGAGTCAACGTAAATGCTACGATTTCACTGACATTTGCCATTGGTTCCGGTCTGGCTGCAATTGCAGGTCTTCTGTTATGTTCCGCTTACCCTACATTAACACCGTACACAGGTGCGATGCCTGGTATCAAGGCGTTCGTGGCAGCGGTATTTGGAGGAATCGGTTCCATTCCGGGAGCTATGGTCGGCGGAATCCTTCTGGGTGTGATTGAGATTTTTGGACGAGCTTACATTTCATCCCAGGTAGCGGATGCAATTGTATTTGCGGTACTGATTATCGTGCTTCTTGTAAAACCTGCAGGATTGTTCGGCAAGAACATCCAGGAGAAAGTGTAAGGTGGCCGATATGAAGAAAAATATGAACAAAACATCAAAGAATAATTTTATTACATATGCAATGGTGGTCGTAATCTTTGCAGTGGTACAGACTCTTTCCTCAACAGGAAATCTGTCAAACCTTCTGAAGGGACTTCTGGTTCCTCTCTGCGTTTATACGATTGCAGCTGTTTCTCTGAACCTGGTGGTTGGTTTTTCCGGTGAACTGAGTCTGGGTCATGCAGGCTTTATGTGTGTAGGGGCCTATTCCAGTGCATTGTTTTCCAATGTGGTAGGAGATGCCCTTCCTTCTGTTCCAAGACTGATCCTGGCAATTCTCATCGGTGCTGCCGTGGCAGGTGTATTCGGTATTCTCATCGGTATTCCTGTTCTGAGACTCCGCGGTGACTATCTTGCGATTGTAACACTGGCATTCGGTGAGATTATCAAGAACCTGATCAACGTGTTATATGTGGGTGTTGATGAGAATGGTATCCATGTGGCAACCAGTTCTGCCGGACTGAATCTGGAAGCCGGCGGCAAACAGATCATGAAAGGTGCGCTTGGTATTTCCGGTACCTCTACCCTTTACAAAGATATTAAGCCGTATCTATTCCTGATCGGTATCATCCTGGTTCTGATCACACTGTTTGTGGTACAGAATCTGGTACATTCCAGAAGCGGACGTGCGATTATGTCCACTCGTGATAACCGTATTGCGGCAGAATCTGTGGGAATCAATATTACGTCCTACAAGCTTCTGGCGTTTACTGTTTCCGCAGCACTGGCCGGGGTTGCAGGTGTGCTGTATGCACATAACCTTTCGATGCTGAAGGTTTCTATTTTTGACTACAACCTGTCCATTATGATTCTTGTATATGTGGTTCTTGGCGGCATCGGTAACCTGCGCGGTTCCATTATCGCAACGATTATTCTGTATGCACTTCCGGAACTGCTCCGCGGATTCTCCACGTATCGTATGCTGATTTATGCAATTGTCCTGATTGCAATGATGCTCTTTAACTGGGCACCTGCTGCTCGTAACTGGAGAAGCCGTATTGTTGAAAAAATCAAAGGAACAAGACCAAAGAAGGAGGCAGCTTAATTATGGCAATACTTGATGTAAATACATTGTCTATTTCGTTCGGCGGCCTTCGTGCAGTTGATAATTTTAATATCACTATCGAAAAAGGACAGCTTTATGGACTGATCGGACCGAACGGCGCCGGTAAGACAACTGTTTTTAACCTTCTGACGGGTGTTTACAAACCTACAGAAGGAATTATCCGCCTGGATGGAGAAGACATCACAGGCAAAAGTACGATTGAGATCAACAAGGCCGGAATTGCCAGAACCTTCCAGAATATCCGCCTGTTTAAGGATATGCCGGTTCTCGACAATGTAAAAGTCGGTCTTCATAACCATCATCCCTATTCTACTCTTACAGGAATCCTGAGACTTCCGAAATATTATAAGGTGGAAAAAGAGATGGATGAGCGTGCCATGGAAATCCTGAAAGTATTTGATCTGGACAAAGAAGCAGAATATCTGGCAGGAAATCTTCCTTATGGCAAGCAGCGTAAACTGGAAATTGCCAGAGCGCTTGCAACGGATCCGAAGCTGCTGCTTCTGGATGAGCCGGCAGCAGGCATGAACCCTAATGAGACTCAGGAGCTGATGGACACCATCCGTTTTGTGAGAGATCATTTTGACATGACGATTCTTCTGATTGAGCATGATATGAAACTGGTAGGCGGAATCTGTGAGGAACTGACTGTTCTGAACTTCGGTCAGGTTCTGACACAGGGCAAGACTGCTGAGGTACTGAAAGATCCGGCAGTAGTAACTGCATATCTGGGTGAATAGGAGGAATCGGAACTATGGCAATGTTAGAGGTAAAAGATTTACACGTGTATTACGGCGTGATTCAGGCATTGAAGGGGATTTCCTTTGAAGTCAACCAGGGTGAGGTTATCGCTCTGATCGGTGCCAACGGTGCCGGAAAAACAACGACGCTGCACACACTTACCGGACTGATTCCGGCGAAACAGGGTACCATTACTTTTGAGGGAAAAGACATTACCAGAATGCCTGCCCACAAGATCGTGCAGATGGGAATTGCTCATGTGCCGGAAGGACGAAGAGTTTTTTCTCAGCTGAGTGTTTATGAAAATCTGATTATGGGTGCCTATACCCGCAAAGATAAAAATGAGATTGCAGAAAGTCTGGCGAATGTTTACAAGCGTTTTCCGCGCCTTGAGGAACGTAAGAATCAGAGAGCCGGTACATTATCCGGCGGCGAGCAGCAGATGCTTGCCATGGGCCGTGCTCTTATGAGTAAGCCGAGAATCATTGTTATGGATGAGCCTTCTATGGGTCTGTCACCGATTTTCGTAAATGAGATTTTTGATATTATTCAAAAAGTCAGCGAAAGCGGTACCACAGTTCTTCTGGTAGAACAGAATGCAAAGAAAGCTCTGACCATTGCAGATAGAGCTTACGTTCTGGAAACCGGCAAAATTTCTCTGTCCGGTAAAGCAGAAGATCTTCTGCATGACGAATCTGTCCAGAAAGCATATCTGGGAGAATAGGAGGCAAATATGGAGAATGTTGTCATTACCATTGCGCGTGAATATGGAAGCGGCGGACGGACCATCGGCGGAATGCTTTCCAAAAAACTGGGAATCCACTATTATGACAAGGATATTATTCGGCTGGCTTCAGAAGACAGCGGAATTCATGAGAGACTGTTTGGCCGTGTAGACGAGTATTCCAGTGTCAGACCGCCAATTTTCGGAAAGAGCGGTGTTTATACGGGAGAACTGATTCCTCCTCAGAGTAAGGATTTTACATCTGATGAGAATCTGTTTACCTATCAGGCAAAAACGATCAAGGAGCTTGCTGCAAAAGAATCCTGTGTGATCATTGGCCGCTGCGGTAATTTTATCCTGGATAAAGACCATTATCCGAATGTTCTCCGCGTGTTTGTTCATGCTTCCTGGGAATTCCGTATGCAGGAATCCGCAAAAAAGCTGAGCAAGACAACAAGAGAAATCGAAAAGTTTCTGGAAAAAGATGATAAGCGCAAGAAAGAGTACTGCAAACGTTTCACCGGTCACGACTGGACAGATCCGTCATTCTATGATCTGTACCTGGATACCGGAGTTCTTGGATACGAAGGATGTATTGCGGAAATAGAAAAGGCTTATCATGAGCTTGCTGCAAAATAAAAGAAATCATGTATGCACCGGAATCTGCCGAGGAGGCGGTTTTCGGTGCATTTTTATTACAGGAAAGAGCTCCTGTCGGAGAACCATTAAATTAAAGAGCTCCTGTCGGAGAACCATTAAATAAAAAAACGGCTGTCGGGACAGTCCGTTTAATTTAAAAAAGCCCTCCGAGCTGGATCGCACTGCGGCGGAGAGGAAATATATTGCTAAAGCAATCCGCCGCAGGCGGAGAATCCTGCAAAGCAGGATTCCTTCTTGAGTTATATGAAAGTTATATAGAAAAGGATTTGCCTGTCTTGAGATACAAAATGCCATCTTCAGGAGATAAAAAAGTATTGTTTTTCATATATTTGGAAGTAAGAGAGTATCTTAGATGACTGGTAATGAAAGTATGAGCAATGGAAAAAAGATTCTGGCTATTTTCCTGGCAGCAGTTGTGCTGTCAGTACCTTTTCGCAGTAAAGAAGTGAGATTGACGGCAGCCCGCGCTATAGCCGGGGAAGGGATGCTGCGGCTGGTGGAGGCATCCATGGAACATCCGAGAGTAGCACTGACTTTTGATGACGGACCAAGTGCCAAATATACGCCCCTGCTTCTGGAAGGACTGAAAGAAAGAGGGGTTCAGGCAACCTTTTTTATTATGGGAAAAAATATCCAGGGAAATGAGGAACTGATCAGGCAGATGCAGGAGGAGGGGCACCTGATCGGAAATCATACGTATAATCATGTACAGCTGAACAAAATTCCAAGGGAACTGGCGTGTGAAGAAATCCAGAAGACAAACAACGAACTTTATGAGGTAACCGGAATCTATCCATCCTATATCCGTCCGCCATTCGGAGCATGGCAGGAAAATCTGGAACTCTGTGTAACGATGCTGCCCGTGTTTTGGGATGTGGATACCCTTGACTGGAAGAGTAAAAATGTGAATTCGATTTTGAAAATTGTACAGAACGAAGTGAAGGACGGATCCATTATCCTGATGCATGATGAATATGAGACTTCTGTGGATGCGGCACTGAAAGTGGTGGATATGCTGAAGAAGCAGGGATATGAATTTGTGACGGTGGATGAGATGATTGTGACGTGAAGGGGTGTGGGGGAAAGCAGGGGTGGGAGCATTGGTATTCCCCGTCCCTATCGGTCCCCCGCTCTTGCTTTCTGTCTTGTAATAGAAAAGGTTTGATGTTAAGATAAGGATGAAAAATAATGCTGTGCATGGAGTATTTTCAAACACGATCCAGCATGGACAATAACACTGTACAGGGATTGACGATTATGTCTGTTATGAGAAAGATATTCCCTGGCTGAGTAAGCATGAGACAGAATTTCTGACAGGAGATACAAACATGGATTTATTTGAATATGCAAAATCGAGGACAATGGAGAAAGAATCGCCTCTGGCATCCAGACTGAGGCCTGCGACT
The DNA here is from genome assembly GCA_945864225.1 of uncultured Blautia sp. Lineage (GTDB taxonomy): Bacteria > Bacillota > Clostridia > Lachnospirales > Lachnospiraceae > Blautia_A. The sequence goes on along the minus strand of CAMBAL010000024.1, from coordinate 30,025 downwards.
CTTGAGGAAGTGGTGGGGCAGAAGCATATTGTCGGGAAAGATAAACTGCTTTACCGGGCGATCAAAGCGGATAAACTGACATCCGTTATTTTTTACGGACCGCCCGGAACCGGCAAAACAACTCTGGCAAAAGTAATTGCCAATACCACCAGCGCCAATTTTACCCAGATCAATGCGACGGTAGCAGGCAAAAAAGATATGGAGGCTGTGGTAAAACAGGCTCAGGATGATCGGGGAATGTATGGAAAGAAAACGATTCTGTTCATTGATGAGATCCACCGTTTCAATAAGGGCCAGCAGGATTATCTTCTTCCGTTTGTGGAGGACGGTACTATTATTCTGATCGGTGCCACTACGGAGAATCCGTATTTTGAAGTGAATGGGGCTCTTCTTTCCAGATCCATTGTATTTGAACTGAAAGCACTGGAGAAGGATGAAATCAGAGAGCTGATTTTAAGAGCGGTAAATGACAGGGAAAAGGGTATGGGAAGTTATGGCGCGGTGATTGAGGAAGATGCTCTGGAATTTCTGGCGGATATGGCCGGAGGGGATGCCAGAAGCGCTCTGAATGCCATAGAACTGGGTATTCTTACCACACCCAAAGATTCTGACGGTAAGATACATATTACGCTGGATGTGGCTTCTGAGTGCATTCAGAAGCGTGTAGTGCGCTATGACAAGCAGGGAGATAATCATTACGATATTATTTCCGCGTTTATCAAAAGTATGCGGGGATCTGATCCGGATGCGGCGGTCTATTATCTTGCGAAGATGTTGTATGCGGGAGAAGATGTGAAATTCATCGCAAGACGTATCATGATTCTTGCGTCAGAAGACATTGGCAATGCAGATCCTCAGGCACTCTGTGTGGCAGTGGCAGCTGCTCAGGCAGTGGAAAGGGTGGGGATGCCGGAATCACAGATCATACTGTCTCAGGCAGCCGCATACATGGCCTGTGCTCCTAAGAGCAATACAGCGGTGAATGCGATATCTGCAGCTATGGAATCTGTGAAGAAAACCAGAACGACGGTCCCGGTACATTTGCAGGATGCTCATTACGGAGGACACGAAAAGCTTGGACATGGCATCGGATATAAATATGCGCATAATTATCCGAATCATTATGTAGAACAGCAGTATCTGCCGACGGAGATACTTGGAGAAAAGTTTTATGAACTGAGCGATATGGGATACGAGAAGACTCTGAAGGAACATATGAAGAAAATAAAAGGGTGAATACCGTGGCGTGGACCATTGGGGACGAAGACGATTGGGATCGGGGGCAGACAAATGGGGACGTGAGAAAGTGAATTTTTAAAGCCACTTTCTCACGTCCCCATTGATTTCCTTTTGCTATGAAGGGACTCAAAAATCACTATTTCCCGATAGCCCCTTCACAGAAGTTCCTCCATGATTGCTGCATAAACATCCTGGCTCTTTCTTGACCAGTTGCGGGCAATTTCCCTGGCGGCTTCTTTATTCGGAGCGGAAATACTCAGATCCAGAAGAGACGTATTTTTTTCAATCAGCTGACAACGGACAGCGTAACCGCCCTGAGGGGTTTCGTAATAGTCGGCTGGGGTCATAATGCGTTTTGGTTTCTGACTGCGAATTTCCTGAAGATACTCCTGTACTTCGCGGCGGATATCGGAAGAGAGATCATTTTCAAAGTAACTGAGTGTATTTCCGCCTTCCGTTGTAATGCGATAATAGGATGTGTTGGAAATCGTTTGCATTTCCAGAAGTCTGGCATCGACCAGTTCAGAAATCGACTGCTGAAGATGAAAATAATTGGTGTATTCTTTTTCCAGAATAAACTCGGAAAGCTGAGAATTAGTCAGAGGTTTTTCTGAATTCTGCAGCATATAAAGTACGATCAGTTTGTAAGTTGTGAATGGTGTTGCCATAATTACCTCCTTTTCTGGAGCGCTTTTCCCTGAAAACTGCCTCGTTCTTTCATTCGGTGATGCACAAGATTGAGGACTTCCCTCTTGCGGCTTGCCCAGAGCGGAGCAATCAGCAGATCACTGGGGCCATCACCGGTCATACGGTGAATCACAATGGAAGGATCCAGATGCTCCAGACAGTCAATCAGCAAATCAAGATAATCATCCCGGTCAAGTACCTGGAACACTCCTCTGGCATACCCTTCGGCCAGATCTGTTCCTGCAAGCACATGGAGCAGCTGAAGTTTGATACCCTGGATATCCATGTGATTCAAATAATCCATGGTTGCAAGCATGTCCTGGCTGTTTTCTCCGGGAAGACCGAGAATGGTGTGAACAATCACATCCAAATGCCGTGCGCGGAGGTTCCTGACTGCCTGCTCAAAACAGGAAAGCGGATAGCCTCTGCGGATATACTGTGCAGTCTTTTCGTGAATGGTCTGCAGTCCAAGTTCTACCCATACCGGTTTCTCACGGTTCAGGGAATCCAGAAGTGCAAGAACATCCGGACCGAGGCAATCCGGCCGGGTTCCAATGGAAAGAGCCACGATGGAAGGATGCCGGAGAGCCTCTGTAAAAATCTTCCGAAGATAGTCAACAGGGGCGTAGGTATTGGTATAAGCCTGAAAATAAGCAATATATTTCCGAATGGGACGTTTGGCACTGAGCAGGGCAATCTGGCTGTTGATCTGTTCCGTAATGGACAGAGAAGCATCTGCCGCAAAATCACCGCTGCCTCCCGCGCTGCAGAAGATGCAGCCCCGTCTGCCGATTTTACCGTCCCGGTTGGGACAGGTCATGCCGCCGTTTAACGTCACTTTGTACACTTTTTCGCCGAAGCGTTCGCGAAGCATGAAGTCCAGAGAATGATAGGGCTTTTCGTTCCATCTGACGGGACATGAACCGGCAGGGTTTTCATAAGGATATTCCGGTGCCTGATGCATTATGCCTGTTCCTCATGATTTTCCAGAAGATCAGGATTTTCTGTGTTATCGGCATCTTCTTCCTTCGGGATATAGTTATCAAAAATTTTCACGAAGAAATTGGAATTGCAGTATGCAATCGTAGCAAAACCAAGCATGATGAACAGCATCAGAATCGTGGATAAAATCGAAGTATTTGGAATGAACCAGATGGCGATCGGTATTGCGGAAATAACCAGCATCAGTATGGTATACGGAAGATGGCGGATCGACATCAGAAATGCATTGACAAATGTATTCCGAATACTGTTATAAAACTTGGATAAAACCGGATAAATGTAAAGGAAAATCATCAGGTACAGCAGCATGAAAGCAATGAAGATTACATGAAGCACCTGACCGACAGTACCTTCCAACTGATTCACAATCCGAAGATCCAGAACCAGAAGAAGAGCAGTTACCAGCATGATCAGATTGATGATCGTTGCCTGTTTGAAGTTTTCCTTGAAAGACTTGAAGAAACTCTTTACGATGTAGGATTCTTCGTTTCGCACCATCTTCAGAGTGACATAAAACATTGCGGTAATGGAAGCCCCCGCTGTAACAATAGGGAGACAGCATACCAGGCAAAGCAGATTGAGGATGATCAGGTCGGCAATCTTGCCCATAAATACAAAGAATTTATTGTCCATATTAAACAAACGGTCCATAATAATTACTTCCTTTCTTTTTATCGTTCATTTGTATTTGCGTATAAGTATTAGTATAGCGAAATAGCACAAAAAAAGCAATTTGAAAATGGATTCTGTTATAAAAAATTTCTTTGAGTTATGAAGCATCTCTGCTATAATGAAATTGGAGGAAATTTTCATGAAAAACAGAAAACAGATCAATAAAGAAGTTTGGCTTATGGTTCTGTCCCTGCTCATTGCAGCGTTGTTTATTTTTATCATGATCACCTATTACAAAAGAATCATGGAGGATGCAGGAGTCACAGCAGAAGAAGTCAACCATGAATACAGATATCATTATGAAATGATCGTAGACAGCCGGAATCTGACTTTCTGGAACGCGGTTTATGAAAATGCCGGAGAAAAAGCTCTGGAGCATGATGCGATTCTGGAAATGAAGGGAATCGAAAGTGCGGAAAATTATTCAAAGTCTGATTATATGGATATGTGTATTGCCGCACAGGTGGATGGAATTATTCTGGAATATAACGGCGAAGAAGGCCTTCAGGATAAAATCGATGAAGCGGTGGAAAAGGGAATCCCGGTGGTGACCATTGTCAATGATGCCCCGAAGAGCCTGCGACAGTCATTTGTGGGAATCAATGATTATCAGCTTGGACAGGCATATGGGGCCGAGGTGGCGAAATTGGTGGATTCTGATACCAGAAGCGTGCTGGTGCTTCTGAACCGGGTACAGGAGCTGGGTCAGAATCAGCTTTATGCACAGATCAACAGTGCTGTGGAGAATGCCGGTCAGAACCACAAAATAAAAATACAATCCGAAAACATCATGTCTCAAAGTCAGTTCGATACGGAAGAAGTGATTCGGAGTATTTTCCAGTCAGAGGAAGGACCGCCGCAGATTCTGGTCTGTCTGGATGAAGTGACGACAGAATGTGCCTATCAGGCGATGATCGATTATAATATGGTAGGAGAAGTGAAAATCATCGGCTATTATACTTCCAAAACGATTATGGACGCTGTCGGGAAGGGATTGATTCCGGTGACAATCAGCATGGATGTGGAACAGATTGGCACTTACAGTATTGAGGCGCTTACAGAGTACTGGGAAGTAGGCAGGGCAAATTCCTATTATACCGTGGATCTGAATGTGATAACCGAAGACAGCAGCAGGAAGCAGGAGAACTGACATGGAGAAAAAGAAAAAACGATTTCGGTGGAAGGATTTTCCGCTGGCAGTGAAGGTGCTCTGTCAGGTGGGAATGATTGCGCTGATTCTGTTTGTTACCAATCTGCTGATGTACTGGCAGGTCAATAAAACCATGCAGAGACTGGACAGTATCTATGCCAGTAATGTGAACCTGACGGAGCTGGCAGAATCGCTGGAATCTGTGCAGACGGGAATGTACAATTACCTTACTGTAAAAACATCGGATTCTCTGGAGAGTTATTACCGGAATGAGGAACAGTACAAAAAACTTCTGGAACAGCTCAATGACAGGCCAATGGATAATCCGGTCAAACTTCTGGAAAAGAATATCCGCAAAATGTCGGAGACCTATCTGGAATATACAGCGGAAACAGTTCTTGCCAAACGAGGCCGAAACGTGGAAAAATATAAAACTTCCTATGCGGAAGCTCTGCAGATGTACCGGTATTTGAATTCTTGTATTTCTGACCTGAATGTCCTGCAGTTTAAGAATAATTCATCCAGTTACCGGACGCTTCAGAATTCCATCCGCTATATTGAAGTCGGCAGTCTTGTGATGCTGGTTCTGATGATGGGAGTCTGTATTCTGATGCTGTTTTATATGGTAAGAGGAGTTGTGGCACCGCTTACAGGACTGGCTGCCACGGCAAACCTAGTAGGACAGGCGAATTTTAACGTAAAAATGCCCCAGACGGATGCACAGGATGAAGTGGGAGTAGTGACCAGAGCTTTTAACACCATGGTGTCCAGTCTGGAAGAATATATGAAACTGACAAAAGAAAACATGGAAAAAGAACAGGCCATGGTAGAGCGCGAGCTTCTCATGGAGGCTCATCTCAAAGAAGCCCAGCTGAAATATCTTCAGTCACAGATCAACCCGCATTTTCTTTTTAATTCCCTGAATGCCGGTGCCCAGCTTGCGATGATGGAGGACGCGGAAAAAACCTGCATTTTTGTGGAACGTATGGCGGAGTTTTTCCGTTATAATGTAAAAAAAGGCAGTGAAGATGCAACGTTGAGGGAAGAAGTAGAGGCTGTAGAGAACTATATTTACATACTAAATGTGCGGTTTGCGGGAGATATCCATTATACCACAGACGTAGATGAGTCTGTGCTGGAGTGCAGGGTGCCAAGTATGATCCTGCAGCCCATTGTGGAAAATGCGGTAAATCACGGTATCCGGAATATTGAATGGGAAGGTTCGATTCATCTCCTGATACAGCAGGAGGGAACGGATATCCGAATCAGTGTGATCGATAATGGAAAGGGCATTGCGAAAGAGCGGATCGGGCAGATTTTAAGCGGCGAGCTAAGAACAGAGGAGAATCCCGGAGATTCGACAGGGATAGGAATGCATAATGTGATCAGCAGACTGGAATTGTACTACAAACAGAAAAATCTGCTGACCATCAAAAGTCCGGGTGAAAATCAGGGAACAGAGGTAACGATTACCATCCCTTACAGGGAGACGGAGGAGACATGTATCGGATATTGATTGCAGATGATGAAGGGATTATGCTGGAATCTCTGAAAAATATCATCAACAGTAATTTTGGAAGTGAATGTGAGATCGCCTGTGCAAAAACAGGCAGGGCTGTGGTGGAACAGGCGGAATCTTTTCGCCCGGATATCGCTTTTGTGGATATTCAGATGCCTGGGTTAAGCGGAATTCAGGCTATGAAAGAAATCCGCAAATTTAATCCGGGGATGATTTTTATTGTGATCACTGCGTATGATAAATTTCATTATGCGCAGGAGGCCATTAATCTGGGTGTTATGGAGTATCTCACCAAGCCGGTGAACAAAAAGAAAATCCTGGAAGTCTGCATGAAGGCCATGAGGCAGGTAGATGAAGCACGGCAGAAACGAAGTGACGACCTGAAGATCCGGGAAAAACTGGAAACAATTCTTCCGATCATAGAGTCTGGTTACATTTATAATGTTCTTTTACAGGATGATTTCCATACCTATGAGAATAATTACCGGGAATTGCTGAGTATTGAGGAAAAATACGGCTTTATGGCAGTTGTGGAGTTTGGTGACAGCATTGAAGACGGAATTCTCACCAATGCAGTGGGAGCAAGTGTTCGTGCCAGCAAATTTTATCCGGAATTTCGTGAGATTGCCAAGGGATTTTTTGAATGTCTGGTAGGACCTGTGATGGGAAACCGTATTGTGCTTCTGGTTCCTCACGAAAAGGATTGTGTGGAATATGAGGAGCGTGTGGAAATTCTTACCCGTATGCGAAATATGCTGCACAAACTGGAAAGCCGCATAGACAGCAAATTCCGCGGAGGTATCGGAAGAGTCAGGGCTCTGGAAGAAGTTAAGGAATCGTATACAGAAGCTCTCCGGGCACTCAGAGAGAGCAGCAGTCATGTTGTACATATCAATGACATTCCCATTGTCCAGGGCTATGACGGAGAATACCCCATGGAACTGGAGAATCGTTATGTGCAGAGAACCATGGAAGCAGATTATGCGGGCTCTTCAGAAGCAGCGAATCGTTTCTTTGACTGGATGCTGGAGAACTACAGCGATTACCGGGAAGATATTGAGATTAAGGTTCTGGAGCTTGTCATGCGTGTGGAACAGAATGCCTTTTTCAGAGGCGGGATGAAATATGGGTTCCGCTATCGTGAGAATTATCTGAAAGAAATCCAGTCAAGCAGTGATTATAAAGCACTTCGAACCTGGTTCCTTAGAAAGACCGAAGAGGTCTGCAGGGGGATGGCCACCACAAAAGCAAAGGAATCCGAGTCTGTTGTTGCAAAAGCGAAAGCATATATTGATGAGAATTATCAGAAGGATATTTCGCTGGATGAGGTATCCAGACTGGTAGATATCAGTCCTTATTATTTCAGCAAGCTGTTTAAGCAGGAGCAGGGAGAAAATTTTATTGAATATCTGACCAGGATCAGGATGCAGAATGCACGTCAGCTTTTGATGAATCAGAATTACAGTATTAAGGAAATCTGTGCCATGTGCGGTTACAGTGATCCGAATTATTTCAGCAGAATTTTTAAGAAATATGAAGGTGTGACACCCAGGGAATATCGGGAAAGGTTGGGATGAAAATGAAAAAGTGGATCAAAATCACCGGTATCATCAGCTTGTTTTTGTGCGTGTCCATGATGCTTTGTGCCTGCGGAAAACAGGAGGAAGAACTGGAAAGCGTGACGGAAAGTACAGAGCAGTCGGATCCGGATGCAGTAAAAATCGGAGTCAGTTTTGATTCTTTTGTGATTGAACGCTGGATCCGTGACAGGGATATACTTGTATCGACTGCAAAAGAACTGGGTGCGGAAGTGAACGTACAGAATGCCAATGGAAGCGTAGAGGAGCAGATTGCCCAGATCGAGTATCTGATCGATAAAGAGGTAGATGTGCTCATTGTGATCGCCTGTGACTGCAGTGCCCTTTCCCATGTAATGAATCTTGCCTCACTGGCAGGAATCAAAACGATCTCCTATGACCGTCTGATCCTGAACGCAGATACGGATCTTTATGTATCTTTTAATAATAAAGGTGTTGGTGAACTGATGGGAGAGGCTCTGATCGAGTCTGTTCCGGAAGGCGGAGAGATTTTTATGATTCAGGGGCCTGAGGAAGACAATAATGTGCAGATGGTACGGGAAGGTTTTGAGGAGAAACTTGAGAACAGTAATCTTCAGGTGGTGTACCGGGCAGGCTGTGATGGCTGGGTTGCAGAGCAGGCTGTGGATTATCTGGAAGAGGCACTGGAACAGTATCCGGATGTGAAGGGTATCATGTGCGGAAATGATGATATCGCATCACAGGTAGTCCGTGTCCTTTCTGAGCATCGTCTTGCCGGGCAGGTTCATGTGGTCGGACAGGACGGGGATCTGGCTGCATGTCAGCGAATTGTGGAAGGCACCCAGACGATGACTGTGTTCAAATCTGTGGAAACACTTGCAAAAGCTACTGCAAGATATGCTGTGAAAATGGCCAAAGGAGAGGAACTGGAACGGATCAACAGCAGCATCAATGATGGTACGAATGATATTCCTTTCTGTATGCTCCAGCCCGTTGCTGTAACGAAGGACAATATGGATGAGATTATTATTGATGGAGGAGTTCATTCAGAAGAAGATGTTTATCTGAATGTACCAAAAAGATAAACAAAAATCGAAAAAATACATGTAATATATACAAAAGTCAATAGGAAATTTTTGTGACAAAAATGTCTTGCTTTATGCAGGGCATTTTTTATGTTTCTGAAAAATGTCCGATAATTTGGCAACTAAGTCCTGTAGGTGTTATGCTACAATAACATCATCAAGAACGGAGTACTGATACAGTACAAAAAAGAAACGGAGGATTCAAAATGAAAAGAAAATTGTTTGTAGCTACTCTTTGTGCATCTATGGTAGCTGGTATGGTGGCAGCACCTGCAGCAGTAAAAGCTGAAGAAAGCAAAGGACTGATCGGCGTTGCAATGCCTACTCAGGATCTTCAGAGATGGAATCAGGACGGCGAGAATATGAAAAAAGAACTGGAAGAAAAAGGCTACGAAGTAGACCTCCAGTATGCAGGAAACGATGTTGCAACACAGGTTTCTCAGATTGAGAATATGATCGCAAACGGTGATCAGCTTCTGGTTATCGCTTCCATCGAGGGTGATTCTCTCGGAACAGTTCTTGCACAGGCAAAAGAAGCAGAGATTCCGGTTATTTCCTATGACCGTCTGATCATGAACACCGATGCTGTTTCTTACTATGCAACATTTGATAACTATCTTGTCGGAAAAACTCAGGGACAGTTCCTGGTAGATGCTCTGGATCTGGACAATCAGGACGGACCATTCAATATTGAATTTGTAACAGGTGACCCTGGTGACAACAACGTAAACTTCTTCTTCGGCGGAGCTATGGATGTTCTTCAGCCATACATTGATGCAGGCAAACTGGTTTGCCCGTCCGGACAGATGACAAAAGATGAAGTTGCTACTGCAAACTGGGCAACAGAAACTGCACAGGCTAGATTTGAAAACATTCTTTCTTCCTATTATGCAGACGGAACAAACCTTGACGCTGTTCTTGCTTCCAACGATTCTACCGCACTTGGTGTAGAAAACGCTCTGGCAGCAAACTATACAGGCGAATATCCGATCATCACCGGTCAGGACTGCGATATTGCAAATATGCCGAACATCATTGCCGGCAAACAGGCGATGTCCGTATTCAAAGATACCCGTACACTGGCATCCAAGGTTGTTGAAATGGTTGACGCTATCATGCAGGACGGCGAAGCTCCTGTAAACGATACCGAAACTTATGACAACGGCACAGGCGTTATCCCGTCTTACCTTTGCGAGCCGGTTGCAGTAACCGTTGACAACTACAAAGAGATGCTTGTTGATTCCGGATATTATACAGAAGATCAGTTACAGTAATCTGAATATCATCGTATAAAATCTGTTCTGTAAAATGTTCTGCACAGGCGGGCCGGCGCGCCCGCCTGTTGCTGTGATAGGAGGGAGAAATTTTGGCAAAGATACTGTTGGAAATGAAGAATATCACCAAAACATTCCCTGGCGTAAAGGCGCTTGACAATGTGAATCTTCAGGTAGAAGAGGGAGAAATCCATGCACTTGTTGGTGAAAACGGCGCCGGTAAATCTACTCTGATGAATGTTCTTTCTGGTGTATATCCTTATGGAACTTATGAAGGAGATATCATTTATAACGGAGAAGTATGCAATTTTCATGATATCAAAGACAGTGAATCCAAAGGTATTGTAATTATTCATCAGGAACTTGCTCTGATACCTTATATGACGATCGGAGAAAATATGTTCCTGGGAAATGAACGTGGAAAAAAATTTGCCATTAATTGGGATCAGACTTACGGAATGGCAGAGAAATATACAAGACAGGTTGGACTTTCCGAGTCTACCAGAACGCTGATCAAAGACATCGGTGTGGGCAAGCAGCAGCTTGTGGAAATTGCCAAAGCACTGGCAAAGAACGCAAAACTTCTGATTCTGGATGAGCCGACATCATCCCTGAACGAGTCAGATTCCAAAGCACTTCTTGACCTGATGCTGAAACTGAAAAAAGAAGGTCTTACCTGCATTATTATTACACATAAACTGAATGAAGTTGCTTACGTTGCTGATAAGATTACGGTCATCCGTGATGGTTCTACAATTGAAACACTGGTGAAAGGTGTGGACGATTTTTCCGAAGACCGTATCATCAAAGGAATGGTCGGCAGAGAGATTGCAGACCGTTTTCCGAAACGTCATGGTGTAAAAATCGGCGATGTTAATATGGAGATCAAAGACTGGACCGTATATCATCCATTGTATTCGGAGCGCAAAGTTGTAGATCATGTATCGATGCATGTGCGCAAAGGAGAAGTAGTGGGAATTTCCGGATTGATGGGCGCGGGACGTACGGAACTGGCCATGAGCGTTTTTGGAAAAAGTTATGGTGTGAATATCAGCGGAAATCTTTTCCTGAACGGAAAGGAAGTTCATCTGAAAAGTGCCCGTGATGCCATTGAGCACAAACTGGCTTATGTAACAGAAGACAGAAAGGGAGACGGACTGATCTTAAGCAATCCTATTAAAATTAATACGACACTTGCCAATCTGAAAGGTGTCAGCAAAAACGGAATCATTGATCCGGATAAAGAGTATGCGGTTGCAGTGGAATATAAGGACAAGCTGAGAACAAAATGTCCTTCCGTAGAACAGAACGTTGGAAACTTAAGCGGTGGCAACCAGCAGAAAGTACTGCTTGCAAAATGGATGTTTGCGGATCCGGATGTCCTGATTCTGGATGAGCCGACCAGAGGTATTGATGTAGGTGCAAAATACGAAATCTACTGTATTATCAATGACCTTGTTGCAGCAGGAAAATCAGTCATTATGATTTCTTCCGAACTTCCGGAGGTATTGGGGATGTCAGACCGTATCTATATCATGAATGAGGGCAGAATCGCCGGAGAGTTAACGGCAGAAGAGGCATCTCAGGAAAAGATTATGGCATGTATTCTGAAGTCAAGCAAAGGAGAGTAAGCAATGGATAAAGCAAAATTAAAAGCCGGATTTCAAAAATATACAATGATTATTGTACTTGTTCTGGTCACTCTGTTTTTTACCTGGGGAACACAGGGCAAGATTCTTTACCCGCAGAATATTAACAACCTGATCTCGCAGAATGCATATGTGTTTGTGCTTGCAACTGGTATGCTGCTGTGTATCCTGACAGGAGGAAACATTGACCTTTCTGTTGGTTCCGTTGTCTGCTTTGTAGGTGCTCTGTGCGGTATCTTTATGGAAAATATGGGTCTGCCGGATGGGGTGGCTGTGATTCTTTCCCTGCTGATCGGTGCTCTGATCGGTGCATGGCAGGCATTCTGGATCGCTTATGTGCGTATTCCTCCATTTATTGTAACTCTTGCAGGCATGCTGATGTTCCGTGGTCTGTCTAACGTGGTACTGGCAGGAAAAACACTTCCGATTAAATCCGAAACATTCGTTAAATTATTCGGAGGCGGTGCTAACTGCTACGTTCCGGATTTCCTGGGAGGCGGAGAAGGCCTGAACAGGGTTGCTCTTGCAGTTGGTATTCTTGCCTGTGCGATTTATGTGGCAATGACCATGCGGGGATATCTGAACAGAAAGAAAAACGGATATGAAACAGGCAGTGTAGGTGCCATGTATGTAAAGATGGTTCTGATTGTGGCAGTAGTGATGGCTGTCAGTGTTAAACTTGCCCAGTACAAAGGTATCCCGACTTCTCTTGTATGGGTTCTGGTCGTTGTTCTTGTCTATGGATATATCACAAGTAAAACAACCGTAGGACGCTATTTCTACGCAGTGGGCGGAAATGAAAAAGCAACAAAGCTTTCCGGTATCAATACAAACAAGGTATATTTTATTGCTTATACCAATATGGGATTTCTTGCAGCTCTTGCAGGTCTTCTGACGGTAGCTCGTATGACTTCCGCACAGCCGACCTACGGACAGAACTATGAGATGGATGCCATCGGTTCCTGTTTCATCGGCGGTGCTTCTGCATACGGCGGAACCGGTACAGTTCCGGGTGTTATCGTTGGTGCTGTTCTGATGGGTATCATCAACCAGGGTATGAGTATCATGGGTACAGACCAGAATATGCAGAAAGTAGTAAAAGGTGCGGTTCTTCTGGCTGCTGTAATCTTTGATGTAGTAAGTAAGAGAAAATCCTTTATAGCAAAATAAAGGGATTTCGGATGCATTCTTCCAGAAGCTCCGCAGGCATACTTTTAAATGATCATTCAGGGCAGGTATATGATCTATCTGCATAAAAAGAAACCGATACAATTCCTGTGAAATTATGAAAAATGCATAAAATTTTTGAAAACAGCTTGCTTATCACAGATTAGAGTGTTAAAATATTATTGCTATCGAGTGATTACAATATTGTTTTTAAAGGAGCAGGGACATGGGTAAGAAGATTAGAACGGAAGCAGTTGATCATCTTTTTGAGGCAATCTTGTGTTTGAAGAATAAAGAAGAGTGTTATACATTTTTTGAAGATGTATGTACGATCAACGAGCTTTTGTCTCTTTCACAGCGTTTTGAAGTTGCCAAGATGCTGATGGACAAGCGCACTTATCTGGATATTTCCGAGAAGACCGGTGCATCCACTGCAACCATCAGCCGTGTGAACCGTTCTCTTAACTATGGGAATGATGGTTATGAAATGGTTTTTGCCAGAATGCGAGAGAATGGAGAAAACAAATCCGAAACAGAAGAATAAACTGAAAGATAAATCATAAAAAGAGACAAACAAAACCAAAAGAGAATCCTGTAAAGAGGGATTCTCTTTTTTTGGTAAAGAACAAAAATGTCCCGCAGCAAAACGGAAAGTTTTCTGCGGGATAATTTCATTTGGATCAGTTATTTATATGGATCATTTCTCCTTGCGCGGCTTCGGCGTTTTTTCTTTGTGATGTTTGCCGGATGGTTCTTCCGGACGCATGTCATCGATCAGGTGTTCAATGAGCATTTTTTTGACGTAAACATCAAAGCTCAGCTGGCAGATAAAGGAAAATGTCTGCAGGAACTGCCGGTCTTCTTCCGGGGCATCAGAAAAAGTCCCCTCAGCTACATGATAGCTTTTGGCAAGGTCTTTTTTCAGTGATTCAATGTGGCTTTTCTCCATGCTGAATACTTCGTTATAAATATAGGTAAGATCCTGAGTCCCTTCTGATTTAAAATATTTTTCCGTAATGGGATTCAGAAGTGTCTGGATATCATTAATGGAAAGGATATTTTTGAAATAGTAAATAAAAATCAGCATGAGAAGGTGTTCTTTGGAATAGCGCTTCTTCTCCGGAGAAGGAAGAAGGTTATTCTTGGCATAATTATTGATCATGGTTTTGGTCAACACCTTGTCTTCCGGATAGCGCTTGGTGGAAGCCAGCTGGGATTCCATAAAAGTAGTGACCTGATCCATATACAGATCAATATTGGGAAGGTCTTCGGGTTTGATATAGTCAATCCTGGAAACACTGTCCAGGATACTGTTGATCATGTCTTTTGTATCGATTGTCATCTGTTTATCACCTCTGCCCTTTATTATATAGTTCAAAAAACTACTTGTAAATATTTTTGTCAGGGATTTTCCTTTAAAATTTTGTTATTCTGGCGGTAAGTTCTCGGAGATTCGTGGAATACTTTTTTGAATGCACGGGAAAAGTGGAGCTGATTGGGATATCCCACCCGGATACTGATCTCTCCAACGGGAAGGTCCGTGAGCTTCAGAAGCTCGGCCGCCTTGGACATCCGGTAGCGAATGAGAAATTCCTGAGGGGATTGTCCCATGGTTTCCTTGAAAATCTTGCCGAAATAACTCCGGTCCAGTTTGCAGCGGCTGGCCATGTCTTCCACAGTGATCGGGAAGGCATAGTTCTGTTCAATAAAAGTCACGGCTTCTTTTGTATAAAATTTAGAGAGACTTCCTCCCTGAACAGGACGCTTTCTGGAAGAACCTCTCTGGATGGCATCCAGAATCAGATACAGATGGCCGATGAGATGGAGAGAGGATTCGTTTCCGTGGCTGGCAAGATATAAGAGCTCTTTTTTGACACATTCACTGTCTTCCGGGGAGCCCGGGGTAAAAACCGGTTCTTCGGAGGAAAGTCCGGAGCTTTCGAGAATTTCTTTGGCACGAAGTCCGCCAAACTCCACCCATGCATATTCCCAGGGCTCTTCCCGGTCTGCGTAATAAGTATTGATTCTTCCGGGTTCAATGAGAAAGCCGGAACCTGGCCCAATCTGATATTCTATGGAGTGATTATAGGTATCATCTGTCAGCAGAGTTCCATGTCCGGAAATGACATAATGAAAAAGATAGTTGTTGCGGATAAAAGGCCCATACGAATGGAGCGGCCGGCATTTTTCATACCCGAACTGGAATAAAGTCAGATCCATAAAGCGTTCATCGGAGAATACATGAAACAATAAATCAGGCATATTTTCCGTCCTTTCTCTGTGAAAAATAGTAATAATCAATAAAAAAACAGTGAAGAATCTGTGAAAAACAACAGAAAAAGCTATGCTTTTCTTTATTATATACCCAAATTAGTATATATATCAATCATATTCTTGAAATATAGTATTTGGATATAAAAATAAATTCATTCAAGTATTTACGATTTTGGATAATAGTGGTAGAATTTTATCAGAAACGGGCGGTGTTTTTTGCATAAAGACACCGCCATAGTAAAGTCGATATACAGAAAAGGAGAAGGATCATGGCAGTAGTATTTGATGAAAAAAAAGCTTTGTTTACGATGTATACCAAAAACAGCATGTATCAAATGAAAAAAGATGATCTGGGAGTTCTTCTGCATACTTATTATGGAAGAAAAACAGAGAATACCGATTATTCCTACCTGATTTATTGCAAGGATCGCGGATTTGCAGCTAATCCGTATGATGCGGAAAAGAACAGAACGTACTCTACAGAAATTCTTCCGCAGGAATATTCCTGTTTCGGAACTGCAGATTACCGTACCAGTGCACTGAGAATCCGTACTGCAAATGGCTGCCGTGTTCTGGATCTTCGCTTTGATCATTCTGAAGTTCTGGAAGGAAAATACTCCATTCCGGGAATGCCTGCGGTTTATGCACAGGAAGGTGACCGTGCGGATACGCTTGTAGTTACTTTAAAAGATCAGGCAGAGGATATTTTTGTACATTTATATTATGGTGTGATGGAAAATCTGGATATGATCACCAGAGCAGTCCGTATTGAGAACGGTACCTCCGGTGCCATCTATCTGGAAAAAGCAGCTTCTATGTGTCTGGACCAGATGTATGGTTCCTATGACTGGATGACATTCTATGGAAAACACGAGATGGAACGAAATCTTTCCCGTACTCCGGTGCATCACGGCCTGCAGTCTGTGGGAAGTGTCAGAGGTTCCTCCAGCCATCATTATAATCCGTTTGTGGTTCTTGCGGATCATACTGCCGGAGAAACACAGGGAGAATGCTATGGATTTTCTCTTCTGTACAGCGGAAACTTCCTTGCTGAGGCAGAACTTGATCAGGCAAATCAGACAAGAGTTGTGATGGGAATCCATCCGGATAATTTTGAATATGAACTGAATGCGGGAGAGGATTTCTGGACTCCGGAAGTGGCTATGGTATACAGCAGCACCGGTTTTGAAAAAATGTCCCAGATTTATCATTATGCTTACCGCAACAACCTGTGCAGAGGCAAATATAAAAAGGCAAGAAGACCTGTCCTGATGAATAACTGGGAAGGTACCTATTTTGACTTTACCGGTGATAAACTGGTAGATATGGCAAAGGAAGCTGCGTCTCTGGGTGTGGAACTGTTTGTTATGGATGACGGATGGTTTGGAAAACGAGATGACGATTTCAGCGGACTTGGTGACTGGTATGTCAACGAAAAGAAACTGGGATGTACGCTTGGTGAACTGTCAGAGCGGATTCACGGTCTCGGATTAAAATTCGGTATCTGGTTTGAACCGGAATGTGTGTCTGAGGACAGTGATCTTTATCGGGAGCATCCGGACTGGGCATTCCAGGTGCCGGGAAGAAAACCTGTCCGCGGCAGATACCAGCTGGTACTGGATTTCTCCAGACAGGATGTGCGCGATCATGTGTTTGCACAGATGTGTGAAGTACTGGATCATGCGGAAATCGATTACCTGAAATGGGATTTCAACCGTAATCTTACCGACCTTTACAGTGCGGCGCTTCCTGCACACAGACAGGGAGAAATCAGTCACAGATATGTGTTGGGTCTGTATGATTTCCTGGAAAAACTGATTACACGTTATCCGAATATATTACTGGAAGGCTGCAGCGGCGGAGGCGGACGTTTCGATGCCGGTATGCTGTACTACAGCCCTCAGATCTGGTGCAGCGATGATTCCGATGCCATTGAAAGACTGAAAATCCAGTATGGAACCTCTTTTGCTTATCCGATCAGTGCTGTGGGTGCGCATGTATCTGCAAGCCCGAATCATCAGACCGGCAGAGTGACCCCGATCGCGACCAGAGCAACGGTTGCCATGGCCGGAACTTTTGGATACGAACTGGATCCGATGAAGCTGACCGAAGAAGAAAAAACAGAAATCCGCGAGCAGATTAAAGTATATCAGGGATATTATAATCTAATCCAGGATGGGAAATATTACAGAATTACTGATCCATATCAGAATGAAGCATTTACTGTATGGGAATTTGCTGCAGAAGACGGAAGTGAAGCTCTGATGAGCGCAGTTTCCGTAAAAACCTATCCGAATGCAGCACCGGTTTATGTGAAGCTTCGCGGTTTGAAAGAAGATAAATTCTATGTGATGAATGGGGAACGGTATCTGGGTGCCGCTCTGATGTACGGAGGCTTCCGCCTTCCTGCATTCAGAGGAGAATACCAGAGCTGGAATTTCCATTTTGTGATGGAGCAGTGATGCAGAAGCTATGCATCCGATAAATCAGCCCTTCTCTCAGTTTTGATAGAGTTGAAAAGGACCTCCGTGTAAAGCAGGAGTTACCCCGTTCGGGGCCTGTCTTTGCATGGGGGTCCTTTTCGTGTGATAAATTATTTGAAAATTCAGCGGGATTTTTCTGTATCAGGAAAGTGCCCTCATGTTTTTCCTGTTATAAAACAGATAATATGTTCGGTTATGCTTGTGAGTCATGCAGTTGTCATGTTATAATAAAACAGTCTGACGGGAGAGGAAAATTCCGATTACGTCAGGAAAATATAAGGAGAAGCTAAAATATGAGCATATATGATACATTAAATGACCGGCAGCAGGAGGCGGTTTTTCATACGGAAGGACCGCTGCTGATTCTGGCAGGTGCGGGATCGGGGAAGACCAGGGTGCTGACGCACCGGATTGCGTATCTGATTGAGGAAAAGGGCGTGAATCCGTGGAATATTCTGGCGATCACGTTTACCAATAAGGCTGCCCAGGAGATGAGGGAGCGTGTGGACAAGATTGTGGGCTTCGGTTCCGAGAGTATCTGGGTGTCCACCTTTCATTCCACCTGTGTGCGGATTCTGCGCAGATACATAGACCGGCTGGGATATGACAATAATTTTACCATTTATGATACAGATGATCAGAAAACACTGATGAAAGATATCTGTAAGAAGCTGAATATTGATACAAAAGTATATAAAGAACGCTCTCTGCTTGCGCAGATCTCCCATGCCAAGGATGAACTGATTACACCGGATGAGATGGAGATGAATGCAGGAGGAGACTTTAATCAGCGCAAGGTTGCGGGGGTCTATCGGGAATATCAGGCATCTCTGCGTAAAAATAATGCACTGGATTTTGATGATCTGCTGGTGAAGACCGTAGAACTTTTTCAGAACTGCGGGGATGTGCTGGAATATTATCAGGAACGCTTCCGGTATATTATGGTGGATGAGTATCAGGATACGAATACGGCACAGTTTAAGCTGTTAAGCCTTTTGGCATCCAGATACGAGAATCTTTGCGTAGTAGGAGATGATGATCAGTCCATTTATAAATTCCGTGGGGCAAATATCGGCAATATTCTGGGATTTGAACGGGTTTTTCCTGATGCGAAGGTGATTCGCCTGGAACAGAATTACCGTTCTACACAGAATATCCTCAATGCTGCCAATGAGGTGATCAGCAATAATACCGAGCGTAAGCCGAAACATCTCTGGACGGAAAATGAGGATGGCTCCATGGTTCAGTTCCGTCAGTTTCTCAATGGATTTGAGGAAGCGGAATATATTGTGGGTGAGATATCCAAAGAACATCGGGAGGGCAAATACCATTACCGGGACTGTGCGATTCTTTACCGTACCAATGCCCAGTCACGTCTGTTTGAGGAAAAGTGCCTGCTTGCCAATATTCCGTACAAGCTGGTAGGCGGGGTGAACTTTTATGCTCGTAAAGAAATCAAGGATCTTCTCTGTTATCTGAAGACGGTGGATAATGCACAGGATGATCTTGCTGTGAAGAGAATTCTCAATGTGCCGAAGCGGGGAATCGGAGCGACAACGGTGAGCAGGGTCCAGGATTATGCAGATCAGATGAATATCAGTTTTTATGATGCGCTGCGTGTGGCGGAGGAGGTTCCGTCCATTGGAAGAAGTCTTTCTAAAATCGATGGCTTTGTAACCTTTATCCAGTCGCTGAAGAGCAAGGCAGAGGCATATTCTGTACAGGAGCTTTTGGAAGAGATTATTGATCTGACCGGTTATGTGGATGAACTGAGAGCCGAGGATACGGATGAAGCAAGAGCAAGAATCGAGAATATTGATGAGCTGATTTCCAAGACAGTAACTTATACAGAAACGATGGAGGAGATGAATCAGCCTGCGACACTTTCCGGCTTTCTGGAGGAAATCGCACTGATCGCAGATATTGATAGTGTAGATCCGGATCAGGATTATGTGCTTCTTATGACCCTGCACAGTGCCAAGGGGCTGGAATTTCCCCATGTATTTCTTGCCGGAATGGAAGACGGGATTTTTCCCAGCTATATGAGTATCTCAAGCGGGGATCCCTCTGATATGGAAGAGGAGCGCAGACTGTGCTATGTGGGCATTACAAGAGCGATGAAAGATCTGACTCTGACAGCTGCCCAGCAGAGAATGATCCGCGGGGAAACGCAGTATAATCGTGTATCCCGTTTTGTACGGGAAATTCCGCGGGAACTGGTGGATCTGGGACATAAGATTCAGGAAAAGAAGCCGAAGCTTGAGGAAGTTATTCCTGCCAAAAGCAGTTATGCCCAGATGAAAATGGCCTTTCATGCCAAAGCATTTGAGCCAACGCAGTTCAAGGTAACAAAACCGACATTTCTGGAATATGCTGTAGGAGATACGGTGCGTCATGTGAAATTTGGTGTGGGAATCGTGAAAAATATTGTGGAAGGCGGACGTGACTTTGAAGTGACGGTGGAATTTGACCGTTATGGAGTAAAGAAGATGTTTGCCGGTTTTGCGAAGCTGAAGAAGATTTGAGGGGAAAAATTCGATTAGTTATGGTAAAATCTGCTCAGTAGTGGTATAATAAAGAACAGAATCAGCGAATCGGCCGGTTGTCGGGCCGCAGGACGGCAAATAACGTGAGATATCCAGGTTGTATTAGGAAAAAGTGCTCTGTGTTTTCCTGTGATTTAAAAATACAGGACATTTGCCGTTAAGAATTATGAGAGGATGGTGCAACTATGAATATTAAAATTGAAGATTTATTGACTGCATTAAAGAAAAAAGAAGAAGAAAAAGAGAAAAATACAGTCCTCTGGGTGCTGGCGATCATCGGTGCTGTAGCAGCTGTTGCAGGAATCGCTTTTGCAGTATACCATTTCTTCGCACCGGATTATCTGGAAGATTTCGAAGAAGATTTTGATGACGATTTCGATGATTATTTTGAGGATGAAGAGGAAGAATAAATAAACAGAGATGGCTCCGGCAGATAACCGGGGCTATTTTTGTGAAGAGGCTATTGACAGGTTCATACGGAGGAATTATGAAAAAAGGTGAAATTTACGAGGGAATCATAGAGAAAGTGGAATATCCCAATAAGGGGCTGGTTTATATAGATGGACAGAAAGTGATTGTAAAGAATGGAATTCCGGGACAGAAAATCCGGTTTATGATTAATAAAAAGCGTTCCGGCCGTGCGGAGGGACGCCTTCTGGAGGTACTGGAAAAATCACCGCTGGAGACTCGTGAACCGGTGTGCAGTGTTTTCCCTGCCTGCGGTGGATGCATGTACCAGACCATGCCCTATGAAGAACAGCTGAAAATGAAAGAAGAACAGGTAAAGGAACTGCTCGACCAGGCACTGCTGTCAGGCGGTCAGGCAGATGAAGAGGGAAATCCGGATTACTGCTGGGAGGGAATCCATGGAAGTCCTATTGAGTTCGGTTACCGGAATAAAATGGAATTTTCTTTTGGAGATGAGTACAAGGATGGCCCGCTTTCTCTTGGGCTGCACAAAAAAGGCAGCACCTATGATGTTTTGAATACCGGAGACTGCAAACTGGTTCATGAGGATATGACGAAAATTTTGAACTGTGTGTGGGAATATTTCCGTGACAGAGGCGTTTCCTATTACAAAAAAATGCAGCATATCGGGTATCTCCGTCATCTGCTTCTTCGCCGCGGTGTGACAACGGGAGAAATTCTGGTGCATGTGATCACCACCAGCCAGGAAGAGCATGATATGGAGCCTCTCAAAGAAGAACTGCTGAAACTTCCTCTGGAAGGAAAAATTGTAGGAATCATGCATATCATCAATGATTCTCTTTCCGATGTGGTGAGAAGTGATGAGACAAGGATTCTTTACGGGCAGGATTATTTTTATGAAACACTTCTGGGACTGCGGTTCAAAATCAGTACATTTTCTTTCTTCCAGCCCAATTCTCTGGCTGCTGAGGTATTGTATTCCATCGTGCGGGATTATATTGGAAGTACCAGAGATATGGAAGTGTTTGACCTTTACAGCGGAACCGGAACCATTGCACAGCTTCTTGCGCCTGTAGCGAAAGAAGTGATCGGTGTGGAAATTGTGGAGGAGGCTGTGGAGGCAGCAAGAGAAAACGCGGCACGCAACGGGCTGACGAACTGCCGGTTTATTGCAGGAGATGTGCTCAAAGTACTGGATGAAGTAACGGAAAAACCGGATGTCATTGTACTGGATCCTCCAAGAGACGGAATCCATCCAAAGGCTCTGCCGAAGATCATCGCCTATGGAGTGGATCATATTGTATATATTTCCTGTAAGGCAACCAGCCTTGCGCGGGATCTTGAGGCATTTCTTGCAGCAGGATACCGCGTGGAACGGGCCTGCTGTGTAGAACAGTTCTGTGAAACTGTGCATATTGAAACAATTTGTAAATTAGTGCATGTCTGAAAGGATTTTTCAAGCATACTCTGGAGCGGGACGATAGACTTTCATGATTTGTGATTTTTCAACAGCTAAATTATTCAGGGAGAATTCTATATGGATTATTTATCACATAATATCGCAATTAATTTGAAAAGAATACGCAAAGCCAAAGGAATGAGCCTGGACGTGGTGGCAGAGCAGACGGGGGTCAGCAAGAGTATGCTGGCAACGATTGAAAAAGGAGATGCCAATCCGTCGATTGGTGTATTGGGAAAAATTATGAGCGGTCTGCGCATTGATCTGCAGGACCTGACGCAGGCTCCGCAAAAAGATGCCTATCTGGTGGATATTGAGAAACTGGTACCAACGAAAGATGTAAAAGGGCAATACCATGTCTGGACCTGTTTTCCGATTGCGGACAATCGCTCTGTGGAAATTTACCGGATCGACATTGAGCCAGGTGGAGTATATGAGAGCGGATCCCATGGAGAACGTACAAAGGAATACATTGCTATGCTTCAGGGTACCTTATTCATAAAGCTGGAAGACGGTATTTATGAGGTGGAAAAGGAACAGTTCTTCCGTTTTGAATCGGACCAGCCGCATGTTTATTTTAATACAGGAACAGAAACGATTCGTTTTATGTCTTTCTTTGTTGTATATTAGAGCGTGTTTGAAAATTTACTCCCGTCATATGCATGCCCCACTTTGCAGGAAAATTGTCTCGCATTCGGTCAACATATTCGGCTATGCCTCTCTCTGAAAATAGATGTCCAAAATATTGAACAAAAGAATGCAAAAATCTCGAAAAAACAACAATATTTTAATTGACTATTCATGAAAAGTGTGATATATTGTACACAACATAAAAGCAAAAGTGACAAAGGCGTCAATGATTCACAGGAATCATTGGCGTTTTTTTTGTTTCTCAGGAAAGTATTCCTGTTTGTCCAGAAGGAGAATCAGGAATTTCCGGAGAAATAAAGATAAGCTGGAGGAGGAAAGAATTATGAAATTAAAAGACACAGGACTGACAAAACAGGAAATTAAGGACAAAGTAAGCAAATACATGATCGAAACATACGAGCGTTTTGATTTCCTTGCAGAAACAGCAGAAGGAATGTATCTGTATGATGAAGAGGGAACCCCATATCTTGATTTTTATGCAGGTATTGCAGTAAATAATGCCGGCAGCCGCAATCCAAAGGTTGTTGCAGCAGTTAAGGATCAGGTAGACGACATCATGCATACCTTTAACTATCCATATACAATTCCGCAGGCATTGCTGGCTGAAAAAGTCTGTGAAACAATCGGGATGGACAAGATTTTTTATCAGAATTCCGGTACAGAGGCAAATGAAGCGATGATTAAAATGGCCCGTAAGTACGGAATTGAGAAATACGGTCCTAATAAATATCATATCGTAACAGCAAAAATGGGCTTTCATGGCAGAACATTCGGTGCGATGTCTGCAACAGGACAGCCGGGAAATGGATGCCAGGTAGGATTTGGTCCGATGACATACGGATTTTCCTATGCACCGTATAATGATCTGGAAGCGTTCAAAAACGCATGTACAGAGAATACCATTGCCATCATGATCGAGCCGGTACAGGGCGAGGGCGGTGTGCATCCGGCAACCATGGAATTTATGAAAGGTCTTCGTGAATTTTGTGATGAAAAGGGTATGCTGCTTCTGATCGATGAAGTACAGACCGGATGGTGCAGAACCGGTGCTGTGATGTCCTATATGAATTACGGTATCAAGCCGGATATCGTGTCCATGGCGAAAGGTCTGGGCGGCGGAATGCCGATCGGAGCAATCTGTGCAACCGAGGAAGTGGCGAAAGCATTTACACCAGGTTCCCATGGAACTACATTCGGAGGTCATCCGGTTTCCTGTGCAGCAGCACTGGCAGAAGTAAATGAACTGCTTGACAGAGATCTGGCAGGCAATGCGAAAGAGATGGGTGATTATTTCTCTGCAGAACTTGAGAAGCTTCCTCATGTGAAAGAAGTAAGACATCAGGGACTGCTGGTCGGTGTTGAATTTGATGATACGGTAAGCGGTGTGGATGTAAAACATGGTGCTTTAGACCGGAAACTGCTGATCACTGCAATTGGTGCGCATACCATTCGTATGGTTCCGCCTCTGATCGTATCCAGGGAAGAATGCGACAAGGCAGTTGCCATTCTGGATGAAACAGTAAAAGCTTTGGCATAAAATGAAAAATAGAAATGAGCAGACGAGGGCGTCACGAAGGGATTCGTGCGCCCTTGTCTACTTTATTTTATCATAGGAAAGTGCTTTACATTTTCCTATGATAAAATAAAGTATTCATAAAAGCAAATACATAAAGGAAGTGAATGGGATGCAGCATTTTGTGATAACGATTGGATGTGAATATGGGGCAAAAGGAAATGCAATAGGCAAAAAAATCGCGGAAGATCTGGGGATTCCTGTATATAACAGGGAAACAGTGGATGCCATCATTGATGAAGTAGGAATTCCGCAGGATATTATGGACAAAGTAGAATCCGGTCTTACGATTGCAGGAAAAGGTGTGGAAGGACAGGAAAGAGGTTCTTTTTCAAAGCTTTCTGACCTGACAGACCGTGCAATCCATGTGCAGAAACAGATTATCCGAAAACTGGCGGCAAAAGAGTCCTGCGTATTTATCGGACGTTCCGCAGATTATATTTTAAAAGGGCAGGAAAATCTGTTATGTGTATTCATTTATGCTCCGGATGAAGTGAGAATCCGACATATTATGGAAAGCCATAACCTGACGGAAAAAGATGCGAAACTTCTGATTTCTGAGAAGGATAAGCGGTATCATATCCGACATCTTGCATTTACAGGCAGTAATCGCGGTGACCGTCATAACAGGAATCTTTTGATCGACAGCAGTATGCTTGGGATTGACGGAACTGCAGAATATATCGAAATACTGGCAAAGAAGTTATTTGACATCTGAGAAAGGAGAGGACTCGCTATGAATAAGAAAAAATCAGAATTTGACAAAGTGTTCAGTGCGTGGGATATTCTGGTGATTGCCTTTGGCGCAATGATCGGCTGGGGCTGGGTCGTATCCTCCGGCGGATGGATTGAAAGCGGCGGCGTAGTTGGTGCGGCCCTTGGTTTTGTAATCGGCGGTATCATGATTTTCTTTGTTGGACTTACCTATGCGGAATTGACAGCTGCGATGCCGCAGTGCGGAGGAGAACATGTATTCAGCTACCGGGCTATGGGACCGACCGGTTCTTTTGTATGTACCTGGGGAATTATTCTCGGATATGTGGGCGTAGCGTGTTTTGAGGCATGTGCATTTCCGACCATTCTGACATATTTATGGCCGGGATTTTTAAAAGGGTATCTTTATACGGTTGCCGGATTTGATATTTATGCATCCTGGCTTGCGGTAGCGATTATCCTGGCATTTCTGATTATGGTGATCAACATTATGGGCGCGAAAACCGCAGCGATGCTTCAGACAGTACTGACGGTCATTATTGGAGGTGCCGGAATTCTGCTGATCGTGGCATCAGTCATTAACGGAAGTGTGGATAATCTGAACGGTCAGATGTTTGTGGGTTCCACAGGCGGCTCTATGCTCAAAAATGTGCTTTCTGTAGCCGTGATCACTCCGTTTTATTTTATCGGATTTGATGTTATTCCGCAGGCTGCGGAGGAAATCAATGTTCCACTGAAAAAAATCGGTAAAATGCTGATTTTATCAGTTGTTCTTGCTGTTGTTTTTTATGCGCTTGTGATTCTGGCTGTAGGTTATGTGTTGGATGCAGATGCCATTGCCGCATCAGAGGCAGGCACCGGTCTGGTAACCGCAGATGCCATGGCCACCGCATTTAAGACTTCTGTAATGGCAAAGGTCATCATTGTCGGCGGTATGTGCGGAATTATCACTTCCTGGAATTCATTTATGATCGGTGGTTCAAGAGCAATGTATTCCATGGCTGAATCTTATATGATTCCGCCGTTTTTTGCAAAACTTCATCCGAAGCACAAAACACCGGTGAATTCCTTATATTTAATTGGGGCACTGACGATGATCGCACCGCTTGCAGGACGAAAAATGATGGTCTGGATCTGTGACGCAGGCAATTTCGGATGCTGTCTTGCGTACTGTATGGTATCAATTTCCTTCCTGATTCTCAGAAAAAAAGAACCGGATATGCCGCGTCCGTATCGTGTTCCTGCATATAAATTTGTAGGAACAATGGCAGTTCTGATGTCTGGCTTTATGGTACTGATGTATTGTATCCCGGGTTCCGGCGGAAACCTTGTCTGGCAGGAATGGGGAATGGTCGGCGGATGGGCGCTGTTAGGTGTTGTATTCTATGTTGTCTGCAAGAGAAAATATCAGGAATCCTTTGGTACACTGGTGGAACTGATTTCCGACGAGGATGCTGCAACACTGATGCCGGAAGCTGATGAAGAAGAACTGGATCTGGTAATTGACCAGGCAATTGAACGTGTGCTGCAGAGAATGGCAGCATAAAACAGGAGAGGAGCAAAAAACAATGAAAGAATTTTCATTTTCCATACCACAGGAGATTATCGTTGGCCAGGGAAGTCTGGCAAAACTGCCGGAAGCGGCAAAAAAACTGGGAGGTTCCCATGGATTTATTATTTCCGGACCTCGTCTGAATAAAATGGGAATTGTAAAGTCCTGTGCAGATGCATTAGAAGGCGTAGGGATTCCGGCAGATGCTTTTACAGAAACAGAAGGAAATCCTTCTGTGGAGACTGTGGAAAAAGCGACAAAAGCATTTCAGGAAAGCGGAGCTGATTTTCTGATCGCATTAGGGGGCGGTTCCCCTATGGATGTGGCGAAAGCAGTCGGCGTCGTTGCAAAGTATGGCGGAAGTATCACAGAATATGAAGGCGGCGGCAAGGTTCCGGGAGATATCATCCCGCTTATTGCCATTCCGACAACTGCAGGTACCGGTTCGGAAGTTACCGCGTTTTCTGTTATTACAGATCACAGCAGAAATTATAAATTAACCGTATTCAGTTATAAATTGATTCCTTCTTATGCGATTCTGGATCCGGAATTGCTGACAACTGCTCCGGCTTCGGTGGCAGCAGCATGCGGAATTGATGCAATGGTTCATGCACTGGAAGCTTATCTTTCAAAAGCAGCCTCTCCATTTTCTGATGCAATGGCAGAAAAAGCACTGGAGCTGATCGGAAAAAATATCAGAAGATACTTTGCTGACCGTACGGATCTTGAAGCAGCAGAGGGAATGATCACTGGTTCTCTGTTTGCGGGAATTGCTTTTTCCTGGGCAAGGCTTGGGGATGTTCATGCGATGAGTCATCCGGTCAGTGCGTTCTTTGACGTGCCGCACGGTGTTGCCAATGCGATTTTACTGCCGACGATTGTGGAATATAATGCACTGGCAGACAATGGAAAATATCTGAAGATTTATAATTATATTTCCAGAACGCCTGCTTTTGAAGAGGAGTTTGAACCATTTATGCTGGTGGATCTGCTGGTAGAATTGAATGAACAGCTGGGAATTCCGGCATCTCTTGGTGAGGTGGGAGTAACTGCAGATAAATTCGATGCAATGGCAGATGACGCCATGAAGAGCGGGAATATTGCAGTAAATCCGAGGAGTACAACGAAGAAAGATATCCTTTCCCTTTATGAAAAGGCATTATAAAATGATGGACAACAGGAAAGTCCAGGGAGTCTGCGGCGGAATTCTGACAGGATTCTGCTGGGGGCTCTCCGGCGTATTCAGTCAGTATTTGTTTACGAATACAGAAATGCAGTCTTCCTGGTTTGTGGCTGTGCGAATGCTGGTTTCCGGGTTCTGTATGCTGATATTTTTGCTGCTGACAAAGAGAGAAGAACTGCGGATGCTCCTGAAAAGGAAAGAAGATCTGTTGCGATGTGCTCTGACCGGGATACTGGGAACGATGCTCTTTCAGTTTGCGTGCTACGGAGCTGTGCAGAAATCCAATGCGGCTACGGCTATTGTCCTCCAATACTTATGTCCGGTTATGGTGATGATTTATGTGTGCGTGAAAAAACATAAATTTCCTGAGAAGATGGAGATGCTGTCCCTGGCTTTGGCCGTTGCAGGCATTTTTCTGATTGCGACACATGGCAATATTCATGAACTTGTCATGTCGGAAGAAGCATTGGTATGGGGAATCGGCTGTGCGTTCTTTATGATGCTCAGTACTGTTTTGCCGGAGCCTTTGTATGAAAGGTATTCTGCACAGGCGATTACATCGGTTTCCTTGTTTTTTGGAGGTATTACGGCGGGAATTCTGGTAAATCCCATGAAGAATCCGCCTGTCCTGGACAGCAGAGCGTTCGGAGCGCTTCTTGCTGCTGTTTTATGCGGAAGCATTCTTGCATATCTGCTGTATGGAGTGGCTGTGAAGCAGATCGGTTCTGCAAAGGCCAGTCTGTTTGCCTGTTCAGAAATACCGACAGCAACGGTGTTATCGGTTCTTTTTATGGGAAATCAGTTTACTTTTCTGGATATTCTGGGGTTCGTGCTGATTGGTTCCACGATTTTTATTTTATCATAGAAAAGTGCTTTGCATTTTCCGATGAAAAAATAAAGCCTTCCGGGTAAGATTCTTTCTAACTATTACATCGAAAAAATAAATGACCAGCCATATCACTTGCCTGATATTTTATCTGCGTGATAGGGCTGGTCATTTATTTTGAGAGTGCATTATAATGTCCGGAAGCAAAGCTTTCATTCATGGAATTGATGATGCTATGCTAAAGACCGGAAATGGAGGTACAGGAAGAAATGTTTAAAGACAAACGGATCAGTCTTTTCAAATAATATATAGATGAAATTTTATTAGATTGTACAATTTGCATAAAAGTATGTGAGAATCGGGATTGAATTGTAGGAAAGTGACAAAATTGTTTACAGAAGAATACGAGTATGATATATTTTGTGTAGGTTACACGAGTAAAGAACGATAGATCATGGAAAAAGGTACATACAGGAGGTAATTTCCAAACTACTATTTGGGCAAGAGACCAAAGTATCAGCTTAGAAGCACAAAGGTTCAAAATGATACTTTGGAAGATGCCAATTAAATTATATAATTTTACTTGACGGATATTCAATCCTTCGGAATTTAGATATCTGTTTTATGGATTTATTATTCTGTTTTAATTTTTAATTTCTTACCAGAAAAGGCGATTCCAAGTTTGAGAATATTGGTAACGCCAATTTCGGTCATTTCTGAGTCATACCGTTTGGTGTCTATTTGATCTAACGCATCTTTAGCGAGTTTATCAAGTGTATCTGAATCCAGATTACTTCCCCATTTAAATTCCATAATGATACCTGGATATTTTGAGCTTTTCGGGAATAATGAGATATCGTACCTACCATCTCCTGATTCACGGTTGGATTTAATCTTGTACTGGTTATCCATCAAAGCGATGAGACCTAAGATTAAACCGTGGTAAAATCCTTCAGAACCGCCATCGTAGAAACTGATGGATTTATCCATATATTCTCCAGTTGCCTTTTGTAATTTTACAAAGTCGCCTACATAAAGACTCTGATATTGTCAATATTGGTTGACACATTTATCTCAAAGATATCACTTGATGAAAAAGCAAAGGAGAGAAAATAAGATGAAGAAATATGTTTCACTCGATAAAAGAAGTAAAAAGGCGCAGAAGGAATATTATTCGAAACAGAGGCTGACTTGGGGAGTACTGAATCCAGCGACGCGAAGTGTGCCTAGTGGGAAGCCTTATAATCGGGAAAAAGATAAACAGGAAAGACGAAGAATCGGTAAAGAGCTGTCTCTTATACACATCTCCGAGCCCACGAGACCGTACTAGAT
>CAMBAL010000023.1 GCA_945864225.1 uncultured Blautia sp. | reverse complement strand
GTTTATATTTAGTTTCCCGGTTGGTACGCAGTCCAGGAGTCTGCGGATGGCTTCCTCAACTTCAAAGCCCCCGTCGAAACCAGTACAAGCCCTGATTTACGGCCGGCACATGAAAGCTGTACCTCTTACATCAGATTCAAAGAAGTTCCATCAGATACCCTGTGAACCAATGTATGATTCATTATATGCAAATTGCCCCTTTATTGTCAAGGGGCAATTTCATGATTATCCTTTACTGAAACAATCCTGTAAAATAACTTTTCCGCATTCTTTCATATTGCTAATTTTTTTCATCCTGATCAAACAGGTTGTCTCTCGTAATATTCCGGATCCATTTACCACTCTTATAACGTTTGATCACCCACGGCCATTTCACAAATTCATCCGTACAAAGCAGGAAATAAACCACCATCACCGGAAGCTTAAAGACAAACGCTGCCAGAAATCCCAACGGTACAGCATAACACCACATATCGATCGTATCACAGATCAGCCCGAATCTGCTGTCCCCACCGGCACGGAAGACACCGGCAATCAGCGTTGTATTCACCGCTGTACCCATAATATAATAGACATTAATCAGCAGCATATACTTCAGATAATGCAGGGCCTGTGCAGAAAGATCTGCATATTTCAGCACAAAGGGAGTAACCGCCAGAACAATCAGACCGCCGATTGCTCCGGTAAACACGGTCAGCCTGACCACTTCACTGGCCTCTTTTCGTGCTTTTTCCAGTTTGTTTTCTCCAAGTACATTCCCCAGAAGGATCCCGCCTGCACTAGCCACTCCGAAGCAGAGAATCGTTCCGAAATTGCGCACCACAACAACGAAAGAATTTGCAGCAACCGCATCTGTACCCAGATGTCCCAGAATGACCGAGTACATGGAAAAAGCCACACTCCAGCTCACATCATTCCCCACTGCCGGCAATGCCAGACGGACAAAATCCGAAAACAGCTGCTTATTCCGTATAAACATATAGCGGAAATCCAGTTTGATATCTTTGCTCAGAGCAGAAACCACCATACACGCCAGAAGTTCCACAAATCTGGAAACAGAAGTGGCAATCGCGACACCGGTTGCTCCCATCTTCGGTGCACCGAACAGTCCGAAAATAAATACTGCATTCAAAAGAATATTCAGCGAAAATGCCAGTACATTCATAGCCGTACTGATGGTCACACGGCCGATACTCCGCAGAACAGACAGATACGCTTCAATAATTCCCCAGCAGATATAGCACACACTGACACACCGAAGATAAGAAGCTCCTATCTCGATCAGTTCCCTGTCATTGGTAAAAATATGCATCATCTGTTCCGGCAGAAACAGCGCCATCAATCCAAACAGCATGGAAATACTAAGAGTAAACCGCATAACGATTCCTTCCACTGCCTGAATCGCACGCATATCTCCTTTGCCGTAATACTGGGCGCAAAGCATCGTAGCCCCCGTACCCAGCCCATAAAGTACCATAAACAGTACACTGGCATACTGAGAAGCCAGTGAAACAGCAGAAATGGAAGACTGTCCCACATAGTTCAGCATCACTACGTCTGCAGAACTGACTGCTGCACTCAACAGATTCTGAATCACAATCGGCAGAACCAGTTTAAAAATACGCCTGTAAAAATCCCTGTTTTCCTTTACTTCTTTAAACAACAACCCTCATCCTCACACTTCTGCCAGAAAGGCTTTTTGTGTCACGGAAAACACATCACATTTTCCATGACACAAAAAACTGCCACCGGCAATACCGATGGCAGTGGATTCTTCAATCAACATTATACACGAGACAGATATTCACCTGTTCTGGTATCGATTTTCAGCTTATCACCCTGGTTAACAAACAGAGGAACCTGAACCTGTGCGCCTGTTTCAACAGTAGCCGGTTTGGTAGCACCCTGTGCAGTATTTCCTGCAAAACCAGGTTCTGTCTCAGTTACTTCCAGTTCTACGAATAATGGCGGCTCAATAGCAAATACATTTCCGTTATGGGAACAGATTTTAACCATTTCGTTCTCTTTTACAAATTTCAGAGAATCACCAACCTGCTCTGCAGTAAGACCAACCTGATCAAATGTCTCTACGTTCATGAAGTAATATAATTCACCATCATTATAAAGATACTGCATATCCACACGTTCAATACGAGCCTGCGGGAATTTTTCAGTCGGACGGAAAGATTTTTCCAGTACAGATCCTGTAATGATATTTTTATATTTGGTTCTGACAAATGCTGCACCTTTTCCTGGTTTTACATGCTGAAATTCTACAATCTGGCAAACATTGCCGTCAATCTCAAGTGTGATGCCGTTTTTGAAATCACCTGCTGAAATCATAATAATATTTCCTCCTTATTGTGCTTCACTATCAACTATTCTATAATACCTATCGAGTTTTTTCAACTATTTTTTTCGAATGCTTCCAATTTTTCCTTAATTTCCTCAATTAAAGCTTCAAAAGGCTTCACTCCTGTGATCACTTCAATATCCGCATACTTCGCATAGACCGGATCACGCTGTTTCAGAAGTTTTTTGATCTTATCTTCTCTGTCGTCTCCCTCCAGAAGCGGATTATTGCTTCCGGCCTCCAGTCGTTTCTTCAGCGTCTCCAGAGAGCCTTTCAGATAAATGATCGTTCCCAGATCCTTAAGGTATTTCTGGTTCTGTTCCTGTATGGGAAGTCCGGAACCGAGGGAAATCACCTTTCGCTCCTTATCATTGGTCAGTTCCTTAATTACCAGTGTTTCCAGTGCACGATAATACGGTTCCCCGAATCTCTGAAATATTTCACTGATTGTCAGATTCATTTTCTTAGTGACAACTCTGTCCACATCAATAAACGGCAGACCGTATTCCTGTGCCAGACGTTTTCCCACTCTCGTTTTTCCTGAACCCATAAATCCGATAATTACAATATGGTTCATGAATTCCTTTCCTCCTTCTGGTAAAAATATAGTACGATTTTTTCCAGATATCGTTTCAGAACGATCTGGATCTCTTCCTTCGGATCGATCGGCTTCACAAGAATATTGCGGATTCCCGCCCTCTTCGCTCCATAAATATCCGTAAAAAGCTGGTCGCCGATAAAAATCGTATTGCCGGTGTCTGTTCCCAGAAGCTCCATGGCTTTGAGATAATTGCGCACCGACGGTTTATGAGCATTCTCAATAAAACGTTCCCCAACCGAATCGTTAAAAGAAGACACTCGTCCAATCTTATTGTTGGAAATAAAACAGCTTTTGAAGCCCAGTTCTTTCAGATGGGCAAACAGAGCAATGGCTCTGTCATCCGCAGGTGCTCCATGGGGAACAAGTGTATTGTCAATATCAAAGAGCAGACCCCGGTACCCTTCCCGGTACAATTTGTCAAAATCGATTTCATAAGTCGAATCCCGGTATTCATCCGGAAAAAAACATCGAAACATGTATTTCCCGCCTTTATCGCTCGTGAAGCGGCACATACTGCGCTGCCTCAAGCACATTTTTGTATGCCGGACGAATGATCTTATCCGTATTGATCAGTTCCTCCATACGGTGGGCGCTCCATCCGACAATTCTTGCCACTGCAAACATCGGTGTATACAGTTCCAGCGGAAGATCAAGCATACTGTATACAAAACCGCTGTAAAAGTCCACATTGGCACTGACGCCCTTATAGATCCGTCTTTCTTCCGCGATCACCTCCGGAGCCATTCGCTCCACCATGGAATACAGACGGTAATCTTTCATCCTGCCCTTTTCCTCGGCAAGTTTTTCTACAAATCCCTTCAGAACTTCGGCACGGGGATCAGATACGGAATAAATCGCATGCCCCATTCCATAAATCAGACCTCTTCTGTCAAAGGCTTCCTTGTGAAGAAGGCGTTTCAGATAATCTCTCACTTCTTCCTCGTCCTCAGGGTCTTTCACTTCTTTCTTCATATCCTGGAACATGCTGACTACCTTAATATTTGCACCGCCATGCTTCGGTCCCTTCAGAGACCCAAGTGCAGCAGCAACAGCAGAATAGGTATCTGTACCGGAAGAAGATACCACATGTGTCGTAAACGTAGAGTTATTGCCTCCGCCATGCTCCATATGAAGAATCAGGGCCAGATCCAGGATCTTCGCCTCCAGATCCGTATACTTCTTATCCGGGCGAAGCATTCTCAGGATATTCTCGGCTGTAGATAATTCCCTTTTCGGATTGTGAATATATAAACTCTTGCCTCTGATGTAATGATTATAAGCCTGATATCCATATACAGACAGCAATGGAAATACGCTGATCAGATTCAGGCACTGCCGCAAAACATTCGGCAGAGAAATATCATCCGGATTGGTATCATAAGAATACAAGGTAAGCACACTTCTGGAAAGAGCATTCATAATATCCTTACTTGGTGCCTTCATCACAACATCACGGACAAAATTAGTTGGCAGCGAGCGCTGGTTAGCCAGCAGTTTCTTAAAATTATTCAATTCCTCTTCGTTCGGCAGTTCTCCGAACAAAAGAAGATACGTCGTTTCTTCAAATCCGAAGCGATGATCTCTCACGAAACCGCCTGTCAGGTCTTTGATATCGTAACCTCTGTAAGAAAGACTTCCCGCACACGGAACTTCTTTTCCGTCTACCATGCTGGTCGCTTTCACATTCGATACCTGAGTTAATCCGGCAAGAACGCCTTTACCATTAATGTCACGCAGTCCACGTTTCACATCGTACTTTCCGTAGAGAGACACATCCATACTGGTATGACCCGTACAAATATCTGTGAGTCTCTCGATTTCTGGTGTTACTTTTGTGTTGAATCTTGTCATATTTTATAATACCCCTTTCATTCTCTCAGCTTTACCGATCAGTTTCCCTCCTCATTCCCAGAATTTTGATTCGTTTTTTATTATAACACGAAATCCCGCCGTTGTCAGCACAGTTCTTTTTTTATTCTCTGTACTGCTGCATCTACTGCAGAAACATCCCCCATAATCCCAAGACATGTCATATGCTGTGGACAGCTTCCCGGAATTTCAAAAACTTCCACACTGGATGTTTTTTGTGCAAGGTCACTGACATAGATCATATCGCACACATCTCCATGTATAAGTGCCAGCGCCGTACGTTCGGAAAAAATTTCTTCCAGATTTTTCTTTTTTACTCTGCCGAGAATGATTTCTTTTGTCCCTTCGGAAACTGTCTTCATCACTCGGATCTTCATTTCATGTGCTGCCATGTTATTTCCTCCATTCATATTTTTTAAGGTTATTCAAACAGGCCGCGTCCCCATCCGAAACAGCAAAAATAAAAAAGTAGTGCTTATCAACTGGATTTACGTGATAAACACTACTCGTTACTCTTATTTTTTTATGTCATTCAGTTGTCTTTATCTTCCCTGTCTGTAGGTACTCAGGAACTCTGCCAGTTTTTTCGTTGCTTTTTCCAGCTGCAGAACATTCGGCAGATAAACAACACGGAAGTGATCCGGATGCTGCCAGTTGAATCCCTTGCCCGGTACCAGGAGAACCTGTTTCTCATGAAGGAAATCCAGCGCAAACTGCTCATCATCCGTAATGTTGAATTTCTCCGTATCGATCTTCGGGAAAATATAAAAAGCTGCTTTCGGTTTCACAGCTGTGATTCCCGGAATATCAGTCAGGGCTTTGTAAATAAAATCTCTCTGCTCATAAATACGTCCGCCCGGCTGGATATATTCATTCACACTCTGATATCCGCCAAGGGCCGTCTGTACAATAGACTGCGCCGGTACATTGGAGCAAAGACGCATGGAAGAAAGCATCTTGATTCCTTCTATGTATCCTTTTGCCCTGTCTTTGGCTCCGCTTAAGATCATCCATCCGATACGGAAACCGGCGATCATATGAGATTTGGACAATCCGGAAAAGGTTACACAGAAAACATCCGGTGCCAGTGAAGCGATGGATGTATGTTCATACCCATCCATGACAAGACGGTCATAAATCTCATCAGAAAAAATGATCAGTTCATGTTCTCTGGCAATCTGGACAATCTGCTCCAGTACTTCTTTGGGATATACCGCTCCTGTAGGGTTATTGGGATTGATAATAACAATTGCCTTGGTTCTGTCTGTGATCTTACTGCGGATATCATCCATATCCGGATACCATTCCGACTGTTCATCGCAGACATAATGCACTGCCTTGCCTCCTGCCAGTGTTGCTGTTGCTGTCCAGAGAGGATAGTCCGGAGAAGGAATCAGAATTTCATCCCCGTTATTCAGAAGCGCCTGCATACACAGATTAATCAGCTCACTGACTCCATTTCCTGTATAAATATCATTCATGGTCACATTTGGAATCTTTTTCAGCTGAGAATACTGCATGATCGCTTTTCTCGCGGAAAAAATACCCTTGGAATCGGAATAGCCCTGAGAAGTACGGATATTGCTCAGCATATCCAGAATGACTTCCTGCGGCGCGGAAAAACCGAACGGGTAAGGATTTCCGATATTCAGTTTCAGAATCTCCATACCGTCTTCTTCCATTCTGCTGGCTTCATCAACCACCGGACCCCGCACATCGTACAGTACATTATCAAGTTTTGAAGATTTTTCAAATGTTCGCATTACTCTAATCACTCCTCATCTTATGGATCTGTCTCACAGATACCATTTGTATTCTTAATATAATCTCACATTTACGGATATTACGCAAGCGAAAAAAAAATTTATTCTCACTCTTTTCATTTGTATCACTTTAGTGTATAATAACATCGATTTATTTGTTATTCAAATGGATGAGGAGGAAATTACAATGTCTTACACAGAAGAAGTCTACGAGAGAGTCGTAGCACAGAACCCGGGTGAACCGGAATTCCATCAGGCAGTTAAGGAAGTCCTGGATTCCCTGAAAGTCGTAATCGACAGAAACGAAGAGGAATACCGCAGACTTTCCATCCTGGAACGTCTTGTTGAGCCGGAAAGAATCATCTCTTTCCGCGTACCGTGGGTAGATGACAAGGGTGTTGTTCAGGTCAACAAAGGATACCGTATCCAGTTCAACAGCGCAATCGGACCATACAAGGGAGGACTTCGTTTCCATCCGTCCGTTAACCAGAGCATCTTGAAATTCCTCGGTTTCGAGCAGATTTTCAAAAATTCTCTGACAGGTCTTCCGATCGGCGGCGGCAAAGGTGGTTCCAACTTTGACCCGAAAGGCAAATCCGACAGAGAAGTTATGGCATTCTGCCAGAGCTTTATGACAGAGCTTTGCAAATACATCGGTGCTGATACAGACGTACCTGCTGGTGATATCGGTGTCGGCGGCCGTGAGATCGGCTATCTGTTCGGACAGTACAAGAAAATCCGCGG
Organism: uncultured Blautia sp.; assembly: GCA_945864225.1. Taxonomy (GTDB): domain Bacteria; phylum Bacillota; class Clostridia; order Lachnospirales; family Lachnospiraceae; genus Blautia_A. The sequence goes on along the minus strand of CAMBAL010000023.1, from coordinate 28,545 downwards.
TCTTTACGAAGGTGTCCTTACTGGAAAAGGACTTACCTATGGCGGTTCTCTTGTTCGTACACAGGCTACCGGATATGGTGTGGTTTACATGCTCAATGAAATCATGAAGGCACACAACGATTCTCCGGAAGGCAAGACTGCCATCGTAACCGGTTCCGGCAACGTTGCTATTTACGCAGTAGAAAAACTTACTCAGCTTGGCGCTAAAGTAGTTGCCATGTGTGACTCCAACGGATTCATCCATGATCCGGACGGCATCAAACTGGATATCGTAAAAGATATCAAAGAAGTAAAACGCGGACGTATCAAAGAATACGCAGATCGTGTAGAAGGCGCTACTTATACAGACGGTCTCGGCATCTGGAATATCAAATGTGATGTTTATCTGCCATGTGCTACTCAGAATGAACTTGGTCTTGACGGTGCAAAAACACTGGTTGCAAACGGATGTAAATATATTGTGGAAGGTGCCAACATGCCTACTACTCTGGAAGCAACCAATTATGTTATGGAAAACGGCGTTCTTTTCATGCCTGGCAAAGCTGCCAATGCAGGCGGTGTAGCTACTTCCGCTCTTGAAATGAGCCAGAACTCCATGAGAATTTCCTGGAGTGCAGAAGAAGTGGATGAAAAACTTCACACAATCATGAAAGACATCTTCAGAAAAGTGGATGATGCCGCAAGACGTTACGATATGGAAGAAAACTATGTAGTCGGCGCAAACATTGCCGGATTTGAAAAAGTTGTCGATGCTATGAAAGCACAGGGAATCGTTTAATTCCTGTCTTCTTAAATCATCAGACAAAATTTCTTAATGCAGTAACAGGATTCTTTCCTGTTACTGCTGCACAGAAAAAAGTGTCCACCTGAGACCAGAGCATGTTTGAAAACTGCTCTGGTTCCCGGATGGGCACTTTTCTTTGCCATTATGCCGTTACTTTCAACTTCCTCGCCAGATAGTATTCTGCATTTCAAAAACGGAAGAAGAACCGGATTCTCCTCTGTTCTTTCCGACAATCATCCATCTTTATGGTTCCATAAATTTCTTCAGTTCATCCATAAATGTGCTGACATCTTTAAACTCTCTGTATACAGAAGCAAATCGTACATATGCCACCGCATCCAGATCCTTGAGATGTTCCATAACCACTTCGCCGATTCTTGTACTTGGAATTTCCCGTTCTTCCGTATTAAAAATTTCCCCTTCAATGGAATCCATCATGATTTCGATTTTCTCAATCGGAATCGGTCTCTTATAGCACGCACGCAAAATCCCCGCCTGAAGTTTCGCTCTGTCGTACTGCTCTCTGTTCTGATCTTTTTTGATCACACTCAGCGGAATCGTCTCCACTTTTTCATATGTGGTAAAACGTTTGCCGCAGGCATCACACATTCTTCTTCTCCGGATAGAGTTCGTATCTTCTACCGGTCTGGAATCCACAACCTTGGTATTTTCCTGATTACAAAACGGACATTTCACTGCATTTTCCTCCCCTGCTCATGCATGTAATCCTTCATCATTTTCTGCCGATATTATACTTTATTTTTCCGTTTTATGTCAATAAAAGTGCGGGTATAATGCCGTTTTTTTCTGCATAAATAAATAAAAAAGCTCAGGTTTTCTCATGCGTGTATGTGATCTGAAGCAAAAGGAAATTATCAATACCTGTACCTGCCGCAGTCTGGGATGTCCGGCAGATGTGGAATTCGACTGCAAAACCGGATGTCTCACCGCGCTTATCGTTCCAGGTCCAGGAAAATTCTGCAGCCTGTTCGCAAGAGAAAGCGAATTCATCATCCCCTGGGAATGTATCTGTCAGATTGGTGAGGATATCATTCTCGTCAATATCACAGAAGAAAAATGCTTCCACAAGGAGCACTCCGGATGAACTTTGTCCCATCGCCGGCATTCTGATTCATCTGCGTCATCGTCCTTTGTCAAGGGCTTATATTTTTTATATTTTCCCGAAAAAAGTATATTTATCCTCCCATTTGAGAATCATTTTTAATAGCAAAAGAAGATAAGGAGGATCATTCAGATGGCGCTTAATAAAGTAGAAATCTGCGGAGTCAATACCGCAAAGCTTCCCGTACTGAAGCCTGAGGAAAAAGAGGAACTGTTTAGGCGGATCAGGGAAGGTGATATGGAAGCCCGGGAACTGTACATCAAAGGAAATCTGCGCCTGGTTTTAAGCGTGATCAAACGGTTTCAGAACAGCAGTGAAAATGCAGATGATCTCTTTCAGATTGGCTGTATCGGACTGATGAAAGCCGTTGATAACTTTGACACCACACTGAATGTCAAATTTTCCACATATGCGGTGCCCATGATCATCGGAGAAATCCGCCGTTATTTACGTGATAACAATTCTATACGTGTCAGCCGTTCCCTTCGCGACATTGCCTACAAAGCAATCTACGCAAAAGAGAATTATCTCCGTCATCACGACAAAGAACCCACCATCGCGGAAATCGCAGAAGAGATCGGCATTGAAAAAGAAATGATCGTCTATGCCATGGATGCCATCCAGAGTCCTGTCAGTCTCTTCGAACCGGTTTACACAGAAGGCGGCGATACGCTTTATGTCATGGATCAGATCAGCGACAAGAAAAACCGGGAAGATCGCTGGATTGAAGATCTTTCTCTCCGGGAAGCCATGCAGCGTCTGAATAATCGGGAACGCCATATCATTGAACTGCGTTTTTATGAAGGAAAAACGCAGATGGAAGTTGCCGATGAAATCGGAATTTCCCAGGCACAGGTCAGCCGCCTGGAAAAAAATGCGCTGAAAACCATGAAGAATTATCTGCGTCCATAGAGTGAAAAATCATCCGCTTGCAGAATGAAATTTTATGCAGACAGAGACTTACAACTCATCTGTGTTCGCAGGTTAGAAATTGGATGCATCCGTAAACCTACAATTCATCTGTACTCACAAATTTATCATTGTCTGTAGCTGCAAGATAATAAGCATGTTCACCAAAAGGCAACAGGCCAGGAGACGGTTTTATCACCATCTCCCGACCTGTTTCCTTTTTCATTTAGAAGGCCATGCATCACTCAAGTGCCTTTTCGATTTCTTCTATTACGATTTTCAACGCTTTTATACGGGCATATTTCTTATCTGCGGATTCCAGTATATGCCACGGTGCATAAGCGGTACTTGTCTTCTGAAGCATTTCATTGACAGCCACCTCATAATCATCCCATTTTTCACGGTTACGCCAGTCTTCATCCGTAATTTTCCACTGCTTCTCCGGATTATTCTGACGGTCAGTAAAACGTGCCAGCTGTGTATCTTTGTCGATCTGCACCCAGAACTTAATGATCACAGCACCCCAGTCAGAAAGCTCTTTCTCAAATTCATTGATTTCATTATAAGCTCTCTTCCAGTCATTCTCACTGCAAAAGCCTTCCAGACGTTCCACCATCACACGGCCATACCAGGTACGGTCAAAAATTGCAATATGTCCGTCTTTGGGAAGTCTCGTCCAGAAACGCCACAGATAATGACGGGCTTTTTCATGAGGTTCCGGACTTGCAATGGGATGTACCTCAAAACCTCTTGGATCCAGTGCGCCGGTAATCCGCTTGATATTGCCGCCTTTGCCTGCCGCATCCCAGCCCTCATATGTGATGATCACCGGTATCCGTTTGCGGTAAATCCGGTTATGGAGTTCTCCCAGTTTCTTATGCAGCTTTTTCAATTCCACACGGTACTCGTCATCCTCGATAACTTTGTCCTCCAGTTCGATTTCCTGAAGTTTCGGCATTTTTACCAGTGGAAATACATTCTGGAGAATCGGCACCGAATGAGCACTGTTCTGCATGGCAACTTCAATTCCTTCTACCAGAACCTCCAGCACCTGCAGCTCTGCCCATTTCTTTTCGGACGCATCAATAATATACCACGGAGATGTGGACATATTGGTATCTGTCAGATAACGGTCAAATACTTTTCTGCATTTCTTATAATGTTTATTCTGCCATCTGTCAGATTCTGAAACGCGCCAGTCTGTATCCTTGCTCTCCAGAAGATGTTCCATACGGGCAGTCTGCTCTTCTTTGCCGATCTGCATAAAGAATTTCAGAACCAGATATCCATTGTCGGTAAGCTGCCGTTCAAAGCGTTTGATACTGTCGATTCTTCTGTCATAATCATCACCTGCAAGCTTTTCTTCCAGGCATGCTCTGGTGGTCTCTTCCATCCAGCCGGAATCCAGAAATGTAAACTTTCCTGCTTCCGGAATCTGTTTCATATAACGGTACAGAAATGGCCTGCGCAGTTCCTCTTCTGTTGGCGCTGACATCGTCGCAACCTTGAAAAATCGCGGATCGATATTTCTGATGATTTTCCCGATGGTACTGCCCTTTCCTGATGCTCCCCATCCCTCAAAAAGAACAAGTACCGGAAGTTTGTGTTCCTTGATTTTCATTTGCAGCTCATAGAGCCTGGTACGAGCTTTTTCCAACCGTTCATTGATTTCGTCTTTCGTAGGGATTTCTCCCGGTGTCCAGTTTTTCAGCATATACTTCACCTCGTTTTCTTATGGATCTATGTGCGTTTTCATTTTACTGCATATCACGTTTCGTTCTTTGTGTTTGTTCTTTGTGTTTGTTCTTTGTGTTTGTTCTTTGTGTTCGTTCTTTGTGTTTGTTCTTTGTGTTCGTTATTATATCACACTTTTTCGTATTTTAGTTGTTTTATTCTGCATTTTTATGTGATTTATTATTATTTTTCAGTTTTTATAGATCAGCAAACTAAATGTACAGCTGGAATAGCAGCTATGAATGAACCTTGACAGCTCAATAACTACTCTGAAATCTGTCACAGGGATACTATACCCTTTTGACGGGGTTATGGAGTAAGGCTATGGCTGCATGAAACAATTGTTTGATTCATGGATCTGTTTTTTAGTTCAGATACTGTTCCGTGAATAATTCAGGATTATTTAATAGTCACGCATCTATGCAATTTCATTTGCCTTGTTTTTCCTGCCATGATAAAATAAAGGTACCTGTTTTTATAGACAGTGATTATCATGGAATGAAAGGAAAAAACGCAATGCCATTATCCGTTTTTCTTAATATGACTGTTTCTGCAGCCATCACCGTCTGGTCTCCGGGCCCGAACAATATTTTGTTATTATCCACTTCCAGTAAATATGGAATCCGGAAAAATCTCCGTCTGATGCTTGGAATCTGGACCGGTTCTCTGACTCTGATGTGTCTCAGCGGACTGTTCTGCAGTACTCTGAGCAAAGTCATTCCAGGCATTCAGGCATACATGAAATATGCCGGTGCTGCCTATATTCTTTATCTTGCCTGGCAGACCTTCCGGCGCCAACCACCTGCCGATTCTGCTGCTGAAAAAGAACCATCCTATCTGATGGGACTTTTTCTCCAACTTTTGATCGTAAAAATTATTCTATACGGACTGACCATGTTTTCCACTTTTATTCTCCCATGGGAAAGCAGTATCCTCCTGCTTTTCCTGTTTGCCATATATCTTATGATTCTTGGAGCTATCGGGAACCTCATCTGGGCATTTGCCGGAAATCTCCTGAAACGTCTGTATAACGCACATTACCGGGTAATGAATGCGGTCATGGCATTTCTTCTTCTCTGGTGTGCACTAAGAATTATACGTTAAAAATCTCCTGCAGAATTCGATGGTTTTCTGCAGGAGATTTTTATATGGATTTTTCATTGATTATTCCAATAATTGTTTCATCGATTCTTTCATCGACTATACCGATAATTGTTTCATTGATTCTTTCATTGATTATCACATCGACCTGGCAACTCTGCTGTGCCGTAATATTCAGGATCTATCACAATGATTCACAGCAATATACTCTGCAGCATATTTCTCAGTATATTTCCAGCAAACAGGACTGATTATTTATCTTTCTGATTTACCGATACATTTTCATGTACTCTCCATGTGCCGCGATCAGTTCATCACACATGGCGCAGATATCATCCATGCTGAGTTCTGCGGCCGTATGCGGGTCAAGCATGGCTGCCTGATAAATCTTATTGCGGTCCTTTGTTACCGCTGCTTCGATTGTCAGGAGCTGCGGGTTGATATTCGTTATATTCATAGCAGCAAGCTGTGTCGGAAGTTTGCCAACCTTACATGGATTTACGCCATTTGCATCGATCATACACGGCACCTCCACGCATGCTTCTGCCGGAAGATTTTCAATCAATCCATGATTCAGAACATTTCCCCCGATTTTGTACGGCTGTCCTGTTACGACTGCTTCCATGATATAAGAAGCATATTCTTTGGAACGCTCGTGTGTGATTTTTCCATCTTTCAGAATATCCTCACGTTCTTTTTCCCAGCCCTCAATCTGGTTGATACAGCGGCGCGGATATTCATCCAGAGGAATGTTGTATTTTTCAATCAGTTCCGGATATCCGGATTTGATAAACAGCGGATTGTATTCTGCATTATGTTCACTGGATTCTGTACAATAATAGCCCAGTCTTCGGATATATTCAAAGCGTACCATATCATCATGTTTTTCTTCTGCATTTTTCTTTGCTGCACGCTCGCGAATTTCCGGATACAGATCATTTCCTTCTTTGTCATAAATCTCCAGCAGCCATCCCATATGATTGATTCCGGCAATTACTTCTCTTCTGCCTTCCAGCCGGTCTTCCATTCCCAGTTTTTCCAGCAGTCCTTTTGAACATACCTGTACACTGTGGCACAGGCCTACTGTACGGATTTTTGTATAGCGCTGCATATATCCGGTCAGTATTGCCATCGGATTGCTGTAATTGAGGAAGAGGGTGTTCGGACAGACTTCTTCCATATCACGTGCAAATTCTTCCAGTACCGGAATGGTCCGCAGACCTCTCATGATTCCGCCGATTCCAAGAGTATCTGCAATGGTCTGACGAAGACCGTATTTTTTCGGAATTTCGAAATCGGTTACTGTACACGGTTCATAACCGCCTACCTGAATGGCATTCACTACGAAATCCGCATCGCGAAGGGCTTCTTTCCTGTTTTCTGCACCCAGGTAGGTACGAATAGCGGCACGTCCCTCGTTGATGTTCCGGTTAATGGCATTCAGAATAATCTCCGAATCCTCCAGACGCTTTGCATCAATGTCATACAGCGCAATTTCCGCCTCCCGCAGCGCCGGAGTACACATACAGTCCCCCAGTACATTTCTTGCAAATACCGTGCTTCCGGCTCCCATAAATGTAATCTTGATTTTTTTCATGATATCCTCCTATTTTTTCAGATGTTTGCCATCTGTATTTTATCAGATATTCCGTACATCGTTTCGTAAATAACTATACCAATAAAGAAACAGGCAAATATTTGGTATGATTTCTATGCATTACAAATCATGTCACTGAAAATGGAGTAAACGACCATAACAATATTCCCGTTTCCATTCATTGTATTTGTGAAAAACATCTGCTAAAATATCTTTCATCAGAACTGCTCCATCCCTCATTATTACGGGATCGCAGCTGCTGAATCGTTGCCTTAACTCTCATTTACGAAAGGATCGTGCTTCATGGAAAACGCAGTCAGTTTTTCTCTTCCCTCACCCCGCCAGCAATCTCTGGGAATCGTTACATTCGGTCATTCTGTAACGGAACCCTGTCATAAATACGGACCTGCTGTCCGTTCTTATTACCTGCTGCACTATATACTTGACGGCAAGGGTGTCTTTTCCGTCAATCAGACCGACTATCATCTGAAAGCCGGACAGGGCTTTCTCATTGAACCTGACTATCTGACCACTTATATGGCCGATGCCACCGAACCCTGGACCTATATCTGGGTTGGTTTTTCCGGAACGGAAGCTTCTCAGCTGATTGCTTCCATCGGGCTTTCTCAGAATCAGCCGGTATTTGAAAGCACCGAATCGGCAATCCTGCACCGCTGCGTTTCAGACATGCTGCTTCATAATCACAGCAACGCCGCAGACACCTTCGCAGTACTTGGTGATTTCTATCGTTTTATCAGTGTCATTGCCGCTTCGAACCAGGAAATTCTTCCAAAATCCGACGGGAACCTTTATGTCCGCCAGGCGGCCGATTATATTCACAATCATTTCGCAGAACCTCTTACGGTAGAAGAAATTGCGCATCATGTAGGACTGAACCGCAGTTATTTCAGCAGTATTTTCAAAGAACAGACTGGTCAGACTCCTATCGAATATATACAGAATTTCCGGCTGACCAAAGCCGTCCATCTGCTGGATACCTCTACGCTTTCCATTGCCGCTGTTGCGTATTCCTGCGGTTATCAGCAGCCTGAATCTCTGATCCGTATTTTCCGTATGCGCTATGGAATTTCTCCTGCTGCTTACCGGAAACGCCTGCATTTGTAGTTTTTATCACCCAGAATGATTTTCTCATATGCAAGACGGAGGAATGAGGCGATGCGGCGGCATCGTCGATTGACAACCACGCAGCATATAAGAAATCAGGCAAGTGATATAGCAGTTTTTTTGATGTACCAAAACATGTTTGTCGGAAAGCAATTTTCAAACATGTTCTAATAATATCTGAAAATTTCTTGTAATTATTGTAACTTATTTCCATCGCTTGACCAAGATTGTATTCACAGAAAAAACTGTCCATTTGTTAGATTTTTATATAGCATTTTCGCATCACAGGAAAATACAAAGCACACTCCTGTGGTTCAGGAAAGAATCCCTGACCAGAAATTTTTATGTTACAGGAAAAAGCGAAGCACGCTTCTGCAACATAAATAACCGCCGGAAGGATGTCTCTTCATCCCCGGCGGTTCTCTCTTTACTGCTCACTCAGATCACAGTAACATTCTATTCTAACGGAACGCTGCTACCAGTTCAGCTCCGTCTTCATATCCCTGATTTTTCAGTTCTTCAATGAACCATTCATCCACACCTTCTACAGCTTCACGGAAAGAATCCATATCCATCTCTTCTTTCTCTGTAAAGGTCACACCGTTCTTCGTCTCCCAGCGGCTCATGATTTCTTCATCACCGGAACGGTTGATGTAACGCTCATATTCTACGGCTTTCTGGCCTGCTTCATCTACCACGGCCTGCTGCTGTGGTGTCAAACTGTTATAAAGTTCTTCATTGATACAGAAGAACAGACAGTCATAAATGGCATCCCACAAAGAGCAGTACGGCTGTACTTCCTGTACGCTTGCCGCATCGATGGCAGGAAGCGGATTTTCCTGGCCTTCTACGGTGTTCTGCTGCAGAGCTGTATAGGTTTCAGACCAGTTCATATTGGTGGCATCTGCGCCCCATCTCTTATAACATTCCATCAAAAGATTGGAGCCTGCCACACGGATCTTCAGGTTCTTCATATCCTCTACGGATTTCACTTCATGTACACTGTTAGTCAGTTCACGGAATCCATTTTCTGCGATACCCATGCAGTGCAGTCCGTATTCTCCAAGAACTTCATTGAGCATTGCTCCTCCCTCGCCATCCAGCTTGGCATCCGCATCTTCAATGGAATCAAAGAGGAACGGAAGAGATACTACATTAAATCTCGGGTCAAATGCGGAATAGATCAGATTGGAATGCATAGAAATCTGTACCGGATCTCCATCCATCAGCGCCTGAATTCCTTCAGACTGATTTCCATTCGTCAGCTGATCGGCTGCATATACTTTAACTTTCACCTTTCCGCCGGTAGCCTGCTCCATCAGTTCGCCGAATTTCTCGCCGCCTTTGGCCCAGGTACTGGTTTCTGTAGTAGAGCATGCAAAGTTCCAGGTTGTTTCTTCCCAGTCCAGATCACTGTAATCATCCATAGACACATTTGCCGCATCTTCTGACTGGACGCTGTCTTCAGAATCTGTAACACCTGACATTTCCTCCCCTGCGGAAGACGGTTCTGCAGCTACATCCTCTGTGAAAAGTTCCACAAGTTCTTCTGCGTCATCAAAGCCCTGATTTTTCAATTCTTCTGTAAACCACTCATCCACACCTTCTACTGCTTCTTTAAAGGAGTCAATGTCCATCTCCTCTTTTGCGGTAAAGGTCACACCGTTTTTGGTTTCCCAGCGGCTCATGATTTCTTCGTCGCCGGAGCGGTTAATGTAGCGCTCATATTCTACGGCTTTCTGGCCTGCTTCATCTACCACGACCTGCTGCTGTGGTGTCAAACTGTTATAAAGCTCTTCATTGATACAGAAGAACAGACAGTCATAAATGGCATCCCACAGAGAGCAGTATGGCTGTACTTCCTGTACACTTGCCGCATCGATGGCAGGAAGCGGATTTTCCTGGCCTTCTACGGTGTTCTGCTGCAGAGCTGTATAGGTTTCAGACCAGTTCATATTGGTGGCATCTGCGCCCCATCTCTTATAACATTCCATCAGAAGATTGGAGCCTGCCACACGAATCTTCAAGTTCTTCATATCCTCCACGGATTTCACTTCATGTACACTGTTGGTCAGTTCACGAAATCCGTTTTCCGCAATACCCATACAGTGCAATCCGTATTCTCCAAGGATTTCCTTCAGTTTTTCTCCTGCTTCTCCATCAAATTTGGCATCTGCATCCTCTACGGAATCGTAGGCAAACGGCAGAGATACCACATTAAATCTCGGATCAAACGCAGAGTAGATCAGATTGGAATGCATGGAAATCTGTACCGGGTCTCCATTCATCAGCGCCTGAATTCCTTCCGACTGATTTCCATTGGTCAGCTGATCGGCTGCGTAAACATTGACTTTGATCTTGCCTCCGGTAGCCTGTTCCATCAGCTCGCCGAATTTTTCACCGGCTTTTGCCCAGGTACTGGTTTCTGTTGTGGAACAAGCAAAGTTCCAGGTCATCTCCGGCCAGTCCAGATCACTGTAATCTGCAATATCATTAAAATTCTGCTCCTCGCTTCCGCCTGCAGAATTACCGGTTTCTGTCTGTTCTTCCTGGATTCCAGTGTAAGCACCATTCTTGGCCAGTGCCTTGGGAAGTGCTACGGAAACCTCCGGAACATAGGTAATTACAAGAAGAACAGCCACACATGCAGCAATCATCGGAAGAACGGCTTTGGAAATCTGCTGCAGGGTAACTTCCAGACCTTTTTTAATTTTGATGCCAATTGCCACAAACAGATTGACACCAACCGGAGGAGTCACCTGTCCGATGGCAAGGTTTACCGTTGCCATAACACCGAATGCCACCACATCATAGCCAAGGGCTTTGCATACCGGAAGCATGATCGGGATAAAAATATACATGGCTGAGTTTGCATCAATAAAACATCCTGCGATCAGGAAAATCACATTGACGATCAGCAGGAAGATAAACTGATTCTTCGCAATTCCTGCGAGAAGTCCGGATGCTGCCTCTGCAATACCGAATTTGGTGCAGACAAAAGAAAACAGAGACGCACATGCAACGATCAGCATGATTCCACCGGTTGTCTTCGCAGACTCAATCAGAATTTCTGCCAGATCTTTCAGTTTGATTTCCCGATAGATCACCATACCCACAAAGAGTCCGTACACAACAGATACCGCTGCTGCTTCTGTCGGTGTGAAAATTCCTCCATAAATTCCGCCAAGAATGATGACCGGCATCAGAAATCCCCAGAATGCATCTTTAAATGCCGCCAGACGCTCCGCTGCAGAAGCTTTCTTCTGAACAGGCTGGATATTTTTTCTTCTGGCTTCCACCATAACCACGATGACAAGAGCAACCCCCATCAGGATTCCCGGTACAATACCTGCCATAAACATATCTGCGATGGATACGCCTGTAATCGACGCATATACCACAAATGCAATACTGGGCGGTATGACAATGGCAATCGAACTGGCTGTCGCCATCAGTGCTGTGGAAAACGGTGCGGAAAAACCTCCCTGTTCCACCATAGCCGGTACCAGAACCGCACCAAGAGCAGCAACGGTTGCCGGACCGGAGCCGGAAATTGCGCCAAAGAAACATGCTACAATAACACAGACAATCGCAATGCCGCCTCTTCTGTGTCCGACGCAGGTATCTACAAATTTAATCAGACGTTTGGAAATTCCCGCCTTCGCCATGATGTTTCCGGATAATACAAAGAACGGAATGGCCAGCAGCAGGAATTTGCTGATTCCGGAATACATATTCGTCGCAACAATTGTCAGGGATGTTCCGGAATACAAAATTGCACAGACGGATGACAATCCCAGACAGATTCCGATCGGCACACCCAGAACCAGGAAAATAAAGAATGAAATAAATAAGACTGCACTGATCATCGTTTTTCCTCCTTATCTCCCAGGCAGAAATCCAGGCAATATTCCACAAAATGCAAAATCATGCATCCTGCACCAATCGGTACAAAAGACCAGAAAATCCACTCCGGCCAGTTAAGTACAAAGGTACGTTTTCCATTTTCCAGCTGGGTAATAACTTTGTCCATTCCATATTTAAACAGAATTGCGGTAAAAGCAATACTCAGTACCGTAATCAGAATCACGGAAGGTTTTTTGAGTTTTTCCGGAAGGCGGTCTGTGAACAGCGTCAGGCTGACCAGTTCTCCCTCCCTTGCTGCCAGAGCTGCTGCCAGCAATGTGATCAGTACAAAGACTGCCACTACCAGTTCCTCGGTAAAAGACCAGGAACGATGAATGACTTTTCGGGAAAAAACATTTCCCACTGTCAGTACAAGGATGAGCAGCATGGTTACAATCAGAATGATTTTTTCCACTGCTGCTACTGCGTTCATGATTTTCTTGTAGACTTTCATATCTTTCCTCCTCATTTTAATTTTCACCCACTGTTTCTTCGTATAGGATAAATGAATGTAGGTGTTTTCTCACATCTCTGTGAAAAATACCTGGTTTTTGCGATTAGGATAAAGGCTTTTTTATATTACAGGAAAATGCGGAGCACTTTCCTGTAATATAAAAAAAGCCCGCCCCTGAAATAGGGACGGACAAATATCCGCAACCACCCTGTCTCCTCATTGAAACAAGTACGATTCTGCAACGTACCGGCATACGCGGTTCCTGTAACGGGGAACAGCCGAAAAAGCCTACTCACCTTATACATGGCGTTCGGCCTTCCTTCTCAGGGAGGATCTTCAACTCAGTTCTGACACTGTTTCACACCACACAACAGCTCTCTGATGACAGAATTCCGAATTTACTTATTCCCTTCGTAGAATTTGCTTCTTAGCTTTAATTGTTTAATCAGCTAAAGAAATTCTACACTTTTTTTGAGCTGCCGTCAAGTATATTTTTATGTCATAGAAAAATGCGAAGCACTTTCCTGCAATACCCGGAAGGCTTTTTTATATTACAGGAAAATGCGGAGCACTTTCCTGTAATATAAAAACTGCCGCACGCTGTAAAATATCTCACAGAGTACGGCAATTTCCTGTCACTGTTCCCGGAGCACAACCAGTAAACAGCAACTATTTTATCCCATATACACTTCTCCAAAAATTCCTCGTCAACAGGCCCCCACCTGTCGGTCTCGGATTCTTTTCTTCTTATCTCTTTTTCTTCAGATTCAGTACCAGATGCCTCGGAAGACCGTTCACCATAATCGGCTGATAATCACCCTGAATCAGCGGATTGATGTAATCAATGAAATCCTTGGTTACATATGTGGCATCTTTGTTCATCCAGTTTCTCGGAACCAGTTTTTCTTCATTGGCGATCCGATGTACATCGTAAATACCAGTCCTTGCCATATACGGGTCATCAGAAACACGGTCAATGACAATCATCTTGCCGGTATCTCCTTCATCTGCTGCTTTGACTGCGGCACCGCCAACCATGAATGCTTCATCGATATCTACGCGGGATGCCATGTGAGATGCACTTCTCTGAAGAGTAGAAAGTTCTACTGCTCTTGTTTTGCATCCGCACTCTGCAGCAAGGAAATTAGCCAGGTATGTGGCAGTACCCTGAAGCTGTTTGTGTCCAAATGCATCCACATAATCGCCAACGCTTCCCAGTTCACATACATAACGGCCGTCAGCCAGCTTGATACCTTCTGAAACAGCAATCACGATCGATGATTTTTTGCTCAGGAGTTCTTTGACTTTTACAAGGAATTTATCTACATCAAAAGGAACTTCCGGAAGATAGATCAAATCCGGTCCGTCACAGTCTTCTGTCTTGGCAAGTGCTGTGGCACCTGTCAGCCAGCCGGCATTACGTCCCATGATTTCCATAATGGTGATCATATTCTTCTTATATGTCAGACCCTCAGCGTCACGAATGACTTCCTTCGTAGATGCACCGATATACTTGGCCGCACTTCCAAATCCAGGAGTATGATCTGTCAATGCAAGGTCATTGTCAATGGTCTTGGGAACACCCAGGAATTTCTGGGTATGACCGGTAAGGATCGCATAGTCCGACAGTTTCTTAATGGTGTCCATGGAATCGTTACCGCCAATGTAGATAAATGCATCAATATCCAATTTATTTAAGATTTCGAAGATTTTCTCATAAATTTCCTTGTCCTGGTGGATTTCGGGAAGTTTGAAACGACAGGAGCCCAGGAAAGCAGATGGTGTTCTCTTCAAAAGTTCAATATCCAGTTCTGAATGAATCTGGGTGGAAAGGTCAATGTACTGCTCATCCAGTAAACCCTGGATGCCGTGAAGCATACCATAAACCTTATCAAATCCTCTCTCAATGGCATTCTTATAAACGCCGGCAAGACTGGAATTAATAACAGAAGTAGGGCCTCCTGACTGTCCTACAATGATGTTTCTTTTCTTTGCCATAGTCTTATCCTCCTCTGCAACGGCCTATAATTGTCAATTCTAACAAGTATTCCTTTCAAAGTCAATAAAAAATTGTAGATTTTTATGTGTTTTTCTCGCATTTTCTGTTTTTTCGTGCTATAATGTGCACAAAGTATTCAGGAAAACAGATTCTATTTACTCTGTTAACAGCAAAAACAGTGCCGAAACAGGAATGGGAACCGTTCTCCCTGACACAAAATTTCATGAAACAGGAGGATTTTTCTATGGTCCATACAATGGAAAATGAGTATCTGCGTGTCGGTATTTCCGATGCAGGCGCAGAACTTGTCAGTATTTATGATAAAAAGAATAAGCGCGAAGTGATCTGGCAGGCAGACCCTGCTTACTGGAAACGACACGCACCTGTCCTTTTCCCGAATGTAGGACGCCATTACGGTGATCATTACAGAGTACACGGACAGGAATATCCCTCCAGACAGCACGGATTTGCCAGAGATACGGAATTCCTCTGTACCGCAGCATCCGATACCTCTGTTACTCACGAAATGACCTCTTCCGATGCTACCAGGGCATCGTATCCTTTTGACTTTGTACTGCGGATCACGCATTCCCTGACGGACAGGGAAGTCCAGATATCATGGGAAGTCATAAACAAAAGTGCCCAATCCATGTATTTCACTATCGGCGGACACCCGGCATTCCGGGTACCGGTTCTTGAAGGAACCGATTACAGTGATTACTCCCTGACTTTTGAGGGACAGGATTCTCTGACTTATCTTCTCCTGGATCCCGCATCCGGTACTGCTTTTGCAGAGAAAACCTGTGAATTGAAGCTCACAGACGGAAACTGCCGACTTGATACGCACATGTTCGATCATGATGCCCTTGTATTTGACCACAGCCAGATCTCCCGGGCAGGAATTCTTCTTCCGGATGGAAGTCCTTATCTGGAGCTTCGCTGTGAAGGATTCCCGAATTTCGGCATCTGGTCTGTCCCCGGTGCACCATTTGTATGTCTGGAGCCATGGATGGGACGCTGCGATAATTGCGGATACCATGGTCCTCTGGATGAAAAACCGGATATCAACAGCCTGGAGCCGAATGAAACATTTCAGAAATCCTATGTGATCAAAATATTTTAAATCCCATTTTGTGCACATTGGCTTTTCCAAACCACATCTGCAAACAGAAAACTGCTTTTTCCAAATCACACTATTAAACAGAAAACTGCTTTTGCTGTTCTCATAAAAAAGATGCAGCCCTGCATTTCCTGCAGTTCTGCATCTTTTTTCGCGCAAATCAGCACAATGAATTTTCAGACACAGTATAAGAAGCTGATGCATACATTGGCCGATTGCTTTTTCATTATACAGTTATCGTTTCAGTTTTTTTACAGCAGAATAACCGCTGTATACCCTTTTTCCACTGTAGGTACGGTACGCACGGATTCTGTACTGATATGTTTTTCCCTTTTTGGCCGTTTGATCTGTATAAGAAAGGGTACTGGAGCTGACTGTTTTGATCACCGTCCATTTCCCGCCTTCATAACGCTGAATCTGGTATCCGCTGGCTCCGCTGACTTTTTTCCAGGATGTCTTTAACCCGGAACTGATTTTTGTCAATGTTAATGTGGGTGTACCAATGGATGTCTTTGCCGATTTTCCGGTGGAATCGTACAGTCCTTTTGTCTTTCCGGTGCTTGTATAGGAACGGACCGTATAAACATAGGTCGTTCCTGCTATAACCGGGAAAGCCCCGGAGGATGCGTGAGTATAACTGGTAGTTTCCGAACCATTCACAGATGCAATCTGTTCCCACTTTGTCCCATTCTTCCGATAAATCAGATATCCGGTTGCTCCGGCAGCCTTTTTCCACTGAATCGTAATCTTATTATAAGCAGCAGCCTTCGCACTTACCAGTACCGGTTTGTCCGGAACAGACTTGCCGCCGGTCTTTGCAGAATATCCGCCGTAGACATTTTTGCTGTTCTTCGTGTAATAGGCACACACCCGATAATAATATGTGGTACCTGTTTTAACAGGATACGTCGTCGTTCCGGTATGGGTATAGGAAGTTGCTGTCGTCCGTTTGAGTTCTTTCCAGGTACTGCCTTTCAGGTACTGAACCACATAACCGGTTGCACCCTCCACTTTATTCCAGGTGATTTTCAGCTTATTATAACCGGCAGAGCTGACTTTCGTGATTTTGGCAGAAGCAAGAACCCGCTGTCCTCTGCATTTCGTACAGGTATTACTGGAAAAGGTACAGCTTTCTTTCTTGCTGGAACCACAAACTGTACATACAGCCTGATGCGTATTATTTTTGTTACAGGTATACTTCCATTTATGAGCAGTTTTTGCAATAAAAGCACTTTCGATCAGTCCACATTCACTGCAGTATCTTCCCTTCACGCCTTCTTCCAGACAGCTTGGCTCATAAACAACTTCCCATGCACTCCACACATGGCTGCATTGTGCAGTATCACTTGTCTGAACCTGATAATCTGTATAAGAAGTCGGATAACATTCACGAAATTCTGCAGAATCATAATCACCAAACAATGGATCATCATCTCTGGCATGACTGTCCAGACTGTCAAAATACTCATCTCCCATCAGGAAGAATTCATATGGTTCCGGATAAACTTCTGCATCCCAGGTGGCATCCACATTATAAAAAGCGTCTCTCAAAAAAACAATATTCCAGATATGATCCCTGCTTGGAATCATACGGTTGGTAATTCCCGCTTCTGTCAGCATCCGGTACAGAAGAAGGGAATATCCCTGGCATACAGCTGTCTGATCAATGGCTGCACCATAAGCAGTAAACTGTGTGAGATAGCTGTCATCATTCACATGCGCATAATCATAAGTCACAGTACTGCAAATATAATCATAGATTTTTCGGATTTTCATATACGGGGTCATCCCGGATGAGATGCCCAGATTTCCAAGTACACGATTAACAGTACTGGTCACCTTCTGCTCCTGCTCATAGGTCGTATAATAACTGAGGGTTTCTGAAATGATGTATGCCCCCTTGCTGCTGTCGTAGTCTACTCTTCCGCCATTGATTCCTGCAAAATTCCATCTCAGATAATCTCCCTCAACAGAATTCCCTGTTTCTTCCATGGCAAGCAGCAGGATATCCAGTGCAAGATCATTCCATGCATCCAAACTTACATCAAATGTCAGCTTCAGCGAAATGGTGATCTTATTCTGGCGCTTCACAAGCAGGCTCCGATAAGTATCCACCGCATTCAGAAGAGCCTTCACGTCTGCCGGATCCAGTTCCTCATATCCGCTGTTTTCTCCGGCTGTATAAAGTTCTGAAGACGCTGCCGAAAGTACTTCCTCCACTGACGGCGTATCACAGCCGGTTCCTACAGGTGTAAAGGGGTCCGGACGCAGAATCGGTTCCAGCTCTGTTACAAACTCTGTATCGGAATCAGCCACAGACAACCGTTCTCCGTCATCCGAAAACTCTCTGACTTCCCCTTCACCGGAAACTGCAGCTTCCTCGATGGAAGCTTCAGAATCTGTAAATAATCCGACAGAGGCATCTTCCCCGCTGGAAAATTCTGTTGCCAGAACAGGAGCAGTCAGAGAAAGTACCATAACTGCTGATAAAATCAGTGACAACAGTTTCTTTTTCATATTCGCCATTTGTTTTCTCCTTCTGTGAAATCCGTCAATTATCCTGTTATTGCAAAAGGAGTACTCTTCCAGAGTACTCCCTTTATCCTGTTGTATGCACTTAAAAAGTTATGTCAGGCAAATTCTGTTTTCTGATATGACACATCCCTGTATAGGAAATCAGAATGTAAATTTGTCTGCAAAATATGCATCCAGTTCCTCAATTTTTACACGAACCTGTTCCATTGTGTCACGGTCACGGACTGTTACCGCACCATCTGTCTCAGATTCAAAGTCATAAGTAATACAGAACGGAGTTCCGATCTCATCCTGTCTTCTGTAGCGTTTACCGATATTTCCACGGTCATCGTATTCGCAGTTATATTTCTTGGATAACTGCTGGTAGATTTTCTCTGCACCTTCATTCAGCTTCTTGGAAAGAGGAAGCACACCGATCTTCACCGGTGCCAGTACCGGATGGAAATGAAGGACTGTACGTACATCATTCTTCTCTGCATCCAGAACTTCTTCATCGTATGCACTGCACAGGAACGCAAGAACCATACGGTCTGCACCAAGAGATGGTTCGATGACATACGGAACATATTTCTCTTTCTTCTCGTCATCAAAATAGCTCATATCCTGACCGGAAACATTCTGATGCTGTGTCAGGTCATAATCGGTTCTGTCTGCAATACCCCACAGTTCTCCCCAGCCGAACGGGAACAGGAATTCCACATCTGTCGTTGCCTTACTGTAGAAACTCAGCTCTTCTTTGTCATGGTCACGATAACGGACTTCGTCCTCTTTCAGTCCAAGAGAGCTCAGCCAGTCAAGACAGAACTTCTTCCAGTATGCAAACCACTCAAGGTCGGTATCCGGCTCACAGAAGAACTCCAGTTCCATCTGCTCAAACTCACGGGTACGGAATGTAAAGTTACCCGGTGTGATCTCATTACGGAAAGATTTACCGATCTGTCCGATACCAAACGGGATTTTTTTACGGGAAGTTCTCTGAACATTCTTAAAGTTTACAAAAATACCCTGCGCTGTCTCAGGTCTCAGATATACGGTATTCTTGGCATCTTCGGTAACACCCTGAAATGTTTTGAACATCAGGTTGAACTGGCGGATATCTGTAAAGTTATGCTTGCCGCAGGTCGGACATGGAATTTCATGTTCTTTGATGAAATCCATCATCTGTTCCTGTGACCATGCATCCACAGAACCTTCCAGCTTGATCTCATGCTCTGCACAGTAATCCTCGATCAGTTTATCTGCACGAAAACGTTCATGACATTCTTTACAGTCCATCAGAGGATCCGAAAAGCCGCCAAGATGACCGGATGCCACCCATGTCTGCGGGTTCATCAGGATCGCACAGTCCACACCGACATTGTACGGGGATTCCTGAATAAATTTCTGCCACCATGCACGTTTTACATTATTCTTCAGTTCCACACCAAGATTGCCGTAATCCCAGGTATTTGCCAGGCCGCCGTAAATTTCGGATCCCGGATAGACAAAACCTCTGGCTTTTGCCAGGGCAACAATTTTTTCCATTGTTTTTTCCATAATAGTTCTCCTTTACCGTCAATTATCCTCATTATACCATCAAAAAATTATTTTTCAATACTCAGCTGCAAATCATTTCCAGGACCTGAAGGCTTTTGAATTTCCTGTCTGTATTAGCTGAGGTATATCTGTGAATATGATACTCCAGTTCCTGCAGTACATCCTCTTTCACGGAAAACGTATACAGCTTTCCCATCGGTACACTGACAATATACTGCATTGCGTACCATGCAGCTCGTGAAATTCTCACAGCATCCCGCACACCCAGGGCACATGCGGCACACAGCATCCCATGCTCCTGCTGGGAGAAATATACCGGTGCCTGTTCATCCGGTGTACAGTCACAGACTGCGCAGCTGGATATCTGCGGACAGAGTCCCTGCACCTCCATCATCCTCAGTTCATAAACACAGCGTACCAGCCGGTCATCAATATGGGGATTCAGCAGTGCTTTTACCGTCACATAGAGAAGGTTCATCATTTCTCTCTCGTCCGTTCCTTCCCGTCCGAAATAATCTGCAAGCTCCAGAAAATAATAACCATAATAAATTCCCGGCTGCATGCCTGCCAGCTCCACAAAATGATGCGTCACTGTTACCTGATTCAGGTTATAGCTGGTCCTTCCTTCATACAGAGTAAAGGATCCAAAGACAAACGGATTGGCCGCCGCCATAAAGGGACTGTTCATTCTTCTGGCGCCCTTGGCAAAGGCGGATATTTTGCCCCGTTCCCTTGTCAGAAGTACAATTCTCTTGTCGTATTCCCCCACCGGCATGGCAGATAGTACCACTCCCTGCACGGTAATCAGGTCTCTCATAGGTCAGATTTCCTTCTTATCATATCCAAAGTTTTTGATCATAAAATCGCTGTCCCGCCAGTCTTTCTTCACCTTCACCCAGAGTTTCAGATTCACACCCGACTCCAGCATCCGTTCCAGTTCATAGCGGGCATTGCTTCCGATTTTTTTGAGCATGCTGCCCTGTTTGCCGATGATAATACCTTTATGAGACTCTCTCTCACAGATAATCGTTGCTTCAATATCCACCATCGACCTGTTTCCCGGCCTGCGTTTCATCTTGTCAATCGCCACAGCAATTCCATGAGGAATTTCCGCATCCAGTGCATGCAGTGCTTTTTCCCGGATGATCTCTGCAGCGATCTGACGCTGCGGCTGGTCTGTCACCGTATCTTCGTCATAAAACATGGGGCCATACGGCAGATACTGAAAAATACTGGTAATGATATCTCCGGTATTCTGTCCGCGAAGGGCAGACACCGGAATAATCTCATCAAACTCATAAATTTTGCGATAGGTATCAATGGATCGGAGAATTTCCTCTTTTTCCACAGTATCTACTTTGTTGATCACCAGGATTACCGGAATGTGAAGTCCCGCAAGCTGCTCGGCAATATGCTTTTCTCCTGCTCCCACAAACGTGGTAGGTTCCACCAGCCAGAGAATCACATCCACTTCTTTGAGTGTACGTTCCGCCACCTGTACCATGTATTCTCCCAGTTTATTTTTCGCCTTATGAATCCCCGGTGTATCCAGAAAGACAATCTGCCCGTCTTCACAGGTATACACAGTCTGAATACGGTTTCTGGTGGTCTGCGGTTTCTTTGATGTAATGGCGATTTTCTGTCCGATGAGATGATTCATCAGCGTGGATTTCCCCACATTCGGACGTCCAATGATCGCCACAAAACCTGATTTAAAATTTTCATTCATATTTTCTATCCTCTCCTGACGGAATTCCTCAGCTGTTGAATAACGGCCTGGTTTCCATAAACAGATCTTTCTCACTGCGGATGGCGTTTTCGCTTCCCACTACACAGACCATCTCATCCGACAGAATGGCCTCGATTAGAGGAGCCAGCGCCCGGATATCTTCCACCTGCGCATCCAGGATCTGATCACGCTCTCTCTGGACCATTTCTTCCGAAACCCTGCTGAAGTATGCACTCTTGGAAAGATTTCCCTTCATCTGTGGTGTTTTCGGAACATCCTTACCGCTGATCGTTCCGATAATATATTTGGTCATCTCACGTTCATCCGCACGGAAATTCCGGATATATTCCGGTATTTTCCGGTAAACCTCCAGTGTTTCCTTCAGATGCGGGTCACGGTAGGAGACAAAATAGCTCTCGCCGTTTCTGCGGAATCCACTCATACAGCCATACGCTCCGCCCTTTACCCGGAGATTGATCCAAAGATAGTCATAGCTTAAGGCAACCTTGAGAATTTCCAGTGCTCCTGTATATTCCAGCCCTTTTTTGCGGAAATTGCCTGTCTGCGCTACATACTGAACCTGACCGGAGGTCATGAATCCTTCGTTTTTCTTTACACATTTCATCGTATCTTCCGAGGTCTGAACAGGCTCCGTATGAAGTTTCTCCTTCAGACCGGCTGCAAGTGTTCTCACCAGATCAACCGACTCTTCCTCTCCTGTATAACTAATCATAAAGTTTTCCGGACGGAGAATCTCCTTGGCCAGTTCCTTCAGAGAAGAAACGATTTCTTCTTTCCTGCTGTCGAATTCCTTCTCCAGCTTCTCGATAAACTGATAATAGGCAATGCCTGCCATTGCATCCTGAAAAGCAGCCATAGGAGAACTATAGGAAGAAGCACGCAGTACAGCAGTGGAATGGCCTCCGCTTACAAGACTGGCCTGCGCTCTTGATTTCACCTCGGCAATAATCTCATAAAGACGTTTTGTATCATCCAGAGACGAGGTAAGAAGAATTTCCTCCATCATTGCGAACAGGAAATCCAGTTTTGTGTACAGTGCTTTTCCGCGTATGGAGAACATGGCACGGAATTTCCCCGGTTCCCCGGTCTGATCGAACACTTCTACTCCGCACTGGATTCCGCCTGTACCGGCATTGATTTCATTAAACAGGGCTCCATAAGTAAAATGTTCGGTATCCACATATCCCAGCACCGATTTGAGAAGTCCCAGATAAGGAACTTTTTCCGGGCTGAGATGTCCAAGATCAAACAAAACATCCACATATCCGATTCCGTTGGTACATACATCATGATACAAAAACAGACTTCCGCCCGCTTCCAGTTCACGGTTATAAAAATGCCCCGCTTCCCGACAGATATCTTCCCGCTTCAGCATAGGGATACATTCCAGCGCTTCCGGATCTTCCTCACTTTCCTGATAAGCAGTCAGTGCTTCGGTTTTTCTGACCATTTCCTCCAGTTCCTGCTGCGGCAGACTCCTGCGGAATGCCTCCAGCTTCTCTTCCAGAGCTTTTTCTCTCTGCGCTGCCAGACCTCTGACAGGAACCAGGGTCAACATACTGCCATGAGTGTTTTCAAGAAGATATTTCCGGATCATATTCTCGAAATATCCCTCATGTACCGCTTTTTTCAGATAATCAAAAACATCCAGAAGCTGTACGGACGCAAATGGATTTTCCTCATCGTACAGCCAGTTTCCAAGAATATCAAGGCTGTACATCAGCCCCTTCGGATAAGAGGAAAAATCAGCTTCCCTGTAACGGAACTCAAAATAATTGATTCCTGCTTCCACTGCTTTGACATCAATCCCGTTCTTTACGATTTCTTCCAGAACATTCCGGATAACCTCTGCAAATTTTTCTTTTTGCTCCGCATTGGAACCTTTTGCGATCACATCGAAATATGGCTGGCGGATGCCGTCTTCATAACCTCCATAAATGTCCTTGCCGATCCCGGCATCCAGAAGAGCTTTCTTCAGCGGTGCTCCCGGTGCACTCAAAAGTGCATAGTCCAGCACTTCAAAAGCAGTGCACAAAGTCATATCATGGACATCTCCCACGACTCTGCTGTAGGAAAGGTACGTGTTATCTTCCAGATTTTCGTTTTCGGACACCGGATATTCCATAGTGAGATCCCGGCAGGTTTCAAATGCCTTCTGCAGTTCGATTTCAGAATCCACTTCCATCGAGTCAAAAGCAGAAAGATAATGTCTGTCAATAAAATCCAGTTTTTCCTCCATATCCATATTTCCATACAGGTAAATATAGCTGTTGGACGGATGATAAAATTTCCTGTGAAAATCCAGAAATTCCTCATAGGACAGCTCCGGAATATTTTCCGGATTTCCTCCGGACTCAAATCCGTAAGTCGTATCCGGATACAGAGAATTCATAATTTCCCGTTCCAGCACTTCATCCGGGGAAGAAAATGCGCCTTTCATTTCACTGTAGACCACTCCATTATAAGTCAGCGGCCCGTTCACATCTTCCAGATGATAACTCCATCCTTCCTGGCGGAAAATCTCTTCTTTCTGATAAATATTCGGATAAAAAACCGCATCCAGATATACATGCATCAGGTTCTGAAAATCCTGATCATTGCAGCTGGCAACAGGATAGCATGTCTTATCCGGATAAGTCATAGCATTCAAAAAAGTGTTCAGAGAACCTTTCACAAGTTCCACAAAAGGATCCTTCAGAGGGAATTCCCGGGAACCGCACAATACACTGTGCTCCAGAATATGAGCAACACCCGTACTGTTCTTCGGCGGTGTACGAAAAGCAATATTGAACACTTTATTTTCATCATCATTCTCAATGAGCATCACCCGTGCACCTGTTTTTTTGTGGCGCAGCAGCCATCCCACAGAATGAATGTCTGTTAAATTTTCCTGTTTGATCACTTCATATGCAGTCAACGTTTCTGTTTTCATTCTTTCCTCCGGTATCTTAATTATTCTGACGCAATATCAGCACTTCTTCTGCTATTATCTCCAGAATGCTGATATTTTCATGTATGTATTCCGTACTTTCACTGACGCGATCTGACGGGAATGAATTTTCAAACACGCTCTAATGTCAAAAGGTCATGATTTTTCAAACAGATATGAAAAATCATGACTTCTGATCATTCCCTATTCTCAGCCAATACCGCCCTCACCCGGAAATCGCTCTTCATACATCTCTTTTGCAGCCCTGATAATGAGATCCAGTTCCTCTTCCATCTGCAAAGCAGCCGGAAGCTTCACTGCCGTCTGGAGAATGTCACTCTGGATTTTCTCTCTGGTCCTCTCATCACTCATGCTGACCAGACCAAACAGCACATTGGAATAAGCCTTATCCTTCTCACAGAGATCCATATAGATCCATATCAGATGGCAGCATTCCCGGTAAAGCAGTTCCCGGTGCAGATCACTTTTCTGAATCAGTTCTGCAAACTGAAGTTCTTCGAGACGCCTGCTGATTTCCTTACGTGCCCGTTTGATCGCAAACCACTTTTTATCCGCTCCACGGTTAAATTCCAGTTCCATCCACAACCCCAGAAATCCATCTGCTCTCTCGTTTCCTTTTGCATCGGATTTCTCGCGATAACGAATTTCCCAGAGTTCCTTACGCACGGCATTTGCCTGCACGTCTTCGCCGTCTGCAATGGACTTTTCCAGAAGGCGCTTACGTTTCATGGGGTCAGCTTCACGATAATAAGCTGCAATTGTGGGTGTATCCATCTGTATCTTTCTCCTTCCTTATTTCTTCGGGGACTCGTAGCTTAATTCGGTTTCCACCATATTCAGTGCTTCCTCGATGACCTTGTCCATGTCCATATAGCGATACATGCCAAGACGTCCGCCAAAGAGAACATTTTCTTCTTCCAGTGCACGCTGCTCATACTTGGAGAACAACTCGTCATTTCTCGGATCATTGACCGGATAATATGGCTCTGCTCCCGGTTTCCACTCTGCGGAATACTCTCTGGTGATCACCGTCTTCGGCTGTTTGCCGAATTCAAAATGCTTATGTTCAATGATTCTGGTGTACGGTATTTCATAATCCGTATAGTTCACAACCGCATTGCCCTGATAATTCTCCATATCCAGAACTTCTGTCTCAAAACGCAGGGAACGGTAATCCAGCTCTCCATAACAGAAATCATAATAAGCATCGATCATACCGGTATAAAGCACCTTGTCCGCCTGTGCGGTAAGTTCTGCACGATTTTCAAAAAAGTCGGTATTCAGAATCACCTGAACCCCTTCCAGAAGTTTCTTAATAATACGGGTATAGCCGCCCTTCGGGATACCCTGATAAGGATCTTTAAAGTAGTTGTTATCATAGGTGTAACGAAGCGGAAGACGTTTGATAATGAAGGACGGAAGATCCTTGCATTCTCTTCCCCACTGTTTTCTGGTGTATCCTTCGATCAGTTTTTCATAGACATCCTGTCCCACCAGAGCCAGTGCCTGTTCCTCCAGATTCTTCGGATGGGTAATATGCATTCTGGAAATCTGCTCGTTAATCTTGGCCTGTGCCTCTGCCGGAGTCCGCACTCCCCAGAGCTGATGGAACGTATTCATGTTAAACGGCAGATTATAAAGTTCATCTTTGTATATTGCGATCGGAGAATTTACAAAATGATTAAACTCTGCAAATTCATTTACATAATCCCATATCTTTTTGTTCGATGTATGGAAAATATGCGCACCGTAACGGTGAACCTGAATTCCCTCCACGTCTTCTGTATAAATATTTCCTCCGATATGGTCACGCTTGTCGATTACAAGACAGGTCTTCCCTCTCTTTGTGGCTTCATGTGCAAAAACAGCGCCAAAAAGTCCGGCGCCAACGATCAGATAATCATATTTCTTCAAAAAAAGACACCCTCTTTCTTCTAAATTTCTCCTGATATAACAACAAGTATTATAACAGATTTGGAAGAAAAAGGGTAGCCTTATAATTACGATTATTTATTACTCTGAACAGAAGAAACCGGGTCCTGTCATTTCATTGCAGCTACACGGTCAAATTCCTCTGTAATTTCTTTGGACGGGGCCTTCGTTGCAAGGCTGAAGATTACGATCATCAGTGTGCTGATCGCAAATCCCACAGCAAGAGAATAAAGTCCTGTTGCACTTCCCAGTGTCTGACCTCCCATAAGAGGAATGTAATCCCAGATAATGACGGTAAGTCCACCGGAAACGATACCTGCGATCGCACCTGCCAGATTTGTTCTTCTCCAGAAAAGTGACAGAAGAACGATCGGTCCGAATGCGGATCCCAGGCCGGCCCACGCATTCGACACAAGACCCATAATACTGCTGTTCGGATTCCATGCGATCACAAATGCAAGAATAGAGACGACTACAACTGTTCCGCGGCTCACATTTACAATTTTCTTTGCATCTGCCTTTTTGTCAATAAAGCTGTGATACAGGTCTTCAGATACTGCAGATGCTGTTACCAGAAGCTGGGAATCCGCGGTAGACATGATAGCTGCCAGAATACCACAGAGAAACAATCCACCAATAAAAGGCAGTGCCAGATTCTCTGTGAACAGCTTGCTGATCATCTCAATGAATACACTCTCAGAAGATGCAGCTCCGTTCTCGCCCAGAACTTCCGGAAACAGGAATGCACGTCCGATCACACCGATAAAGCACGCAGCACCAAGAGAAAGAATGTCCCATACAATGGCGATCACTCTGGATTTCTTCAGTTCCGTCTCATTCTTCACAGCCATAAAACGGGTCAGAATATGCGGCATTCCACAATATCCAAGTCCCCATGCAAGCTGGGAAAAGATTTCCACAAATGTATACGGACGTTCTCCGTTCATCAGAGGATTCAGATAAGAAGCCGATCCACCGACAACTCCACTCTGATCCAGAATCCCGGAAAGATTTCCCGGAAGCATAAAATAGGCAATGATCGGAACGATCAGAAGTCCTACCAGCATCAGAGTGCCCTGAATAAAATCGGTCACACAGACTGCCATAAAGCCTCCCATAAAGGTATAGCAGAGAATTACTGCCGCACCAACTGCCAGTGCCACATGATAGTCAATTCCAAATACTGTGTTAAAAAGTTTCCCTCCTGCTGCAAGCGCAGATGCCGTATACACCAGGAAAAATACCACAATAACAATGGAAGAAACCAGAAGCAGTATTTTCTTTTTATCACGGAAACGGTTCTCAAAATATGCCGGAATCGTCAGGGAATTGTTGGCTGCAATAGTGTACTTGCGCAGTCTTCCTGAAATACATACCCAGTTAAACACCGTTCCTATAAACAGACCGACTGCAATCCACACCTGTCCGGTTCCCATAGCATAAATCGCACCCGGAAGCCCCATCAGAAGCCATCCGCTCATATCAGATGCCTGTGCGGACAAAGCTGCTACCCAGGCATTCAAACCACGGCCGCCAAGAAAATAGTCTTCCGAATTCTTTGTTTTTTTCATATACACAATGCCAATCACGATCATCAGCAGAAGGTATGCCGCAAATGCGGACAAAATAATCATTTTTGTACTATTCATACGCTCTCCTCCTCTTGGTAAATATAGTAAAAAATAGTATGTTACTGTTCACTCCATTCCCAGTAACGATACCATACACTCTACCACAGAATACCAGTTCATTGCAACCCAAAAAACGGAGAAATTTAACAATTCCCCCGTTTTTTTGCATATTTTTTCATATTTATTCCGTTTTATAAGGTTATTTTGTATTTTTATGCTTACGTAAAACCCTGTACAGAACCCGAATTATCCTGCATTCCGTTTCAGATACACATGTCGGATATAATGCAGAGTTTTTTTCTCTCCGTGATCCCTGTCTCTTATACACATCTCCGAGCCCACGAGACCGTACTAGATCT
>CAMBAL010000022.1 GCA_945864225.1 uncultured Blautia sp. | reverse complement strand
ATAGTATTCAACTTGAAAAATTTGTTTTATTATAAACGATTGTATAATATTTTTTAACTTAGAAATAATATAATATTTTATACTATAATCATTAATATTGTATTTCGTGCTATTAAAAATATTACCGTATTCACACAATCAACATTAACACAATATTTCGTACGATAAACAGTCGAAGAAAGGATTATTGGAATGAAAAATGATAAAAGCAGCATAAAACAGCAGCGGTCATGCAACGCTGTTAAAGAAAGAAGCTCTGATACATCTTCTGCTTTTGATTCAGATGAAAAAACTCTGTTTTCTGTCGATGACGATGACTTTGACGTAGAAACGATTGATATCGATACAGCCTTGGAAGACTTTGATGATATCCTGGAAGAAGAAGTCAGGCACACGCTGAACAGCGATCTGGATGACGACTTCGTCGAGGATCTTGAAAATCAACTTCTCAGGGAACTCCAGACAGATTTCGGAGATGCATTCGATGATTTCTCGGATGACGATTTCTCAGATGATGATTTCTCGGGCGATGATTTCTCCGATAGCGTTTTCTCGGATGATAATTTCTCCCAACCCACATTGGACAAAAAATCAGCATTTGACACACAATCTGCTTTTCAAGCAAAACACGCTGACCATTCAGAATACGAAGCTGACACAAAACCAACTTTTGAATCAAAAATAGCCGACCGCTTTCAAAATAAGGTCGATACGCAAAACGCAGTTTCTTCCCAAAATACGACTAACTCCCCCAAAACAGTTGGTCTGAAATTCACAACAGGATCAGAATCCATCACAGATGGTTTCTCCAACGGAATCATCCCGACTGATGCTTCAAGTGTAACAGTTTCCACAAGTACAGAGGATTCCACAGGAGCAGCAACTCTCTCTGACACAGATATTTCCGCGGACACCCCTGCGATGCCGGAAGATGCAGCCAGCAAGCCCAAGAGATTCCGCGTTCCCTATGTAGTCATCGGAGTGCTTTCTGTTTCTCTGGTGGCACTTGGCACTGTGACACTTGTTTCACTCAACCGCCTGGTCTCGCTGCAGTCAAGAGTTTCTCAGCTCCAGCAGACGGTGGTCGATATTTCCGATTCCGCTTCTACCCTAAGCCAGAAAGCAGAAGAATTAAAAAATCTTCAGGGAAAAGAAGCCGAAGAAGAAAAAGCTTCTGTTCAGTCCGGTGAAGTTCAGGGGCCGCAGAAACCGGCAATTCCAGAAGAAAGTATGGAAGAACAGGGCACCCTTTCTCCTTCCAAAGGAAATACGACTTTTACCAACAATACGGACGAAAGTATGGATTCTCTCCTCGTTCAGATACAGCCGCTTCTCCCGCAGAACAACGGTAACTGGTCTGTTTACGTCTGCAATCTGAACAAAGGCTCCGAAGGAATCATCGGCGGGGGGGCCATGCAGGCTGCCAGCCTGATCAAACTCTATATCATGGGAACGGTTTACGAAAACTACGATTCTCTGGTAAATCTCCACGGCAAAGAGCAGATTGACTCCAATCTGAAAGCCATGATTACAGTCAGCGACAATGATGCCGCCAACACCCTGGTCAACTGGCTTGGAAGCGGGGATGATGCCAACGGTATGGAAATGGTCAACAACTTCTGCCAGGCTCACGGTTATACCGAAACTTCCATGGGACGCCTGCTTCTTCACAGCAAAGAAAACGGTGATAATTACACTTCTGTCAGAGACTGCGGAAGATTCCTGAAAGAGATTTATTACCTGAACAACGGCATTGCCACAGACTCCACATTATCCCATGCCGATTCTATGTTCGCGCTTTTGAAACAGCAGCAGCGGGTCAACAAGATTCCTGCCGACCTGCCGGAAGGCGTCCAGGTTGCCAACAAAACCGGTGAACTCACTGACGTGGAAAATGATGCCGGAATTATTTACAATACCCCTCAGGGCATTGACCTTGTGGTATGCTTCATGTCCGAAAACCTCACAGATACTCTTTCCGCCCAGGAAAACATCGCCGAGAATTCACGACTGATCTACGGTTATTATAACGAATAACATCCAGTATAAGCCACGATAAATACCTTACTGTTTCGGTGAGGATGCTTTTACAGCTGTACTATCGAAAAAGCAGCCCAGCGAAACATATGATTATTTATCGTGGCTTATACTAATACATCGTTTCGTAAATAACTCCACTAAATAACAGGCACCGGCAAAGTCCGTATGTTTTCATACCTGCAGACTTTGCCGGTGCCTGTTCCTTACTTCTTTCTCCACCCTGTCACTCTTCCTCCGATTCCTCGTAGGACATTTCCCAGATTTCCGAGAAAACTGCCAACGGACAGTCTGTCAGCAGACACATAAGGAGGAAGCATTCATATGGATTCACTATGTAGATTTCGCTCATTCCGCATTTCTCTAGAATCCCCTGAATTTCTTCCAGAAAATGGCGGTATCTCTGATACGGATCCTCATCTGCCATTTCCTGCGACACAATAAAAAATTCAAGTGTGATCAGGTCAAAACGCTCCACCGGAAAATTATGTTTCAGAATACTGTTGATTCTCTGCCTGCTGAATCGTTTCTGGCTGAAATGTCTGGCAAGAATGGAGGCTGACATTTTTTTCAGATTTCCCATCTTATTGATCGGAATTCCGCTGCAGATTACTTTTTCCACATCTGATGCAGAAATATCATCAGCTGTCCACACTTTCCCCCGTTTTTTCTCCTCCTCATCCTGCTGATACATAGCAGCGATGATTTGCTTTGCACGGTAAAGAAGCCGGCAAAACTCCTGAAATGCCTGGCTTTTCTCTGACATGGGATCCTCTACGCCGGATTTCACATGCGCCAGATATTCCAACAACTTCTCTTCCGTATCCAGATACAGCCCACCGGCAAAAATTCTGGCAGCATCCCCGCTGTCTTTCTCCGGCTCCAGCTCATCATATCGTTCCCGGTATTCCTGTGCCTTGTAATATTCATAATGATTGGAATAGCAAAACCAGTAAATCACTTCATCCGGATTTCGGAAATCAAAATCCTGCTCTCTGAGTACTCTGGTAAGAAAATCCGACACATCCTCCACACTCATGCGAAGTCCGAACCCGAGGAGAAACACGGTCTCCCGCTTCACAGATGCCTGGCTCAGCCAGTTATTTACAAGTGAGGAAAGCTTCGCAGAAGTCGGCTTCATGGATTTGGGCGTACAGGTTTCGTGAAAGGATTCCACCACAATATCCCGGTAGACCTCTTTGCTGACTTCACTGAACGGTTCTTCCAGACCCGCACGCTCATAAATATACCTTTTCAGATGATCCCCAAAGGAAACCAGCTCCATTTCCTTATATAAATAATGAAAAATCACATCCGCATCTTCATCTTCAAAATCCTCCAGACTGACAACCTGCCGAAAACGCTGTGCCGCCCTTCTGGTAAACTCATAATCTTTGACAGTGTCAAATGCCACTGTCTGCTCAAAATCCAGATCCTGCATTCGATTCTTCATACCATCATCTCCCATAACCATCCTGTATCAGTATCCTGACTGCACAGGCTCTTTCTTTATTCTGTTCTCCAGCCATCTCAGCAGCCTTGGTCTGCGCTCCTCCTCTGTGACCTCGCACAAAATCATGGTCACATTATCCCTTCCGCCTCTTTCCAGAGACCTGCACAGCAGTGTTTCCACTGCTTTCTGCACCGTCGTTTCTCCTGCGATGATCTCTGCAATTTCCTCATCCGCAATCATATCGGTCACGCCATCCGAGCAAAGCAGATATCTTACTCCCGGCTTCATTTCCAGTTTCAGCACGGAGGGTTCCAGCCCCATATGATTTTCCGGGATTCCCACATACTGTGTCAGCGGCGCTTTGCAAAACGGACCTCCGCGCAGTACATGGTCGATGGAAATCTGCTGAAAGTTTCCTTCCTGTTCTCCGGTTTTCTTCCTTATTTCATAAAGTCTGCTGTCACCTACGTTACAGGCATACAGATTTCCCTCACTTACTGCCAGCATCACCGTAGTAGTCCCCATAATCCGGATACGGTTTTCCTGACTGTATTCACAGACTGCACGGTTCATATCCTGACAAATTTCATCCAGAAACTGCTCCGGCTGTTCTTTCAGAGAGACGCGGTTTTCCCGGTAATGCCTTCCGCATGCATTTGCCGCAAGATAGGCTGCCATTTCGCCGCAGCTTTCACCGCCCATCCCGTCGAAAACGGCAAACAGCGGATAATCTGACTGTACAGTTCTTCCGGTACGTACACCTCCGGTTCCCTGGTTAAAGGCTCCCATGGTTTCTCCGCAGCACCAGAAATTATCTTCATTATTTGCACGCACATTGCCAGTATGACTGGTATACGCGTATTCCATCTGATAAGCCATGTTCTACCCTCACATCCATTCTACTCAAATCCCTTGGAATATTCCAGGGCTCGGTTCCAGTATTTTTCACCAAGCGTATGATATTCTTCATTGTCTGTTTCGTAATCGTGACACATATTGTTCTCATCAATCCAGCGGATCAGATTTCCGTCTTTGTAATAATAATAATCTGCCCGAATCTCGCCTTCGTCCAGATCGGAATCAATCGTGCTGTCCGCCCAGATATACGCAAAAAATAATTGGTCATCCCAGAAATAATACTCTTCATACAATCCGTCCTTGGAAGAATTGGGATAAATCAGTATCTTTCGCAATTCCCCGACGGTGTTCAGGTATGTAATTCTTCCATCCTTCTCTGTTCCGATCCAATGATAAGTATCCAGTTCATTGACGATTTCTGATGCACGTTCACGGATGACTGTAAGATCTTCCGCAAGGCCTTCTTTTTCGGATTCATCTGCCATATCGCTGTCAAGCATTTCCACAAGCCCTGTCGGACTTTCGGACTGTGCGGATGTCCTGCGGTTTTCTAACAAAACACGGAAAAATACAACGGTCATCACAATTACCGCAAGCGTCATAACAATAACGGCAATGAGCAGAGGCAAATTTCCTGTCTGATCTTTCTTTTTGCGTTTCTTCGCAGAAAATGTCTGGTCTGTTTCTGCGGAGCTGGTGTGAGCAGTTTCGGTTCGGGTAGTTCCGGTTCGATCTGTTCCGGTTCGATCTGTTCCGGATGATGCTTGTGATCCGTTCTTTTTTTGTTCCGCAGAATTTCTCCTGGGCTTAATTCTGGTAGCTTCAGAAAATTCCAGATATCCCTCCCGGTTTCTCTTCATCTGCGTCTTTGAATTTCCGGACTTTGTTTCATATTCCTGTTCATTGACCAGATGGGAGTCTGCTCCGGATTTCTTCGACTGGTTACTCTCGGCTTGTGTACTTGCTCCGGTTTTCTGCACCTGACCGCCCGCAGTTCGCGCACTTATTCCGGCCTTCTGCATCTGACCGTCCGTGGAACGTGAACCTGATCTGGATTTCTGTATCTGGCTACCCGCTGCTCGCGTTCCTGATCCAACCTTCTTCCGTTCTTGCAATGGTTCTGACATAACACGATATTTTACTCTTTCCAGTTCTTCCCGGAATTCCTCTGCAGTAGTATACCGTTCCTCGCAGTCATATGCACAGGCTTTCAGAATCACAGCCGCCAGATCTTCTCCTGCATCAACCGGAGCAGGAAGTATCTCTCCGGACATTCGTTTGTTCAATGCATTTTCTTTATCTCTGTAGGTAATCAGCTGCTTCTCAAGATCCATAAACGGCAGCCGGTTATGATTACGAAGTTTATACAGCATAATCCCAAGGGAATAAATATCCACGCGGCTGTCATACTTCTCACCCCGGTACATCTCCGGTGCCATGTACGAATACGTTCCTTTCTTGGAAAAGGAACTCAGCGTCCGGTCCAGCTCACGCGCAATTCCGAAATCTCCCAGTTTAAATTCCCCAAATCTGGATACAAAGATATTTTCCGGCTTAATATCCCGATGAATGATATTCATCTTTCTGCAATATTCCAAAGCTTTGCAAAGGTCGATGCCCAGCTGGATCACTTCTTTTTCACTAAGCTGCTTCCCTTCACAATATTCCAGAAATCCCGTCAGATACTCCATGCGGATATAAATATCCCACCCAATATCATCCAGATATTCCACCACTTTATAATCTTCAACAGCCACTACATGGGAATTGCCCCGAAAATCTTCCATAATATTGACTTCCTGAATACAATCTTCCACCAGATTCTGAAAATATTCTTTGACAGACTGGTCGCTTCCCAGTTCGGACTGTATACTCTTCAATTCACTGCGGCTAGAAGGAATCGAGACAATCTTGATTGCGGAATAAAATGCTTTATCACGTTCCATGCGCTGTGCTTTATACACTTTTCCAAAAGATCCTTCGCCGATCTTTTCAACAATTTTCCATTCCGGCCATACAGAGACCGGCAATTCCCTATCCATAAGTTTCACCTCTGCACCTTCCCCGAACATCCATTTTCATGAATGTACGTGTGCCTGTTTTTATTCTGCAGCAGCATTTTCTTTCACAAAATATTATAACAAATTATATCAGAAATGGTAGCCATGTCTGTATTTTTCTCTTCATTCCCTATATTACCAAAGAATGGATTCAAAAACATGTCTGCTGACAAGGTTCTTATTCCATTTGTAGATTATCTGTTCACAAAGCTCTTATTCATTTTGCAAATTATCTTCTGACCGGTACTTTTTATTGTAAAAAGAAGCCCTCTGCCGCATACGCGACAAAAGGCTTCTTCTTATTTTTATTCTTCTTCAGGTAAAATGATATCTTCAGCTTCGGAAGTTTCTGCTTCTTCTGCTTCATCATCAATTACGATGTCTTCCATCACTTCTTCTTCCGGAATATCCTCTTCCGGAATATCCTCTTCCAGATCCATCATCTCATCGATTTCTACCGTTTTTTCTTCTTCACCGGTATCCAGTGCAATTTCACTGTAACGCTTCATACCGGTACCTGCCGGAATCAGCTTACCAATGATAACATTTTCTTTCAGACCGATCAGCGGGTCAACTTTACCCTTGATGGCAGCTTCTGTCAGAACCTTGGTGGTCTCCTGGAAGGAAGCAGCGGACAGGAAGGAATTGGTTGCCAGAGATGCCTTGGTAATACCAAGCATTACCTGTTTGCCCTCAGCCGGAGTCTTTCCTTCTTTTTCGAGATTCTCGTTCACTTCTTCATACTCCAGTACATCTACGAGAGTTCCCGGAAGGAATTCGGTATCTCCATTCTCCTCAATACGGATCTTCTTCAGCATCTGACGTACGATAACCTCAATATGCTTATCGTTGATCTCAACACCCTGGAGGCGGTATACACGCTGTACTTCACGGATCATATAATCCTGTACGGCGCGTACGCCCTTGATTCTCAGGATATCATGCGGATTCACGCTACCTTCTGTCAGCTCGTCACCGGCTTCCAGAACCTGACCGTCCAGAACCTTCACACGGGAACCGTATGGGATCAGGTATGTCTTGGAATCACCTGTCTCCGGATCTGTAACGATGATCTCACGTTTCTTCTTGGTATCGTTAATGGTAACAACACCTTTGATTTCTGTAATAATAGCAAGACCTTTCGGTTTTCTTGCCTCAAAAAGCTCCTCGACACGAGGAAGACCCTGTGTAATATCGCCGCCGGCAACACCACCGGTATGGAAAGTACGCATGGTAAGCTGTGTACCAGGCTCACCGATAGACTGTGCTGCGATAATACCAACAGATTCACCAACCTGTACCGGCTCACCGGTTGCCATGTTGGCACCGTAACATTTTGCACAGATACCGACTTTGCATCTGCAGGTAAGAATGGTACGGATCTTCACTTTATCGATTGCTCCGCCTGTTTCGCTGACGCCCTCTTTCATAATGCGGGCTGCACGCTTCGGCGTAATCATATGGTTGGCTTTTACAAGAACTTCGCCGTCTTTGTTATAGATGGTGTTGCAGGAATATCTTCCTGTAATACGTTCCTGCAGGCTCTCGATTTCTTCCTTGCCGTCTGAGAACTGCTGTACATACATTCCGGCAATCTCATCTCTGGTCTCGCAGCAGTCTGTCTCACGGATGATCAGATCCTGTGATACGTCTACCAGACGTCTTGTCAGGTAACCGGAGTCAGCGGTACGAAGCGCTGTATCGGACAGACCTTTACGTGCACCGTGCGCGGACATGAAGTATTCCAGTACGTCAAGACCTTCACGGAAATTGGACTTGATCGGGAGCTCGATGGTGTGACCGGTTGTATCGGCCATCAGACCACGCATACCGGCAAGCTGTTTGATCTGCTTATCGGAACCACGGGCACCGGAGTCAGCCATCATGAAGATGTTGTTGTACTTATCCAGTCCTGAAAGCAGGGCATGGGTCAGTTCATCGTCAGTCTTCTTCCAGGTATCTACAACTTCTTTGTAACGCTCTTCCTCGGTGATGAGGCCTCGTTTGTAGTTCTTGGTAATCAGGTCAACGGTATCCTGGGCATTCTTAATCATCTCAGGTTTCTGCGGCGGCACGGTCATATCGGAAATGGATACGGTCATGGCTGCGCGTGTGGAATATTTGTAACCTGTGGATTTGATTGCATCCAATACTTCGGCAGTCTTGGTTGCGCCGTGAGTATTGATGACTTTTTCAAGGATCTGTTTCAGCTGTTTCTTACCTACCAGGAAATCAACTTCCAGAAGAAGTTCATTGCCAGGTACACTTCTGTCTACGAATCCAAGATCCTGCGGAAGGATTTCGTTGAACAGGAAACGTCCGAGAGTGGATTCTACGTTGCCGGTCAGTACGGTGCCATCCGGCATCTTCTTCGTGCAGCGAACCAGAATTCTGCTCTGGAGCGTAATTACTTTGTTTTCGTATGCAAGAATGGCTTCGTTCACGCTCTTGAAGAACTTGCCTTCTCCCTTGTTGCCAGGTCTCTCCTGGGTCAGATAGTAGATACCAAGAACCATATCCTGAGAAGGAACGGCTACAGGACCACCATCAGAAGGTTTCAGCAGGTTGTTCGGTGAAAGCAGAAGGAAACGGCACTCTGCCTGTGCTTCTACGGACAGCGGAAGGTGAACCGCCATCTGGTCACCGTCGAAGTCCGCGTTGAATGCGGTACAAACAAGCGGATGGAGCTTGATTGCCTTACCTTCTACAAGGATCGGCTCAAACGCCTGGATACCCAGACGATGCAGTGTAGGTGCACGGTTCAGCATAACCGGATGTTCTTTGATTACTTCTTCCAGAACATCCCATACAGCCGGCTCAAGCTTTTCTACCATCTTCTTGGCATTTTTGATATTGTGGGAGGTTCCGTTGGCAACCAGTTCTTTCATAACGAATGGTTTGAACAGCTCAATCGCCATTTCCTTCGGAAGACCGCACTGATAAATTTTCAGTTCCGGTCCTACGACGATAACGGAACGTCCGGAATAGTCAACACGCTTACCAAGCAGGTTCTGACGGAAACGTCCGGACTTACCTTTCAGCAGTTCTGACAGGGATTTCAAAGGTCTGTTGCCAGGGCCGGTAACAGGACGGCCGCGGCGTCCGTTATCGATCAGCGCATCCACAGCTTCCTGCAGCATACGTTTTTCGTTGCGGACAATGATATCAGGAGCGCCAAGCTCCAGAAGTCTTTTCAGACGGTTATTACGGTTGATGATTCTTCTGTAAAGATCATTCAGGTCAGAGGTGGCAAAACGTCCGCCATCCAGCTGTACCATCGGACGAAGATCCGGCGGGATAACCGGAATCACGGTCAGGATCATCCATTCCGGACGGTTACCGGATTCACGGAAAGATTCCACAACCTCCAGACGTTTGATGATTCTCGCACGTTTCTGACCGGTTGCATCCTGAAGTTCGCTCTTCAGTTCTGCCGCATCTTTTTCCAGATCAATTGCTTCCAGAAGTTCTTTGATGGATTCTGCACCCATGCCTACACGGAATTTGCTTCCGTATGCTTCTCTCGCATCCTGATATTCTTTTTCGGTCAGAATCTGTTTGTACATCAGACCGGAATCAGCAGGATCCAGGACAATATAATTTGCAAAGTACAGAACCTTCTCCAGTACTCTCGGAGACAGGTCAAGGATCAGTCCCATACGGGACGGAATTCCTTTAAAATACCAGATATGGGATACCGGAGCTGCAAGCTCGATATGTCCCATACGCTCTCTGCGGACAGAAGACTTGGTAACTTCTACACCACATCTGTCGCAGACAACGCCTTTGTAACGAATTTTCTTATATTTACCGCAATGACACTCCCAGTCCTTGCTTGGCCCGAAAATTCTTTCGCAGTAAAGTCCGTCCTTCTCGGGTTTCAGGGTACGGTAGTTGATGGTCTCAGGTTTTAAAACTTCGCCTCTTGACCACTCTCTGATCTTCTCAGGGGACGCCAGTCCAAGTTTGATGGCATCGAAAGTCATTGGCTGATATGTTTCTGTGGTATTTGTTGTTTCTGCCATGTATTCTTTCCCCTTTCTATTCCTCGTCATCACCCAGAGATTCTTCAAACTCCAGGTATTCTTCATCCTCGTCCTCGTCTTCAGGTTCCTCGATATCTACCAGTTCCTCTCCCTGGAATTCCTGCTTGGTAAAGCCGTATTTGCCAAGGGATTCTTCATCGTGATGTCCTCTGGAATCACCCTCAATAACGGAACGCAGATCAGTATCGCCGTAGTCTACG
The DNA here is from genome assembly GCA_945864225.1 of uncultured Blautia sp. Classification (GTDB taxonomy): domain Bacteria; phylum Bacillota; class Clostridia; order Lachnospirales; family Lachnospiraceae; genus Blautia_A. Next base: position 25,796 of record CAMBAL010000022.1, on the reverse strand, counting down.
GTTTCCATGATCTTCACTTCTGTATTGTCATCTTTAAGGACTTTAACATCCAGAGCAAGAGACTGGAGTTCCTTCAGAAGTACCTTGAAGGATTCCGGAATACCCGGCTCAGGAATATTTTCACCCTTAATAATTGCTTCGTATGTCTTCACACGACCAACAACGTCATCGGACTTGACTGTCAGGATCTCCTGCAGAGTATAAGCTGCGCCGTACGCCTCAAGAGCCCAAACCTCCATCTCACCGAAACGCTGTCCGCCGAACTGTGCCTTACCACCCAATGGCTGCTGAGTAACCAGAGCATATGGGCCGGTAGAACGTGCATGGATCTTATCATCTACCAGATGATGCAGTTTCAGGTAATGCATGTGGCCGATGGTTACCGGACTGTCGAAGTATTCTCCGGTACGTCCGTCACGAAGCCGTACTTTACCGTCTCTCGAGATCGGAACGCCCTTCCAGAGTTCTCTGTGAGCTTTGTTTTCGTCCAGATACTGCATAACCTCCGGATCAAGAATATCCTGATATTTTGCACGGAATTCTTCAAAATCCTCAATATTTACATAGTCATTGGCAAGTTCCAGAGTATCCTGAATATCATTCTCGTTCGCACCATCAAAGACAGGAGTTGCCACATTAAAGCCAAGTGCTTTGGCAGCAAGACTCAGATGGATCTCAAGGACCTGTCCGATGTTCATACGGGACGGCACACCCAGAGGATTCAGTACGATATCCAGCGGACGGCCATTCGGAAGGAACGGCATATCTTCTACAGGAAGTACACGGGAAACGACACCCTTGTTACCATGACGTCCGGCCATCTTATCACCAACGGAAATCTTACGTTTCTGTGCAATGTAGATGCGGACTGACTGATTTACACCAGGTGACAGCTCATCGCCGTTTTCTCTTGTAAATACTTTGGCGTCTACGATAATACCGTATTCACCATGCGGAACCTTCAGGGATGTATCACGTACTTCACGTGCCTTCTCACCGAAGATCGCGCGCAGAAGTCTCTCTTCTGCAGTAAGCTCGGTTTCTCCCTTCGGAGTTACCTTGCCGACCAGGATATCACCGGCACGTACTTCTGCACCGATACGGATGATTCCGCGTTCATCCAGGTCTTTCAGAGCATCATCGCCCACACCCGGAACGTCACGTGTGATCTCTTCCGGTCCCAGTTTGGTATCACGGGCTTCTGCTTCATATTCTTCAATGTGAACAGATGTATAAACATCGTCCTGTACAAGTTTTTCACTTAAAAGAACCGCATCCTCGTAGTTATAACCTTCCCATGTCATGAAACCGATCAGAGGGTTCTTGCCCAGTGCCAGCTCGCCATTGGCTGTGGAAGGACCATCTGCAATAACCTGTCCTGCCTCTACGTGCTCGCCCTGGAAAACGATTGGTTTCTGATTGTAACAGTTGCTCTGGTTACTTCTCATGAACTTGGTCAGATGATAATTCTCTTTGGTTCCGTCATCGTTCTGAATAGTAATATCTGTAGATGTGGAACGAAGAACTGTTCCGGCTTTTTTCGCAACGACACATACACCGGAGTCTACTGCAGTCTTGGTCTCCATACCAGTACCTACAACCGGAGCTTCGGTAGTAAGAAGCGGTACGGCCTGACGCTGCATGTTGGATCCCATCAGCGCACGGTTCGCGTCGTCGTTCTGCAGGAACGGAATCAGTGCTGTCGCTACAGAGAACACCATCTTCGGGGATACGTCCATGTAGTCAAACATTCTCTTCTCGTATTCCTGTGTTTCTTCACGGAAACGACCGGATACGTTCTTGTGAATGAAATGTCCCTCTTCATCCAGAGGCTCATTCGCCTGTGCTACATGGTAATTATCTTCTTCATCTGCAGTCATGTAAACAACTTCTTCGGTTACACGCGGGTTCTGCGGATCTGTCTTGTCAATCTTACGGTACGGTGCCTCAATGAAACCGTACTGGTTAATTCTTGCGTAGGATGCAAGGGAGTTGATCAGACCGATGTTCGGACCTTCAGGAGTCTCGATCGGGCACATACGTCCGTAATGGGAGTAATGTACATCTCGAACCTCGAATCCGGCTCTGTCTCGGGACAGACCGCCAGGTCCCAGGGCGGAAAGACGTCTCTTGTGTGTCAGCTCACCAAGCGGGTTGTTCTGATCCATGAACTGAGACAGCTGGGAAGAACCGAAGAACTCTTTCACTGCTGCAGTTACCGGTTTGATATTGATCAGGGACTGTGGAGAAATACTCTCCGTATCCTGTGTGGTCATTCTCTCACGAACAACTCTCTCCAGTCTGGAAAGTCCGATACGGTACTGGTTCTGCAGCAATTCACCTACAGAACGGATACGACGGTTGCCCAGGTGGTCGATATCGTCGTCATTGCCCATGCCGTATTCCAGATGCATGTTATAGTTAATGGAAGCAAGAATATCTTCCTTAGTAATGTGTTTCGGAATGAGGTCATGGATATCTCTGCGGATAGCCGCCTTGATATCCTCAAGGGTGTCGTTTTCTTCCAGAATTTTTTGGAGTACCGGGTAATATACTAATTCTGTAACACCCAGTTCCTTCGGATCGCAGTCCAGATCCACATGGCTGTGGATATCTACCATAAGGCTGGAAAGAACTTTGATATTGCGTTCTTCTCCCTGAATCCATACATAAGGAACTGCTGCATTCTGGATGGTATCTGCCAGTTCTCTGGTCACAACAGAGTCTTTCTCTGCGATGATCTCGCCGGTAGAAGCATCTACGACATCTTCTGCCAGTTTCTGACCTACGATACGCTTATTCAGATGAAGTTTTTTATTAAATTTATAACGTCCGACTTTGGCAAGGTCATACCTTCTGGGGTCAAAGAACATGGCCATGATCAGGCTCTCAGCACTTTCTACTGCGAGCGGCTCACCCGGACGGATTTTCTTATACAGTTCCAGAAGACCTTCCTGATAATTGGTAGAAGTATCTTTCGTGAAACTTGCAAGAATCTTCGGTTCTTCGCCGAATAATTCAAGAATCTCCGCATTGGTGCCAATACCCAGGGCACGAATCAGCACTGTAATCGGAACCTTTCTGGTTCTGTCTACTCTTACATAAAATACGTCGTTGGAATCCGTCTCATATTCCAGCCATGCGCCTCTGTTAGGAATAACGGTACTGGAAAATAATCTCTTACCAACTTTATCATGTGCGATTGCATAATAGATACCAGGGGAACGTACTAACTGGCTTACAATTACACGTTCTGCACCATTGATGACAAACGTACCAGTTGCAGTCATCAAAGGCAAGTCACCCATGAAAATTTCGGTTTCCTTAATTTCCCCTGTTTCCTTATTAATCAGCTGTACCCGAACCTTCAATGGTGCGGCATATGTTACGTCACGTTCCTTACACTGCTCAATCGAATATTTCGCATCTTTCTCGTCAAATGTAAAGTCGATGAATTTCAGGCTGAGTTTTCCGCTGTAATCTTCGATTGGAGAAATATCATCAAATACTTCATTCAATCCTTCGTCGAGAAACCACTGGTAGGAATCTTTCTGGACTTCTATCAAATTCGGCATTTCCAGGACTTCTTTTTGTCTCTGGTAACTCATGCGCATGCTTTTTCCAGTTTTTACAGAACGAATTCTGTTTTTTTCCATTGACGTTTCACCCCTGTTTTTTTTATTTATTACTGCATGATCCCGCTTATTTGTTCAGATAAGCAGGCATATCTTGCCATAATATAGCATCCTTTACTGTAGCATAAACCTTCAACCCTGTCAATCATTTTTTTATTTTTTGTAATATTTTTTATTCCAAAAAATAAATTGATTCCACTGTGCCAGAGCAAGTATGAAATCTCAGAAAAAGAAAGGGGCCAAACTGCCTTGACCCCTGTTGTTACCGCAGACTGATCCGCGATCTGTTCTTATTATTCTGTTGCTTCCTGTGCTGCAATTGCTGCAGACAAATATGCCTGCCGTGTCAGTCTGCCTTCTTTCTGTTCCTGAAATCATGCAGACATATAGGTTTGCAGCATCAGGCTACCTTCTTTTCATTTGTAATGGCATTTCCATATTTATCGTATACCTTGATCAGAAGAACGGTTCCTTTTTTCTGCGCCTTAATGGGAACGGTGTATTTCCAGTTCTTCGAGATCCTGGCGCTTCCCAGTTTTTTACTGTTGCTCTTCACATAAACATAAACACTGCTTCCTCCGGTGGCGGTACCTGTGATTGTCTTCGTCGTACTTTTCACCGTACTGATACTGAAATTCTTAACGTTCTGCACCTGCCCCTTACACTTGGAAAAATAAATCGCATAGGTTCCCTTATTCGCCTGGAGCGTATTCTTTTTCTGAAGCTTGATTGTGGAAGAATAACAGTAAATCCCGTACTTGGCATTGGTAATTGCTTTATTATACGTCATGGAAGTAATCGTGGAACTGTGAATCTCAATTCCATATTTCTTGTTGCTGGTGCATATATTCTTGTCAATGGAGGTACTGTGGCTTCCGGCTGAAATTCTGATTCCATCGGACGCACAGCTTTTCACCTGATTGCTCACCACCTTGTTTCCGGTACTTCCATATTTATAAGAAGAAGTAGTATAAATATAAATCCCAATATTGGATGCACCGGATACCACATTTCCGCTGATTTCATTATTCCGGCTTCCACCCAGGTAAATTCCGAAGCTTGTAAAAGCGCCCGGATTGGAAAGCGAAATGGTATTTTTGGTAACTTTACAGCTTGCTGTACGGGCCAGATGGATGCCGTTTGCATATCCCTTGATGGTATTTCCCGTTACAGTAACACCCCGCAGAACATAATCTCCTTTTGGAATCGGATAGGTAGGAGTCACCGCTTCCTGTCCGCCAAGATAAACTCCATATCCTCTCCAGAGAACCCCTGCAATATTACACGGTTTTGCCAGCGTAATTTTGTTTTTGGATACTACTACATTCTCCGAGTATTGGTTCTGTTTGGAACTGGCCGTCTGTCCCGAAAGGAGATGTGCATGGGTCTGCCTCATAGGACTTACATAAATACCGGATCCCACATTCGTCATTGTATTGCCGCTGGTTTCTGAATCCTTACAATTCAAAAACCAGACTGCTCTTTTTTTCACATTTTTAAATGTATTGTTTCGCACAATGATTTTGGTATATGGTTTATTAAATACCATGCTGTGGCTTCCCGCTCCGGCAAAAACATTCTGAAACAGATTTTTTTCAATAACAATGTCTGTGCAGACGGTTCCATCAAAAGGCTGGTACCTCGGAAAAATCTCATCCAGACACGTATCGATCTGAATGCATTCCTGCCCGGTAGTTTCATGAGGTGTCCAGTATCCCTCAAATTTGCATCCTGTGATCAGCGCATGTTTGACGCCTCCCAATTCGATAAAATGGGATTTCAGATTATTCAGGAATATGGCATTTTTAATCGTCACGTTCGTGGCATGCCCGATTCGGAAACCGACAAAACCTCCGTCTGCTTCTTTGTTGGCACAGGACTCATAATTACAGTCCCAGGTTCCGCCTTCTATTGTAATGTTGCGATAACCGTTATATCCGCCCTCGGAAATTTCCGTATTTCCAAGACGGAGCAGAATCTGTTTTTTGGTACTGGTCTTCTTCATAACTGCGCCGACCGCATACAGATGCATATTACTGTACATGCTGATCGTGCCCTTTATTTCATAATTGCCGGGCGGTATGATCACTTTATAGGGATGGTCATCCGTTGCCAGATCTTTTGCTTTATAAAGAAGGATATTCAGTCTTTCCACAAAATCTTCTCCTTCTTTCAAGACAAGTGTGGCTTCCGACTCTCCAAGTATCAGATCATCTTCGCTCTTCGTTTCTTCCCCATCCGTAATTCCCGGATTTGAGCCATCACCAATGGAATCTGTTCCGTTTTTGTCTTCTGTTTTGGTGTTATCTTCTGTTTCCGTTTTTTCCTGTCCATCTGAAAATACACTGCCGGAGGCGTTTCCCGAATCCGCATGATTGATGTTGGTATCTTCCCCTGCGGTAAACAATTCCACATCCGGATTCTGTTCTGTCAATTCTGACGAGGCACTGTACAGCTGAGAAATATCTCCGTCCTGAAACTCCACAGGACTCTGAAACACTTCCATATCGTCCGGACAGTTTTCTTCCGTCTGCCAGATATCCTGATCTGTTTCCCCAAATATTTCTGTACTCTGAGGATCCGACCCAGAATTTTCCCCTTCTGTTTCTATCGTATCCGGAGATGCGGTTTCTGCCAAAGGCTCACCGTTCTGTACCAGTGCGGCATCTCCGGATTCAGCCTCCTCCATCTTCTCTTTTTCCGCGTCTTCTTCAAACATTGTATCCATCCAGGAAAAATCCTCCGGAATTTCCCCGCACTCAGTGTCCTCCGTTTCCTCCTCAAGATACTCTTCCACTCGCTCTTCAGCCAGAACTTCTTTCATTGGATCCGCAACCGTCGCAGTCGCCGCTTCTGCTTCAATCATTGTCAGCGGTCCGGACACACACATGGCTGCAGCCAAACATACGCTCAACCATTTCGCATATTTTTTTCTTTTCATCTTCTTCCCTCTTCCTGCCAGATGAACTCCTGCTTCCTCTGTATCTCACAGGCAGGGACAACAAATGCATCCCACTCTGTTGACTCTTTTCCGTTTCCTTTTCTTCTTTTCACGATATATAAGTAAAAATATTATAACACAGCTTCTTTTCCAAAATAAGTGTTCCTGATGCAATAGTTTTAACTTTTCATTACAATTCTGTTTGTTTTTTATAATTTTACAGGGAGTCGGAAGTCTTTTCATTATACAGAAGGATTCTCCGCCTGCCGCAAATTGCTTCAGCAGTATGTTCTCTCTCCGCCACAATGAGCTCCTGCCCGAAGGGCTTTTATATTGCAGGAAAATACAAAACATTTTCCTGCAAAACAAAAAAAGACCCGCGAAGGTCTGGGATCCAGAGCCTTCACGGGTGTAAGATCGGCTGAAATTATTTAAGTGTAACTTTAGCGCCTTCTGCTTCAAGTTTTGCTTTGAGGTCTTCAGCTTCTGCTTTGGATGCAGCTTCTTTAACAACCTTCGGAGCACCGTCAACAACAGCTTTTGCTTCTTTCAGACCTAAGCCTGTAGCTTCACGAACAACTTTGATAACTTTAACTTTGTTCGGGCCAACATCTGTAAGTTCTACATCGAACTCATCTTTCTCTTCTGCTGCTTCTGCTGCGCCGCCTGCTGCTGCAACTACAACACCTGCTGCTGCAGATACACCAAATTCTTCTTCGCAAGCTTTTACTAATTCATTTAACTCTAATACGGATAATTCTTTGATTGCCGCAATAAATTCTTCTGTTGTTAATTTTGCCATTTTAATTTCCCTCCATATAATCTTATTATTTTTCTTCCCGTTCTGTATACGGGCTATTTTTAGAAATGTGACCGGGCTAATTAAGCCTCAGCGCTTTTTGCAGCGATTGCTGCTTCTGCTCCGCCTGCTTCTGCAACCTGATTAAGAACACGAGCCAGATTGGTAATCGGAGACTGGATGCTTCCAAGCAATTTGCCAAGAAGTTCTTCTCTGGATGGAATCTGAGAAAGAGCCTGAATTCCTGCCTGATCATTGTAGTTGCCTTCAACGACACCGGCGATCAGTTCTAATGCCGGGAACTGTTTTGCATATTTAGCAAGGATTCTTGCCGGTGCTGTAGCGTCTGTTGCGGAAATTGCAAGAGCGTTGGTTCCTTCCAGATGCTTGCAAAGGCTTTCACATGCTGTTCCTGCAAAAGCACGATTCATCAGAGTGTTTTTGTAAACTTTGTACTGAACACCAGATTCTCTTAATTCCTTACGAAGAATAGTATCCTGCTCAACAGTAAGACCACTGTAATTAACAAGAACTACACACTGTGCGTCTTTAATGTTGTTTGCGATTTCTTCTACGATTGGTTGTTTCAGTTCTACTTTTGCCATGAAATGGTACACCTCCTTATAGATTTATACCGCCGCGCAATGAGAATATTCTGATGCGGAAACCCGCGTACAAAATAAAAAAGCCTGACTGCATGACAATCAGACCTTGTGTAATCTTAATAGAATACTTAGTCCTCGGTAGGCGTTTTAACCCTTATGCCTTACGGCACCTACTGTCTTCGGCAGCGTTCTTAGATACAATAACATATTGTACAACCGCTGTCAAGAGTTTTTGGAAAGATTCTTTGTTTGATTTTGAAAAGATTCTTTGCTTAAAAAAATTCTTTGTTTGAAAAGATTCTTTGTTTTTTGGACTACATCTGTTTACGCACAATTTTATATTCATCACCCATGCGGAAATACGGACACTGGCTGAAATTCCCGGAAATAAAACGGGCCATCTCATCTTCATCCAGATTCACTTCACATGTATAGCATTCATAATCTTCATCATAGGAATAATTCATGCAGTACTCACAGTTACTTATACGATGATTCTTCATTATATCTACCTCTCTTATGCAGAGTATCTCCCGTTATTTCCAGATTGCTGATTCTGAAATATTTTTTTGGGGGACCTTATTGCCATTCACTTTGTTCACCATCTCTCCACGATTTCCCGACTTTGCAGAAATATATTTTTCGTATATAATGCTGTTGAAATGAAAAGCTTATGATACGCTGACATTCAAAAAATATACAGGAGATTTCCCATGAAAAAAATACATTACCGCTTCGTTTCCTTTTTCCGCACCGCCATCCTTACATCCGCAGTTCTTCTGGCATGCAGCATATCCGGATGCTCTTCCGAAAATTCTTCCGGCAGTTCTTCCGAAGCTTCTGTTTCCGAAGAAACAGCGAAGGATTATATCCGTTCCACCAGCTTCAAGCTGAATACGGTTGTCACCATCACGATTTATGATTCCGAAGATGAAGCTCTGCTTGCTCAATGCATGGAGCTCTGCGATAAATACGAAAAAATATTCAGCAGAACCTCTTCTGACAGTGAATTATTCCAGCTGAATCACAGAGAACTCACTCCTGTTGAAGGACAGACGGATACTTATCAGGTATCAGAAGAACTGGCAGATCTTTTGTCCATCGGGCTTTCCTGGACTCAGAAATCTAATGAAGCCTTTGATATCGCTATTGCACCGCTGACAGAACTCTGGGATTTCACCTCCGAAACGCCCACGGTTCCTGCTGATTCCGATATCCGGAATGCCCTTTCCAAATGCGGTATTCAGGGCGTTTCCATCCATGACCGGAACATTACTCTGGAATCCGATGATACCGCCTTTGACCTTGGCGGCATTGCCAAAGGGTATATCGCCGACCGCATCAAAGATTATCTGGTTTCTCAGGGAATTCAAAGCGCAACCATCAATCTCGGCGGAAATGTACTCTGTATCGGAGCCAAACCGGATGGAACGCCTTTCAAAATCGGTGTACAGAAGCCGTTTGCAGACCGCAATGAAACTGCAGCCGCAATGGAAATCACCGACAAATCCGTGGTATCCTCCGGAATTTATGAACGTTTTTTTGAACAGGATGGTGTTCTTTACCATCATATTCTGAATTCTCAGACCGGATATCCTTACAAAAATGATCTCATTGCTGTTACCATCGTTTCTGATCATTCCGTAGATGGCGATGCGCTGAGCACCACCTGTTTTGCCCTGGGGTATGAAAAAGGGCTGGAATTCATCGAAACTATTCCGGATACGGAAGCTATTTTCATTACCAGTGATTACGAACTGCATTATACAAAAGATTTTCAGAAAAACATCACAGTCAGTGCTTCGCGCCTTTCCTGATCCAGAGCGTGTTGCTTCAGTGTTCCGCGCCTTCCCTGATCAGGCGCGGATGCAGGAAGCGGGCACCCTCTTCCCCCAGAATATATTCCAGCATATCCACATATTCTGCAAATGTCAGTCTTCCATCCGGTGTCAGAAGTTCAAAGTCCGTCTCATATACATTAGCAAAAAGTCCTGTTTCTTTCAGCCCATTTCGAAGATAAAACGCTTTTCTTCTTTTCCGGTCCTCTGCATTCTCTGCCGTTTCATCCTGCATCTCAATTTCAAAAATGTATTTTTTGCCCTGAAAACGTTCCAGGAGGGCACGGATGGCTCTGCTTCCGCAGCCGCTGCTGCGTCTGTCCGGTGCAATAGCAAAGTAATCCAGAAGCGCCGTTTTTTCTGCCAGCATATTCATTGCCAGCCCCGCAAATCCTCCCTCATCTGTAACTGCCAGCATTTCCATTTTTCCCTGTCTGACCAGATCCTCCATCAGAGCCAGAGGTTTTTTCTCTTCCTCGGGAAATGCTTCTTCATAAAGAGCATACACCTGCTCTCTGTACTGACTTCCATCACCAAAAATATCCGCAAACTGCATTTTTCTCACCTCTTACTCCATCATATCCGGCCATGATAAAATTTCATCAGAAATTGTTTTTTCATAATCTCCTTCCACCTCACGGCTTCGCCCTGCGGAAAACACATTGGTCTCTGCTCCGCGTACTCCATCCTCGTATTCCCATACATGAAAGCTCAGCCCGCGAAACATAAAATCCAGACTTCCGCAGCCGTCCTCTTCCGTATACTGATAATTGATATTTTTTGTTTTCAGTGCTTCCTGCACCTGTTCCAGCCTCATTCCGTTCCTCCTTATCCTGTTCCGTGGAATTTTCAAACATGCTTCAGGCATTTATTTTTCGATGTATTCGTATCATCCAGGGTGGTATTTACTAGCTGATCAGATACACAAAATATGCCGCATAAGAAACCAGCATGACAATACCGCCTGCTCTTGACAATTTATGATCCTTCACTACACACAGCCACAGGAGAATTCCTGCCGCAGCGGAAATCACCATATCTATTATAAATTTGGATTCAAAAACGACCGGGGTGATCAGTGCTGTGGTACCAACCACAAACAAAATATTAAACACATTGCTTCCAACGATATTTCCAATGGCAATATCGGCTTTTCCCTTGCATGCTGCTGCAACGGAAGTTACCAGCTCCGGAAGAGAGGTTCCGAGAGCAACGATCGTAAGTCCGATAAAGCGCTCACTCATGCCAAAAATTCTTGCAAGTTCTGTTGCTGCATCTACAGCGAAATCGCTTCCCAGCATAATCAGAACAAGTCCCACGACAATCATAAGCAGCAGTTTCCATATCGGCTGATCGACCGTTTCCTCTTCCACATCTGCTTTATCTTTTTTTGCCATCCAGAACAGATACGACAGATAAAGAATAAATGCCGCCCAGAGGACAACACCTTCCCATCGTACGATTTCATTCCCGGTACAGCCCAGCGCAAGCAGCAGAAATGTAATCACCAGCATGTACGGAATTTCAATTTTTACGGTAGATTTCGCTACTTTGATCGGTACGATCACAGATGCAATGCCAAGAATCACCAGAACATTCAGGATATTGCTTCCTACAATATTACCGATTGTAATACCTGCATTTCCCTTCAATGCTGCCGTAATACTCACCGCTGCCTCAGGTGCGCTGGTTCCCATTGCCACAATCGTAAGACCGACCACAAGATGCGGAATGCCGAATTTCTCCGCAATGCCTGCAGCTCCGTCCACAAACCAGTCAGCTCCTTTTACCAGCATCAGAAATCCCACTGCCAGAAGCAATAACTGCAACACAATTTCCATATACGATTCCTCCAATCTTTTCTCTGACATCTCCCGTTCAGATGCAAAAAACGAGACTTTTACCGCACACAAAAATGCGATAAAAGTCTCGTCCTTATTTCAGTATGTATCCCGGCCCCGAAAGGCGTGATGACGTGATACATAACATCTTCCGCAGATGCGAACTACTCCCTGATATCGAGAAGATTTTAGCAGAACCATGACGCTCCGTCAAGGAGAAATATTTTTATTTTTGATGGTTTAGCTTTCCGATAGATGTGCATCACAATTTATGACAATTCGCCAGTTATCTTTTATACCAATGATTTTGTAATTTTACGGAAAACTGCCTTTTACCTGGCTATTTACATCGCAGAACTTTTCTTTGTTTTTTGTTTATTGCAAATTACGCTCCAATAGTATCATCGCGAATTCTCAGCAATTCTTTTCTATGAAAGAAATAATAAACAAAACCTGTCACATCTGCGAGAATCCAGCCAATCGGCACTGACCACCAGATTCCGACAACTCCAATGGAAGGAATTGCAGAGAGCACATAAGCCAACACAACTCGTGTTCCCAGAGAAATCACAGTAAGAACTACGGACATCCCGGGTCTGCTGACTGCCCGATATAATCCATATAACAAAAATAAACATCCGATTCCGCAGTAAAAAGCACCTTCAATATGCAGATAACGTACTCCTTCCGCAATAATTTCCGTTTCTCCGGCATTTACAAACAGCATCATCAGCGGGCGGGCAAACACCCACACAGCCATGGACACCACAATACAGAAGGCTGCCGAAGCCATTACCGCTCCTTTGAGCCCTGCCTGAATTCTCTTTTCATTTCCTGCGCCATAATTCTGTGCAATAAAAGTCGAAAAAGCATTCCCAAAATCCTGCACAGGCATATAAGCAAAAGCATCAATTTTTACAGCAGCCGCAAAAGCCGCCATGACAACCGGTCCGAAACTATTTACCAGCCCCTGGACCATTAGAATTCCAAGATTCATGACCGACTGCTGAATACAGGTAAGGACAGAAAAACCGGCAATTTCCCGGATACAGCTCAACCGGACATGCCAGTGGCTTCTGTCAGGACGAAGCTGCGGACATTTCACAATTGCATATACCGCAATCCCGATTCCTGAGATATACTGTGAAATCACAGTAGCCTCCGCAGCACCTGCCGCGCCCCTGTGAATCCCCAGTACAAACCACAGGTCCAGAGCAATATTCAGCACTGCCGAAACTGCCAGAAAAATCAGCGGAACCATGGAATTTCCAATCGCCCGAAGAAACGATGCAAAATAATTATAGAAAAAAGTTGCCGTGATTCCCCCAAAAATCACCGACAGATATTCCCTCATAATTCCCCATACTTCCTCCGGCACCTGCAACAGAAAACGGATCTGGTTCAGGCTGCAGAATGCAGCAATATTGAGAACAGCCGTCAGAACGGCTATCAGGATAAATGACCCGCAGATTCCATCCTGCAGTCCCTGTTCATCCCTCTGACCGAATCGAATAGAAAATACGGCTCCGCTTCCCATACAAAGCCCCAGCAGAATTGAAGTCAGAAATGTCATCAACGTAAATGACGACCCAACCGCTGCCAGGGCATTCGCACCGAGATACTTTCCCACGATTAAAGTATCCGCAATATTGTAACACTGCTGCATCAGATTTCCCAGAATCATCGGAACCGCAAAATACAGCATAGACCCCATAACGGGGCCTTTTGTCAGATTGATATTCATAATTTTACTCTTTTCTTTTGTTAATTAGAGTGGGGTTGAAAATTGCTTTATTGTACGTTGTTTTACTGTACGTTGTTACTGCTTATTTTCTTTTGTATTATATATTTTATTTTTACGTTGCACAATATCACATTACATAAATTCTTTCGATAAATCTCTATCTGTGTTCAAGACGCAGATATCTTTCTCTGGTCGCAAGACCGCCGCGGATATGACGCTCCTGTTTATTCAAATCCAGCACTGCCCTCGCCTGTCTGGCAAGTGACGGATTCAGCTGGATGAGACGTTCGGTGACATCTTTATGTACTGTAGACTTACTGATTCCATATTTTTTTGCCGCCTGGCGTACTGTCGCCTTAGTTTCAATGATATAATTCGCAAGCTCCACTGCACGTTCTTCGATATAATCTTTCAAGGATAAGCCTCCGAAGACGCTGTTTTTACAGTGTATGCGGAAGAATCGAAAAGTATGATCGGCAACTTTTTTATCACTTCTATACATTTTCTTCTCAAATTCCCGGCTTATGAAGCGGTTTTTCCCGAAATCCACTTCAGCATAACATCAACTGCCGCCTTTGCAGCTCCGCTTTTTTCTTCATGAAGCAGGTCGTGACGCGCATCGGGGAAAAAATGAACCTCTGCTTCTCTTAAGCCCGCTTTATCCATGCTTTTTTTTACCTGCTGTACTCCTTTTCCGAAATCTCCTACCGGATCCTGCTGACCGGATAACAGCAAAACCGGAACTGTCTTATTCCAGTTTTTGTATGTACTCTTCTTTCCGGTCCGTCTCATGGCATCCATCAGCTGATAGAACAAGCCTGCGGAAATATGCTTCCGGCATAAAGGATCTTCCCCGTATGCACTGCGCTGCTCCTCATCTGCGCACAGCCAGTCAAACGGCGTCGTATTTGGAGCAAATTTCTGATTATAATTTTCAAAAGACATTTTATCTACCAAAGGCGTGGAACAGTCGAAACCATGTGCCTTTATTTCCCTTTTTACGATCTGCATCAGTACAGAAAGTACGATACCGGGCTGCTGGCCGGTTCCCATAATCACCGCACCCGTTATCTCATCATTACAGCAGCTCAGATAATCTCGCAGCAAAAATGATCCCAGGGAAAATCCCAGCATAAAATGAGGGATATCCGGAAAACGATTCCTCAGTTCCTGATAAAAAAGATGCATATCCCGAACGCTGGCCTCCCATCCGCCTTCTCCAAAAGATGCACATTCCGGATCACTGCCGCTGTGTCCATGCCCCCGCAGATCATATCCGGCAACCACAATGCCGCGATTTGCCAGTGTCTCTGCCATTTTTTCATATCGTCCGATATGTTCTGTCATACCATGGGAAATCTGCAGTACCGCACAGGGATTTCCTTCAGGCATCCATATTTTCCCATACAGATGTACATTGCTTTCTCCAAATACTATATCTTCCGTTTTCATATCATTCTCCAATCTTCAAAGATCACATCAAACCACCGAATTCCCCATGACTTTTATCATAGAGCAAAGTTTCATCCAGAACTTTTTACTATACCTATAATAGTGATTATAATCCATCTCCACAGAATATACCAGCTTAAATCCTGATACACGGATTTCTCCGCACTTTGTCTGTTGCTGAGAACGGAGTAAACAGTAACAATAAAAAATTTATATTCCTCATTCCGCACAGATTTTTCTTGCCCTTCCCCCCCTGCTACATATATAATAAGCCAAGAGGAGGAAATCGACATGCCACAAAGAACAGATATTCATAAAGTACTTATTATCGGCTCCGGTCCGATTGTCATCGGACAGGCCTGCGAATTTGACTATTCCGGTACCCAGGCCTGCAAAGCACTTCGCAAACTCGGATACGAGATCGTCCTGGTTAATTCCAACCCGGCTACCATCATGACCGACCCGGAGACAGCAGACGTCACCTACATCGAACCACTGAACGTAGAACGTCTCGAAGAAATCATTAAGAAAGAACGCCCGGATGCGCTCCTTCCCAACCTGGGAGGCCAGTCCGGCCTGAACCTGTGCGCAGAATTAAATAAAGCCGGAATTCTTGACAAATACAACGTCAAAATCATCGGCGTACAGGCAGATGCCATTGAACGCGGCGAAGACCGCATCGAATTCAAAAAGGCAATGAACAAACTCGGCATCGAAATGGCAAGAAGTGAAGTTGCCTACAGCGTTGACGAAGCCCTTGCCATCGCGGACGAACTGGGCTACCCGGTAGTTCTCCGTCCTGCCTACACCATGGGAGGCGCAGGCGGCGGTCTCGTCTACAACAAAGAAGAACTGAAAACCGTATGTGCCAGAGGACTTCAGGCCAGTCTTGTGGGCCAGGTTCTGGTGGAAGAATCCATTCTCGGCTGGGAAGAGCTGGAGCTGGAAGTTGTCCGTGATAAAGACAACAACATGATCACCGTCTGCTTCATCGAAAACATTGATCCTTTAGGCATTCACACAGGTGACTCTTTCTGTTCCGCACCAATGCTGACCATCTCAAAAGAATGCCAGAAACGCCTTCAGGAACAGGCATACAAAATCGTAGAATCCGTAGAAGTCATCGGCGGTACCAATGTACAGTTTGCCCACGATCCGGTTTCCGACCGTATCATCGTCATTGAAATTAACCCGAGAACATCCCGTTCTTCCGCACTTGCATCCAAGGCGACAGGCTTCCCCATCGCTCTTGTATCCGCAATGCTCGCCACAGGACTTACCCTGAAAGATATCCCCTGCGGCAAGTACGGTACACTGGATAAATATGTGCCGGACGGGGATTATGTAGTAATTAAATTTGCACGCTGGGCTTTTGAAAAATTCAAAGGTGTAGAAGACAAACTCGGCACTCAGATGCGTGCAGTAGGCGAAGTCATGAGCATCGGCAAGACCTACAAGGAAGCCTTCCAGAAAGCCATCCGCAGTCTGGAGACAGGCCGCTACGGTCTCGGACACGCCCGGAGTTACGACTCCATGTCCAAAGATGAACTTTTAAGACTTCTGGGAACTCCGTCCAGCGACCGTCATTTCATCATGTATGAGGCACTCCGCAAAGGTGCTTCCACAGAAGAGATTTTTGAACTTACCAAAATCAAAACCTATTTTATCGAACAGATGAGAGAACTGGTGGAAGAGGAAGAAACCCTTCTGAAATCCAAAGGTTCCCTGCCGTCTGATGACCTTCTGATCCAGGCCAAAAAAGACGGTTTCTCTGACAAATATTTAAGCCAGATTCTTGAAATTCCTGAAGAAACTGTCCGTGACCGCAGACTTTCCCTTGGTGTGGAAGAAGCGTGGGAAGGTGTTCATGTAAGCGGCACCGAAAACAGTGCCTACTACTATTCCACCTACAATGCACCGGACAAAAATCCGGTTTCCCAGGAAAAACCGAAGATCATGATTCTCGGCGGCGGCCCGAACCGTATCGGTCAGGGTATCGAGTTTGACTACTGCTGCGTACATGCTTCCCTGGCACTGAAGAAGCTTGGCTTTGAAACAATCATCGTCAACTGTAATCCGGAAACCGTATCCACTGATTACGACACCTCAGACAAACTGTATTTCGAGCCTCTGACTCTGGAAGATGTTCTGAGTATTTACCGCAAAGAAAAACCTCTTGGCGTGATCGCACAGTTCGGCGGACAGACACCTCTGAACCTTGCCGCAGACCTGGAGAAAAACGGTGTCAAAATCCTGGGCACTTCTCCTTCTGTCATTGACCTTGCAGAAGACCGCGATCTTTTCCGTGCAATGATGGACAAACTGGAGATCCCGATGCCGGAATCCGGAATGGCAACCACAGTGGAAGAAGCTCTGAACATTGCCAAAGAAATCGGCTATCCTGTTATGGTACGTCCTTCCTACGTACTTGGCGGACGCGGTATGGAAGTCGTATATGATGACGAGAGCATGGCCGGCTATATGAAAGCCGCTGTAGGCGTTACCCCGGACCGTCCGATTCTGATCGACCGTTTCCTGAATCATGCCATGGAATGCGAAGCAGATGCCATCAGCGACGGCACAGACGCTTTTGTTCCGGCTGTTATGGAGCACATTGAGCTTGCCGGTGTGCATTCCGGTGACTCCGCCTGCATCCTTCCGTCTGTCCATATCTCTCCGGAAAATGTACAGACGATCAAGGAATACACACGCAGAATTGCCGAAGAAATGCATGTCAAAGGCCTGATGAATATGCAGTATGCCATCGAAAACGGCAAGGTTTACGTTCTGGAAGCCAACCCGAGAGCTTCCCGTACGGTACCGCTGGTATCCAAGGTCTGCAACATCCGCATGGTACCAGTTGCCACTGATATCATCACCTCCGAGCTCACCGGACGTCCATCCCCGGTACCCGCTCTGAAAGAACAGAAGATTCCTTACTACGGTGTCAAAGAAGCAGTCTTCCCGTTCAATATGTTCCAGGAAGTAGACCCGATCCTCGGACCGGAAATGCGTTCCACCGGTGAAGTTTTAGGTCTCTCCGCTTCCTACGGCGAAGCATTCTACAAAGCACAGGAAGCAACCCAGCTGAAGCTTCCATTAGAAGGAACGGTACTGATTTCCGTAAACCGCAAAGATAAAGAAGAAGTCGTAGAAGTTGCGCAGAAATTCCATGAAGACGGTTTCCGCATTGCAGCAACCGGAACGACTTATGACCTGATTACTTCCGCTGGAATTCCGGCGGACAAAGTGAAAAAGCTTTACGAAGGCCGCCCGAATATCCTGGACATGATCACCAATGGAGAAATCGACCTGATTGTCAACTCTCCTGTCGGCAAAGACAGTGTCCACGATGACAGCTACCTGCGCAAAGCCGCAATCAAAGCCAAGGTTCCATACATGACCACCATTGCAGCTGCAAAAGCAACCGCAGAAGGCATCGGTTATGTCAAAACACACAAAAGCGGCGAGGTAAAATCCCTGCAGCAGCTTCACAGCGAAATTACTGATCTGTAAGATTGGATACAGCAGGAAAAATTCTGCCGAAAATGTATTTTCATATCACAGGAAAATGAAAAACGCTCCTGCGCAATCATATACGTCAAAAAACGGGTGTCCGCACAATACGGACACCCGTTTTTAACGTTTTTATTTTCATTCTCCCGGATACATCACAATCGGATGCTTCCCTTTCTCCCCGGACGGAAGAAGAATATCACACTGGCACAGCGATTGCATCCCAGTTCTACTCCCATCCGTGAAGCAATGACACTCTCTCCCGAGGATGTTCCTCAATGGATCGAGTATTCCGACCGGTTCCACCTGCTGTTTTATGATTACTACAATAACAGCAGGCTGACTCATGCTGCCGAAAAACTCCGCAGCCAGTTCACTATTTTTTCCAATTTATATGAAACAGAAACGGCTCCTCAGAAAAAAATCAATCAGATGCATACAGAAATTTACCACGCATATCGCAGTGGGGATTATTCCAAAGCCGGTGATCTGATGAAACTGCACCTTCAGGATTCTCTGCAGTATGCACTGGAGCGTATTTAAAAATTGCTTTTCGACAGATGTGCGTCACATACACGCTCTACAGCACACGCTCAAACGCTACTCTCGCATCTCCATCTTCCGAACCGCCTTTCAGATGGATGGTCCCACAGGGTAAAAATCCCGCTTTCCCAAGGGCACGCTGCATGGGCATATTCCCGGGATGCGTATCAATCCGGACGGAACCAAACCCAAGCTTCTCTGCCATGGCAAATCCCTGTGCAAACATCTTTCCCGCAACACCTTTTCCCTTGCTTTCCTCAGACACACAGACCCTGTGCATGGAAGCATATGCACCATCCGTCAACCATTTGCCGTCAATTTCCCCATACGAAACATCCGGTGTGGTCTGGAAAGCAAACACGCCCAGAACCTTTCCCTCTTCCACAGCAAGCCATGCCATCTGATTCCGAATATCTTCCTCCCATATTTCCCTGGAAGGATATCCTTTCTGCCACTGATCCAGTCCAAGTCTCCGCAGCTGTGCCTTCGCCTCAGCGGTAATTCTGCACATCTCCTCCAGATGCTCTTTCTGCGCTAAAATAAATTCCATGCAATATCCCTCTCAATTAATCTCCCGCGTCAGATCCTTTACCCAGATATATTTCTTATAATGAATCATGACCCACGGAATCTTTCCGACCTCATCAAGACAGGTGCAGGCATACACCACAAGTACCGGCCAGTGGAACAGAAAAGTCCCTGCTGCTGCCAGAGGAACCGCCAGGCCCCACATACTCACTGCAAGACTGTACAGATCAAATATCGTATCTCCTCCTGCCGCAAATATTCCATTAATGATGATCGTATTCACCGCTCGCCCGATCATATAAACAGCCATAATAACCATCATACCAACCAGATATTTGCCAGCCTGGTCCGTAAGCTTCACAAAATGCAGCACTGCCGGAGTTGCCAGAAACATAATTCCCGTTGAGAGAATACCGCACAGAAAAGCCAGTTTTACCAGGCGGTCTCCATACAGTTTTCCACGTTTCAAATTACCGGCTCCCAGTTCATTTCCAACCAGAATTCCACCGCCGCTGCTGATTCCGTTACAAAGACAGCAGATCAGATCTCTGACTACGGAAGCTACCGAATTCGCAGCTGCCGCATCTGTCCCCATATGGCCCATAAATGCTGTATAGGAAGTAAATCCAACTCCCCAGAACAGCCCGGCTCCGACAAGAGGAAACGCACATTTCCGGAAATCTGATGACAGCAGCGCATTTCTTTTAAAAAAGCGGCTCCAGTCCGGACGGATATATCCTTCTTTCAGAGAACAGGACACACACCATACCAGTTCCACGATTCTGGCAATCAAGGTCGCCAGTGCCGCTCCCTGCACTTCCATAGCTGGCACTCCGAATAATCCGAAGATAAACACCGCATTCAATACAATATTGAGTATCACTGCACCGGAACTGATCATCGCCGTCTTCGATGCATGCTCACTGACTTTCATAATCGCCAGATAACACTGAGAAATCCCGGTAAGCAGGTAAGACCATCCGGCAACCCTGAGATACCGTACTCCAATCGAGATCAGCACCTCTTCATTCGTAAAAATCATCATCAGATAACGCGGAAAAAAGACACATCCCAAAAAGAACAGAAGGGAAACTCCCCCGCAGTACCTCAGGCTGATGCAAAAAATATCCTGTACTGTCCTTTTGTCGCCTTTGCCCCAGTACTGGGCTCCAAGAATACCTGCTGCCGCGACAATCGAACTCAGTGCCATATTCTGAATAAACTGTATCTGTGTTGCCAGCGATACAGCCGCCATAGAATCCTGTCTGACACTCCCCAGCATAATAGCATCCGCCGCTGCCACCGAAGCCAGCATCAGACTCTGCAGTGCGATCGGCAAAGTAAGCTGGAAAAGCTTCCTGCAAAAAATTTTGTCCGCAAATAAACGATCCCGCATTTCCCTTATCTCCCTGGTATTATTTTGATATTTCAGTACACGCAATCCTGTGTGATCCAAACATCCTGAAATGATTCTCCGCTGTATTATACTACGTTTCTTTCTGATTTGATATGTCATTTCTTGTCATCCGGATGTATGATATTGATTTTTCTGTTATTCCTGTAACAAAATGTCAATAGTTTTTTAATCACTTTTTCCAGAAAATGGGCAAAAAATAAGACATAGGAACCTCTTCTCACGGTAACAGATCTTCCTGTATGATTTTACTTTTTACATCATTTTATTTTCATAATCTTGCAATTCATGAAAAATATTATCTACAAACACAATATCATCAACGATTCTGTACATCATAAAATACCTATGTGAAAGAAAATTTATTCTTCGATACCCCAATTTCTTTAATCGTGGATTATCACACGGTTTCAAACTGCCTGCAACATTTTTTAGACTCTGAATAGTAGCCTCAAAATCATCTAAAACATTTTTCGCCGCCTGCTCGCTTTTTTTCACCAGAAGCAAATATCTGATATATTGATTTAAATCTTCTTCTGCATCTGCTGTTACAACTACTTTATAATCCATACTTTTCCCTCATATCGGCAATGACAGAATCCGCAGTTCTATAGTTTCCCTGAGATGCAGATACTCTTGATTTTTCAAGTTTCTCTAACAACATTTCTTCTGTCATAGCAGCATACGGGTTATGCTCTACCCTTTTTATCTCAAAAGGAAAACCGTTATTTGCAACAGCCTGTGTCAAAAACATCCTGATTGCAGAATTTGTATCTGTTCCGAGATCTTTAAACAACTGATCTGCTTTGCTTTTTAACTCATCATCAACACGTATTTGAATTGTACTAGCCATTCATCATTCCTCCATTTCTTTTCTATTATATTACATAATCATTGCTATTTCAATTCATTTGTATTGATTTTGCATCCAACCACTCCGCCTATTTTTATGAGAAAACTCAATTTTTATGAGAATACTCATATTTTCCGGAGAAAATTGTTCCCATATGAAGCAAAATTTGTTATGATAAAGACAAAAATCAATACACTTAAGGGAGGACATATTATGTTAGACAAAAAAGTAGTAGAACTGTTAAATCAGCAGGTAAATAAAGAATTCTATTCCGCATACTTATATCTGGATTTCTCCAACTATTATTATGATCATGGTCTGGATGGATTCGGCAACTGGTATAAGATTCAGGCACAGGAAGAACGCGACCATGCAATGCTCTTTATCCAGTATCTGCAGAACAACGGAGAGAAAATTGTTCTTGAAGCAATCGATAAACCGGCTGTAGAGCTTACAAGTGCCAAAGCGGTACTCGCAGAAGGCTTAAAACATGAACAGTATGTCACAAGCCTGATCCATAACATTTATGATGCAGCATATACTGTAAAGGACTTCCGTACCATGCAGTTCCTTGACTGGTTCGTAAAGGAACAGGGTGAGGAAGAAACCAATGCCGACGGTCTCATCAAGAAATTCGAACTGTTCGGCGATGACCCGAAGAGCCTGTACATGCTGGACAGCGAACTCGGCGCACGTGTATACTCCGCACCATCTCTGGTACTGTAATATGAATCCGGACAAAGTCATCTGCTCCTGCTATAAAGTAACCAAAGGAGATGTCGCCCGTGCCGTGGCAAACGGTGCCACCTCTTTCAAAGAAGTCAAAAAAGCCACCAAGGCAGGAAAAGCCTGCGGGAAATGCAAAAAGAAAGTCAAGAAACTGACAAAGAAATTATTAAAAGATTAAAAGACTGAGGAGCCATCCCGGCTCTCTGTAAATTCAGCCAGGCATACAAAATGAAATGAAGTTTCATTCTGTATGCCTGGCTGTCTATTCATGGTTATTTTTTGATAAAATCTTCTCTCATCGGTGTAAAAATATCCAGAACCACAGCATCATCCTCCAGTGCGATCAGTCCATGAGGTACATTTGCCTCCACATAAAAACATTCTCCCGGGCCAAGAATCTTTTTTTCGCCATCCACATTGGCCTCAAAGGTTCCTTTTACCACATAATCACACTGACGGTGTGGATGAGAATGTACTGCACCCTCTTGACCTTTTTTCCATATCAATTCTGCTACCATAAGATCGTCAATATACCCCTTGATTGTTCTTACGACACCATTTTCCAGTACTTCTGTCTGAAAATCATCTCTTGTAATAAACTTGCCATTCACTTTGTCTTCCTCCTTATTATTAATCTAACTTTAATCACAAGATTTAGTACATCGAATAATAAATAACCGGCTATATTACTTGCCTGCGTGATATAAATAGTCATTTATTTTTCCGGGCTATGTTGACCGAATGCGAGATAAATTTCCTGCAAAGTAGGGCGTGCAGATGGCGGAAATGAATTTTCAAACACGCTCTAGCATTTCTTATAATCGAATACCATCCAACATCATCTCTTCCTCAAAAAAAATGTCGGAATCCTCTCCCGGACAGGTGATTTTTATCTCGATATGAGGCCATAATTCTCTGCATTTCTCCTGCAGACTTTCTGCCTTTACACTCCCGTCCACAGCAATTTCCAGAATCATTTCACATGATGAATCCGGGCTATTTCTGGAACTGAGCAGCACAACCTGATCGGCTCCCATGGAGCGAAATGTCTTTCCAACCCGGCGATACAATTCAGTAATTGTACATGCATCTTTCATTTACTATTCTTCCCATCCGTTTACAGTTTTTATAATCCAGTTTCCATTTCGGTCAGCAATTCCATGGTAGATTCCGCGGTCCAGAACAATATATCCGTTTTTCCAGACAGATGCCCTCACATTCTCTGATTCAAAGCAGATCTTCCCTTCCTCATCCATGATTTTTATTTTTGTTTCATACCCGTTATCACTTTCCTTATCTTCTGTTATGATACAATAATCTGACCCCAATGTAAAATAAATATTTCCATTTTCTCTCCATTCTGACTCCAGAAGTGTCTCTCCTGTTTTGCGGTTGATAAGAAGTTCTGAATAGTTTTCATCCACATACTTTCCTTTTATCAGATAGGCATCATTCAGGGTACTCAGAGTTTCCCCCGGCTCCATAGGAACGGAAATCTGTTCCCCGTCTGCATAGATCACACCTGCATTTTCCTCCGAGACATAAGGGTACCAGCAGGTATTTCGATACTTTACAAAGCCTTCACATTCTTTTCCGTCCAGCTGCCGGTAAGATACTCCTGTTACAAATCCTCCGGCATATCTGCTGCTCCAGTATCCATCCTCAGGAACATTCATGATTCCGCATTCTTCCAGATCGGTATTATAAATCAGACACATTCCGTCCATTTCTCTGAGCACCAGAGATATCCGATAATTCTCGCCGGAATTAAATACAGAACAAAATTCATCATCCGCGTATGTACTTAAATACGATACAATATCACCCAGAAGCATATTTCCGTCCAGATTATAAATCGCACCGGTATCTTCATTCCAGTCAAAAACAAAAACATCATTTCCAAATTCCTGAAGATTCCATTCCGCAAACTCTTCCGTCAGATACTCGTCTGTAATTACTCTGCTCTGATTCCCGTCTCTGCTGACCCATACCGGATTTCCGGCAGCAAAATATCCATCATCCGTCATTCTGATGGAGCCAATCAGATATCCGTCATCCAACACCAGAATCCTTCCCAGAAAATACTCATTCATCGAGAACTCATCGATATTTTTCTGCAGGGACTCCTCATATTCTGCTTTCTCCGAATATTTATCCGAATCGGACTCCTCATATCCTGCTTCCTGCAAAGATTTATCCGGAACGGACTCCTCATCATAGAATTCCTGTCCTTCTGTCCAATCCCCGGATTCATATAAAATATCACCATGACAATCATACAATGCAAATGCCCCGCTATGACGATCTGTAACCAGAAATACCTCTCCACTGATCTGAATCTGATAATCGTCCACAGGATATTCCTTAATGATCTGCAATTCCGGCATGCTGTATACACTCCACGCAGTATCATCTGCATAGTCCAGAACATATTTTTTCTTTATTGTACAGATTTCATAAGTACTGTCCATGCAGGCACGGCACTGCGACAAATAATTTCCCTGCCCATCGTATAGTTCCGCGTAATTATCTCCCACAGAAAGCAGCACATATTCATCCTCCCCACAGACAGGCGGAATAACAGCAGCATTCGTATCATCCGAATATTCTGCATCTACTGCAGTATTTTTGTCATTCACAGACGTGAAATCTGCTGCAGTATCCTTATCATTCACAGATGTTAAATCTGCTGCAGTATCTTTACTGTCCGGAGCTGCCGTACCGGCAATTGTTCGGGAAGATATAGGGTCAATCGTGGCAATTTCTTCGCCCTGACATTTATTTTCTGTCAGAAAAATCCCGCCTGTCAGAAGGCATACGGCTGCGACAGTAACTCTGAAAAATCGTCTGTTTTTATCAGTTCTACATAACCGGAACATACCCGCATCCCTCCACAAAATCCTGTCCTTCTTCTGATAAAAGCCATGTTTTTATCTCCTTAGCACGCTCTGAGGACTGTTCATTTATTACACAATAAAACTCATTGATCAGTGGATAATCTCCGGATTTTATGGTTTCATTATTTGGCTCTGTACCGTCTATCTGAAGAAATTTCAACCCCGGCTGACGGAACATTTCTGATGCATAATAATATACAGAATAGCCAAGGGCATTGGCAGAATTATCATATTTTTTCAGTGCTTCAATAATATCATCCATCCCGGAGGCGATCATTTCTTTTTCCGCCTCTGCCATCTGTGCATCACCGATCAGAAGTTTGCGCATCATGGTCTGGCTTCCGCTGGTTTCCGGACGCTGAAAAGCTTTGATTTCTATATCCTCACCGCCAACTTCACTCCAATTGGTGATTTTCCCGGTATAAATACTGTCTCTTATACACATCTGACGCTGCCGACGA
>CAMBAL010000021.1 GCA_945864225.1 uncultured Blautia sp. | reverse complement strand
GAATCTGCTTCTTCATTTGAATCTGCTTCTTCTGAATCTGCTTCTTCTGAATCTGATTCTTTATCTGAATCTGCTTCTTCTTCCGAATCACTTTCTTCTTCGTCTACCGCAGTATCACTGATATGTACGCGTTCGATCTCGCATTCGCTCAGTTCGACACTGCTTACAGCATTCAGGGAAAGTGCATCTGATTTGACTGCGGTCATGGACAGCTGCTGCGCTTCCGCGACTGCAACCCGTTCCGGAAGCAGTGTGCTGATGGAAAGATCATCTCCCATAAGGACAAGGTTGCCCGGATCCATCTCCCCCTGCAGAGTATCGATCGCTGTCTGCGAATCAAGCACTGTCGGGAACGCTGTTTCCAGCAGGCTCAGATACTCCTCTTCCGTGATGACGGCTTCAGGATCGATCTTCTCGGGTTCTTCGGGCAGATATCCTTCCTCTGCGAGGATCGCAAGATAAATGCTGTCATCCTCAAGGCTCAGATCCTTGATCCGCTCCGAATGCACGGTCAGATCGATGTTGGCCGCGTCTTCGACAATATAGCTCAGCATGCCGGCGATCTGTCTGCCGGCCTGTGCCCATGTGATTTCCTTTTTTGTGTCTTCTTTCTCTAAGGAAAACACATCACCGGCAGACTTCTGCACGCTGCCGCCGGACTCTGCGAAGACCGTAAAGGTGCTGGTTGTGGTCATGGCAATCACAAGGAGCACCGAAATCAATCGTTTCATATAATCTTTCATCTCTCTCCTCCTGTTGTCAATTTCCGGTTGATGCTGCTATATCGCTTACCGGTTTCTTTTCCGG
The DNA here is from genome assembly GCA_945864225.1 of uncultured Blautia sp. Lineage (GTDB taxonomy): Bacteria > Bacillota > Clostridia > Lachnospirales > Lachnospiraceae > Blautia_A. Next base: position 36,880 of record CAMBAL010000021.1, on the reverse strand, counting down.
TGAAGCCCTGCTGCGCAATCGTTCGTGAAAACAGACGCCTATGATGTCCCGGGGTTCCGCCTTGATCAGCCAGGGACAGGAGCCGCAGTCATCATATCTGCCTTCGGCAAAGGGACAACCGATGCTGACGGCGCTCTTCCACGGTCTTCCGTTGGGTGTGTACCTGGGTTCCTCCTCGAACTCAGGGAACTGGCCGATGAAAATCTCTGCCTTCTCATCATAATGGTACTTCACTGTGAGCTGATCACCGTCAATAAAAAAGGGTCTCAGTCTCTCTTTTTCCATAAAATCGCCTCCTCCGCCAATTTATGGCAGTATTATACAGGATGATCTGCCATCTGCACAGAGTAATTTTGATGCTGTTTTTACTATTAAAAAGCTGCACAGAAAAGCATTAATCACACATTTGACACTTATTTAACAGCTATTTGAGCATTGTACATTCATCAATAGTAAAAAAACCGTTCGCGAAAGCGAACGGCTTTTAGAAAAAATGATGTTTTATGTAAGCATGAACTGTCCCAGCTCCCGCTTGCTGGAGATGCCCAGCTTCTGATAAATTATCTGAATAGTATTGGTAATGGTGCGGGGAGCCACGTTCATATACGCGGCGATTTCCTTGGCTGTCCAGCCGCGGTTGTACAGCATGGAGATGGTGAATTCGGTAGTAGTCAGATTGTCAGCCACCTCATGATCGGAAATCATGAGGTGAATTTTGCGCCATCCTGCGCTGAAAGAATAAGTTATGGCAATAATCTTTTCGAACTCTTCGGGATAATCCTTCTGGAAGAAAAGCTCGATCAGGCCCTGCAAAAGCCCGTGATGTTCTCCAAAAGGCTCGATTAAGCCGTCGCTGCGGGCAAGCGTCCATGCCTGTGCGATGTGCTGCTTTGCTTCTTCCACTCTCTTAAGGCTCATCAGATCCATGGCCGCCACAAGATGTACGTAAATCGAAGCAATCGGATACAGCTTCCGGCTCATGGACATCGCCAGTTCCGCGATTGCCAGGGAACCGCTGTAGTTTTCCTCCAGATAAGCCTTATGGGCCAGTAAATAGCATGACCACAGCTTCAGGCCTTCCGGCAGATAAGAAATCTGCTGCTGAAGATCCACCTCATAGGCCATGGGAAGGTGCAGAAGAACCGAGGCTGCCGTGAATGTAAATGCACCCATCGCCTGAAGCAAAGGTGCAGGCTCCGCCTGAAAAGCCGCCTCCATATCCTCATGCAGCTGTCTGAAAGCGCGCATGGCCTGATCGATTTGCCCCAGAGTAAAACCGGAAAAGAATTCCACAAGGTTGGCAGAATAGCGAAGTACGGGGTCGTCGCTGTCCTTGTAGGGTTCCATCATCTTTGCAGCAAGCTCCTGCTGACCGCTGAAATAATAATACTCTCCCCACGCAATCGCCCTGTCATCCTCATCCCGTATCGAATCAATGAATTCGCGGCACTTTCCCACAGGATAGGCGCTGTTCAGGAGAGGCATGGCAATGCGGGCCGCCCGGCTGTCGCTGCTGCATTGCTGTTCTGCAGGCCTCGCTTGTTCTTCCGGCTGACCTGCAGTCTTCGCTTGTTCTTCCGGCTGTTCCACAGGGACAAAATCCGTCGGGATCATCCATGAACGTCCGTGACGCACGGCCCCGGGAATCCGGTCCTCCTTCGCCCACTTCTGAATAGAGCGTACGCTTACTCCAAGACGGTCTGCCGCACGCTGAGATGATTCATAATTCACGATTCATCCACCTCCCTGTCCTCTTCAGCCGAAGCCCGGAGCGTGTCCTTATCAAAGCCCGCTCTGGCAAGCCGTATCGTGTTCTCCACCGTACTGCGTGCCAGAGCAGCAATTTCCATTTTCAGTACCCTGGGGATCAGCGCTTCACGCTCCACTGCCGGTACATCAAAGATTTTCAGCGCACACCGCAGAAACAGCGCAATCTTCTTATCTATTGTAAAATACATGTCACATCTGCGGGTCATCAGTCCCCGCATCACGCTGCTGGAGATCAGCTCGAGTTCATAAAAATCACTTTCTGCCGCATCCGGGAGATATTTGCCGAAGATCTTCTGCAGTTCCTTCGCAGTGTTTCTGTTAATGTAATCCATTGTGGTGGGCAGGGTGTAAGCCGCGGTATACAGATCCCGCAGCGGTTCGCTGATCTCGCAGATATGCAGCTGCAGTGCCGTTTCAGCGCCGTAGATCAAAAGTGGATCCGCTTTTTCCCCTAATATTGACCGTATACAGGAAAACTGTACACCGAACATGTAAGTCACCAGTGTGTACAAAATAGCTTCTTTATCATGATATGCCCGTAGTACGGAGCTCTTTGTGCGGTCGATCCGACTTGCGATCTGGTCGAGGGTCGTCTCCCGATAACCCTGTTCCATAAATAGTTCAACCGCACACCGCAGCACCTGCGCCCGTGTCTCTTCCATGCGCTGATAGCGCTTCCCCTGTCTCATCTGATTCCTCCCCGAGAAAAGTAGACCATGATTCGTTTTATGGTCTATTGTATATAATATTATAAACTACAGAAAAAATTAAGTCAATAACATCCGTGCTGATATTCTGTTTCCGGCATTGCACAGACGATAAAACACAATACGTTCCATATAAATAGCCCCATCCATTATGGATGGGGCCACAATTTATATCACAGAGCAAATAGAATTATCCTCTTTTGGGGCAAAGGTTCTTAACAATAGAATTTTATCTCTTCTATCACAAACGCTTGTTTCCATTTTAAACAAATAAGAAAGAACTGAGCTGATATAAACTCCATTAATTCATTCAATTCTTTAGTTGAAATCTTACTTCCATTACTTGCCAAAATACATCCTCCCGACTTTGTAAGCCAGATTTTAGTTGCATTAGGAGTAGGCTTTCCCTTTGACACATGAACATGAATTGGTTCACCATTCTCACTAGACCAGAAATATACCGTATATCCACTTACTGTAAATAGTTTAGGCAATCTGAATCCCTCCATTCTCCGCATATCTATACAGCAAATGTGCATTGCTGTGTAGGAGTTCTTCAAACATTGCTATTTCTTCATCCGAATATCCCTGTCTGTCTGTCCACTTATAGTCTGGTAATTCACATCTTGCCGAATCAAATCCATCTTCTGTCGGACGTTCAAAATTTACTATAACCTTTCTCATCCCATCTTTTTCGATAATTTGAGAATGCACTATTTCAGTCTCATCTGCCAACGTCATATATGGATACATCATATAGCTTCACCTCATTTCTGCTTTAGCCATATTATAACATCTCTCCATGTAGTTGTCATGTAGATGTTGAAGCATAATCAAAAAAACAAGAGGATATACTTACCCTTGCTGTAACAAAAAAGACCTTGAAGGTCTGAAAAAAGATCAGACCAACAAGGTCAATTCTTACAATTTCTTAATTGAAATTATTTTAATTATTTTTCAGCGATTGCTGCCTGTGCTGCTGCAAGACGAGCGATCGGAACACGGAATGGTGAGCAGGAAACGTAGTCCAGACCAATCTTATGGCAGAATTCTACGGATGTCGGGTCGCCGCCGTGCTCACCGCAGATACCGATGTGCAGGTTCGGGTTAACCGGTTTTCCTAACTTAATAGCCATTTCCATTAATTTACCAACGCCTGTCTGGTCGAGTTTAGCGAATGGATCGTTCTCGAAGATCTTAGCGTCATAGTATGCATTAAGGAATTTACCAGCGTCATCACGGGAGAATCCGTATGTCATCTGTGTTAAGTCGTTTGTACCGAAGCAGAAGAAGTCAGCTTCTTTAGCGATATCGTCAGCTGTAAGAGCAGCTCTCGGGATCTCGATCATGGTACCAACTTCATATTTCAGGTCAGCGCCTGCTGCTGCGATTTCAGCGTCAGCTGTCTCAACAACAACTTTCTTCACATATTTCAACTCTTTTACATCGCCTACTAACGGAATCATGATTTCCGGGCAAACATTCCAGTCAGCGTGTGCTTTCTTCACATTGATAGCTGCACGGATAACTGCTTTTGTCTGCATCTTAGCGATTTCCGGATAAGTAACTGCCAGACGGCATCCACGATGACCCATCATCGGGTTGAACTCATGGAGAGAATCAATGATTGTCTTGATCTGCTCAACAGTCTTGCCCTGAGCATCTGCAAGTTTCTTGATATCTTCTTCTGTAGTAGGAACGAACTCATGAAGAGGCGGATCCAGGAAACGGATTGTTACAGGATTTCCTTCAAGAGCTTCATACAGTTTCTCGAAGTCTCCCTGCTGTTCCGGAAGGATCTTCTCAAGAGCTGCTTCTCTTTCTTCAACAGTTTCAGCACAGATCATTTCACGGAATGCATCGATTCTGTTGCCTTCGAAGAACATATGCTCTGTACGGCAGAGACCGATACCTTCTGCACCAAGCTCACGAGCTTTTTTAGCGTCAGCCGGAGTATCTGCATTTGTACGAACCTTCAGAGTTCTGTATTTGTCAGCCCATGCCATGATTCTGCCGAACTCACCAGCGATTGTAGCATCTACAGTCGGGATGATTCCGTCATAAATGTTACCTGTGGAACCATCAAGGGAGATGCAGTCTCCTTCATGATATTCTTTTCCAGCAAGAGTGAATTTCTTATTTTCTTCATCCATAGCGATGTCGCCGCAACCGGATACACAGCAGGTACCCATACCACGTGCAACAACGGCTGCGTGAGAAGTCATACCACCACGAACAGTCAGGATACCCTGAGCAGATTTCATACCGGTAATGTCTTCCGGAGAAGTTTCAAGACGAACAAGAACAACTTTTTCGCCTCTTGCAGCCCATTCAACAGCATCGTCTGCTGTAAATACAATCTTACCGCACGCAGCTCCCGGAGAAGCGCCAAGTGCTTTTGCGATCGGAGCAGCTTCTTTCAGAGCCTTAGCGTCGAACTGAGGATGAAGAAGTGTATCCAGGTTACGAGGATCGATCATTGCAACTGCTTCTTCTTCTGTTCTCATGCCTTCATCAACAAGGTCACAAGCGATCTTCAGAGCAGCCTGAGCGGTTCTCTTACCATTACGTGTCTGAAGCATATACAGTTTACCATGTTCAACAGTAAACTCCATATCCTGCATATCTCTGTAGTGTTTTTCAAGAATGCTGCATACTTCTTTGAACTGAACGAATGCTTCCGGGAATTTCTCTTCCATTTCGGAAATGTGCATAGGTGTACGAACACCGGCAACAACGTCTTCACCCTGTGCATTTGTCAGGAATTCACCAAACAGACCATTCTCACCTGTAGCAGGGTCACGAGTGAAAGCAACACCTGTACCACAGTCATCACCCATGTTACCAAATGCCATCATCTGTACGTTTACAGCAGTACCCCAGGAGTACGGGATATCGTTGTCACGACGATATACATTTGCACGCGGGTTATCCCAGGAACGGAATACAGCTTTGATTGCGCCCATTAACTGTTCCTTCGGATCAGTCGGGAAATCAGAACCGATCTTTTCTTTGTATTCAGCTTTGAACTGATTTGCAAGTGTCTCAAGGTCTTCAGCAGTAAGCTCAACGTCCTGTTTTACACCTTTTTCAGCTTTCATCTTGTCGATCAGCTCTTCAAAGTATTTTTTACCAACTTCCATTACTACGTCAGAATACATCTGAATGAATCTTCTGTAGCAGTCCCAAGCCCAACGTGGGTTTCCGGATTTTTCAGCCAATGTATGAACTACTTCTTCATTTAAGCCAAGGTTCAGGATGGTATCCATCATACCAGGCATAGAAGCTCTTGCACCAGAACGTACGGAAACAAGCAGAGGATTTTCTTTGTCACCGAATTTTTTGCCGGTAACTCCTTCCATCTTGGTGATTGCTTCCATGATCTGACCCATGATTTCCTCATTGATCTGTCTTCCGTCTTCATAGTACTGCGTACAAGCTTCTGTTGTGATTGTGAAGCCCTGCGGTACCGGAAGACCAAGGCTTGTCATTTCAGCAAGGTTGGCACCTTTACCACCCAGAAGGTTTCTCATATTAGCGTTACCTTCTGTAAACATGTAAACCCATTTTGCCATTTTACATTTTCCTCCTATTAATTTGTTCTTTAAACATAGAAATATGTTTTATACGCACACAATTATTTTATAGAGTTCTGCTCAAATAGTCAAGGTCTAACTGGCAAAAAGGGGAAAAAAAACTGTAAACTTATGTCTGAAACCTGACTTCATCAGTCAGAAAAGCTCATTGGCTTCTTTCCCCTCAGTTCATCTGCCATGTTCACTGCAAGAACATTCCAGTTGATAAATCCTCCATTCATAATCGGTTCTCCGGTAAACGGATCATAGTATTCATACAGACATCCGCTTTTTTCCAGATCTCTTCCCAGAAGAGTCAGAGTTCTCTCGCAGATGATTTCTGCTTCATCCCGGTAGCCATAATTCATAAGGCCGCGGAATACCACATAATTTGCCACCAGCCAGATTGGTCCGAGCCAGTTGGACGGATTGTTTGTCACCGAAAGATCAAACATTTTTTCGTCTTTTGCCAGAGTCGTCAGACCATAATCGGAACCAAATGTTGTATCATCAAAGATATGCTTTACCATTGCTGCTGCCTGTTCTTCTGTCGCAATTCCCGCATACATGGGAATAAAACCGGACCATACACGCACCTTGATGGGAAGGGTTTTCCAGAAAACACCAAGTCCCTGGTGAAACCAGTCGTACTTTCTGGTTTTGATATCCACATCCACAGAATAGAAAAACTGATCTCTTTTGTCCCAGCATTCCGACTGAATGGACTGAATCAGCGCTTCCCGTTTTTTCAGCAGTTCGGCTGCCTCTTCCTTCTGTCCAAAAGTCCGGAAGATTTTCGCAGCAGCTGCCAGTTCCACGCACATAAAACTGTTCAGGAAAATATTGGCTGTAGAAAACGGAGGCCTTCCAAAAGTAGCCGGATCATTGTCCATTCCGATCATAATATCATCCCGCCACACATACAGACCACAGTTTTCATAATAATAATTCCTATCGTAGCAGGCAAAATATTTCCGAATCCCCTCCAGATTCTCCTCCATCCAGGTATAATCCTTCACGTAATCACTGATCAGACAGATCTGTGTGCAGAGAAACGGCTTGTGCATATTCATCAGCACACCTTCTTTATGTCTCATATTCAGATACGGTTCCGGCCAGTCAGCCACTTCGATCATCATGGGAATATACCCGTCTTCCAGTTGATGGTCAAAAAAGTTCCATACATTTCCATCATAGATCGAGCCCGGATCGATAAACGGATAACGGATAAAGCTCCGCGGCTGTTTCATAACATCTTTCGTATGATCCGTAAAAAATGTTCTCAGAAGTTCTTCATAATGTTTCATCTGTTCTTTCTTTTCATATTCCATAGTCTCTTATCCTTTCGTTGATCCTGCCGTCATACCTTCAATGACACGTTTATTCAGAAACAGGTACATAATCAGCATCGGAATGACACAGATGGATACCGACGCAAAAATTGCTCCCCAGTTTTTCGTTCCAAATTCATCTGTAAAATACAGAAGTCCCGTCTGTACGGTCTTGAGATTTTTACTGCTCACAAAAGTCATGGCAAGCTAAAAAGGATGATTGCATAAAATCCGATGGAAGTCCAGATATCCATTGCACACAGAGACCCCAGTGCAGTGCTGGCCTGTCCGAGCCAGGGATGTACCAGATTATCAAGCCCCACAGCTGCCAGGATACTGTTCAGCAGACCGTAATGCGGCTGTATTTCATAAATCTTTGTAAAAAGCTGTGCCACTGCTACAACCGGAAGCACAACCGGGAAGAATACAATCGTTCTTACCAGAGATTTGAAATGTTTCAGCCAGAAACGGAACATCAGGGCAAGCAGAAGACCCAGAATAATCTGTCCAGCCATTACAATGATGATATATTTGATATTTACAGTTAACGCTTTTAACAGGTATATAACAGAAGTCCCGGCACCATATACAGAGCAATTGCTTTTTTATTACTTAATACTTTGTTCAATCCAGTCACTCCTCTTTAAGAAAAGGCAGACAGAGAACCTGCCTGCCTTTTGTGCATATTATTTTATCCTGACTCTTTATGTCTCATCGTTCAAGCAAGTATTTATTTGGTAGCCTCATAAGTTTCTGCCATCATATCACAGTATTCCTGAGCACTCATATCTCCGTTCAGCAGAGACTGAACATTATCCTGTGCGATTGTTGACAGTTCAGAATTCATAAGTGCTTCAAACCAGTTTCCTGTACCGGTAACTTTGTTCATTTCGGTGGTAGCACCTTCACCAAAGTAACCTTTTGCATTCATATCCTGGATCATCTGTGCTGCCTGGATAAATCCCTCACTGTTATAAGCTTGTGGAAACCGTCACGACCAGAATACCATGGGCTTATATTTTGACGTATCATTTAATATTTTTACCACAGAAAAGCATCGCCGGTTTTCAGGATTCAATACATCTCCATTCCAGAAAATCTCTTTTCCTTTGCTCTGCTCCACTGCCTGATACCAGTCCGCATCCTTATCCGGTCCTGTTGTATAATAGGTCAGATACGGAGCTGTTTTCTCCCCGTTTCCCAGATACATAATATACCGATTGTAATCATCAAACAGAAAGACTCCCTCTACTTTGCTCAGCTGGCTGACCATATCCGCTACCTGTTCCGATATACTGGTTTTGCTTTTCGAATCATAATAAGAAGAGCCTTCTACAAGAGGCTCCTCACTGATCACGCTGATCAAATCATCATCCAGCATACAATTTCGGATGATATTGACCAGATTACTCAGTTCCTTATCCGCAAGAACATTCAGAGCGGACAGTTTTTCTTCCGACTGTTTGATATATTGTTCCCGGATCGTCTGTATGGAAATCCGGTATACAGAAAAAACAGAAACCGTAACAGAAAGAAAGGAGACAATGATGATGGCGATAATAATCTGCCACCGCAGTTTTATTTTTTTCATGCAGCACCTCTTCCATCATCTGTTTTTACGCACCGTACCCTTATATTCATTTGGTGTCATTCCTGTCCTTTTTTTAAACAGATCGCAGAAGTACCGGTAATTCGGATATCCCACCATCTCACACACTTCATACACAAGATGCCCCTGGGAAAGCAGTTCCTTCGCTTTCTTCATTCGGATTTCAGTCAGATATTTCACATAACTGATCCCTGTTTCCTCTTTGAACAGTGCGCTCAGGTAAACCGGGCTCATATTCAGCATTTCCGCAAGCTGGTTCAGGCTGATATCCTCATTATAATGTTCTTCGATATATCCGATCAGATTTCTGATAGAATCATGCGTAATTCCGTCCTGTTCTCTCTTCATCTTATTTATGATATTCAAAATAATTTCATCAACGTATTGGTTCACTTCCTGACAGGTATTCAGAATTTTAAAATTTTTGTAAGAAGGAAAGTGCTTTTCTGACAGATTTACTTTTGTATTATCATAATAACAGCTTACCACCGATGTGCAGACCATGAACACATTCCACCGATACTCTTCAATGGTCGGGTTCTCTGATTCAAATTCCGTTTTCAGTTCTTCAAAAATAGCCAAAGCACTGTCATAATCTGATTTCAGAAGTTTTTCGATCATTTTATCCACGCTGCCGGAAACATGTTTCCTGTGCATTTCTTCCAGAGTACTCTTAAAATAAATTTCCTCCGCTTTGCGCAGTGCTTCTTCCATCAATAGCCGGATTCCCTCTATTACAAGGCATTCATCATCCACTACAAATACTCTGAGCATGGTCCTGTCCTCCCGGGAAGATTCTGTTTATTCATTTTTCTCCATCCACTTCTTTAATGCTTCCATCCTGCTTTTTGCATCCTTCCGACCGATTTCATACACTTCACGAATTTTCTCAGGGTCTTTTTCCATCCTTCCAATGGTAAGCTCCACACTGGGACGGATCACAAAAACACTTCCCTCTTTTTCCAGTCTGTGTATATTCTCAATGGTCCGGTTATAGACCAGATGCCGTCTGGTCAGTGTTCTGACAAAATTCGGATATTTATGATAAAATGCCCGGATCAGTTTCGGATTCTCCGGTTTCTTCACATAACCGTCATGTCTGGTCAGTACTACCACATTTTTCTTATATCCCATACGCCGGAACGCCATTACCGGAATACTGTCCGCACATCCGCCATCCAGCAGTTTCATTCCGCGGTACTCAACAATCCTGGATACATAAGGCATAGAAGCAGAAGCGCGCATAATATCTACCTGACTTCTCATATTTTTGACCGGAAGATATTCTGCTTTTCCTGTTTCCAGATTGGTGCAGACTGCATAGAATCTGATTCTGGACTTGAGAAACGCTTCATAATCATAGGGATCCAGACGTTCCGGAATATCATGGTAACAAAATTTCTTATCCACTACATCTCCTGTACGCAAAAGATTCCAAAAGCTCATAAAATGCCTGTCACTGCGGTATTTCATATAATACCGCAGACTCCTTCCCTTCTGTTCCGACACAAATGAACAGCCATGAAGTGCCCCTGCGGATACTCCGATCACACCGTCAAACGTAATTCCAGCTTCCATAAATTCGTCCAGCACGCCTGCCGTATAAATCCCGCGCATGGCACCGCCTTCCAGAACCAGTCCTGTCTTTTCTTTACTCATTGATTCTCACTTCTTTCTGCAAACTTCTTTCCGTCAACTTCTTCCTGCAAAATAATTGTATACACCTGATGATCTGCAGACTATATATAATTTTTCCTCCTACTCAGCTGCATACTGTATCTTTTGAAATGCTTCCTGAAAGGAAATCCCGTTCTTTTCTGCAAGATCTGAAACAGATCTGTATTCCGGATAACGTCGGATGGTTCCGTCCGGAAGTACACATTCTTTTATCACTGCCTCTCCATATTCGGTATGAACAGTTCGGATTTCCCGCGGAAGTATCGTGCGGTCCATCTCTGTTCTTCGGATACCGATGGTGGTTGTTTCGTGAAACACAATATCCTCCATTTTTTTCACATCTTCCGGCATACAGATGACATTCAGCTGATAGGCCGGTCTGTTCTTTTTCATATAAACAGGAGTATAGCTTACATCTCTGGCTCCTGCCTCCAGAAGACGGTCCATCACATATCCCAGTACCTCTGCGCTGCAGTCATCCAGATTGGTTTCCAGACAACAGATTCTGTCGCTGTGTGGAAAATCCTGTTTGCTGACGGTTTCAGATTCCTCTTCCACACCGAGAATCATCGCGCGAAGGAGGCTCGGACGGTCATAATTGCGTTTCCCTGCTCCAAGTCCTGTCTTTAGGATAGTAAAACGCTCAGGAATCTGATCCGTTGTCCGGACTGCCGCTGCAATTGCTGCACCTGTAGGTGTTACCAGTTCTCCCTTTGTTTCCGTCATATGAAGTCGGATTCCATGTTCCTGAACAATATTGGTCACTGCCGGAACAGGAATGGGCAGTATTCCGTGCTGGCAGCGAACCGTTCCTCTGCCTTCACAGAGCTCAGGTACTGCAATCTCCGTTATCCCGAGATCATCCAGACATACCGCTGCAGCTGCAATATCCGCAATAGAATCCACCGCCCCGACCTCATGAAAATGGACCTCATCAACCGGTACTCCATGAGCCTTTGCCTCAGCTGATGCAAGAATGTGAAAAATTTTCAGAGCAAGACTTCGTGCTCCCTCCGTCATTTGTGCTCTGTTAATGATCTCCTCAATTTCACGCATTCCCCGGTGTTCGTGATGGTAACCTTCCGCTCCGTGACCATGAGTTGACTCATGGTGGCTATGTACGTGATTGCATTCTCCTTCCGCATGCTCATGCCCATGCAGATAGTTCATGTCATGGTCATGATTTTCATGAGCTTCATCAAGGATCACTGCAAAATCACAGGCATCCAGCCCTGCCTTTTTCACTCTGCTGATAACGGTATGAAAGCCATCAACAGGAAGACTGGCAAGTGCCTGCTCCATTTTCTTCTGATCAGCGCCAAGATCCAGCAACGCTGCAACTGTCATATCACCGCTGATTCCGGAAGTACATTCCAGATACAAAATTTTTTTCATTTTCCTTCTTCCTCTTCTTCCTGTCCCCGGCATCCCATCCGGTTGATCTGTGTGGCAATATACCCTGCCCCGTATCCATTATCAATATTTACGACCGCAATTCCATTGGCACAGGAATTGATCATCGTCAATAAAGCGGACAATCCATTCATGCTTGCTCCATATCCGACAGATGTCGGCACTGCGATCACCGGCTTGTCCACCAGACCTCCAAGTACACTGGCAAGCGCCCCTTCCATTCCTGCCACTGCAATGATGCAGTTCGCATCCTGAATCATTTCCAGTCTGGAAAACAGTCTGTGAATGCCGCTCACACCCACATCATAAATGCGCACCACATTTGACCCGAAGTATTCCGCAACCTGAGCCGCTTCCTCAGCCACAGGAATATCTGCCGTTCCCGCTGTGCAGACGGCGATCCTGCCGATTCTCTTTTTGTTCTTCTTTTCAATTTTTATGATATGGGAAATTTCATCATATACCACATCCGGAGATAAATCTTTCACAAGCTCATACTGGTGTGTGGTTGCCCTTGTTCCCAGCACTTCTCCATTTTCCTCATAGAGTTTCCGGAAAATCTTTTCGAAATGGACATCTGCCTTGCCGCTGCAGTAGATTACTTCCGGAAAACCGGAACGGATTTCCCTGTGTGTATCAAGTTTTGCATAATCCATTTCTTCAAAAGGCTGTTTGCGGAAATAATGCTCCGCTTCCTCCAAAGAAATCTCCCCCTCTTTAAATCTCCTGAGAATTTCTCTTGCTTCCATAAAATTTAACACCCCGGTTCTTTCCATCTTTGTCTTCGCGAGTTTGTTTATTATATCACATTTTCTTCATTCTCTGCAACTGCTCACCGCCAGACACTCTCCTGAAATCTGTCATTTTATTTGATATTTGTCTGATTGTTTTTCTTATTTTCATATCATTTTTTCCATGCATAAATGCATGGGAACACCTCGCGGGATATTACCAGTGAACAGTACCAAAATGATACAATTATTACTTTTCCCACTATTTCATTGATTCACCTTTGTAAATATGATATATTATTAACATATCCATGTATTTTTTTTAACAAAATATTATCTGCTGCAAAAATTCTGTATATACACAGATTTGTTCTGTTTATTTTCAGAACACAACCGGTCGATAATCCGGAATTCAAAAGAAAGCGAGGTGGCAGGAATGAAATATGCCTCTGAACAGATACAAAACAGCACAATTGCTGACCAGAAACAAGACGTCATTTCATCACTGGAAGCTTTCGTATCTGACCCGATACGGCTTCAAAAACTGGCCACTGTCCTGAGCCGCGCCAACATTACTATTTTTGAATATTATCCAGCAGAAGATGTTCTTCTGAAATACAATGAATATTTCCAGCCAGTCATCCGGGTTCCTGATTACTTTAAAAACCTGGATATGGCATCCCATATTCATCCTGATGACTTTGGGAAACTGCTGGAATTTCATCATGAGAATCATAATTCCCCTATTGAAATACGCACCATCAACAAGAACGGGCGCGTCTTTCATAATATTCTGGATTCAGCCCCGACAGGGTCTCTGGATGACCCGGACTCAGTCATTATTGGTATTATCCGTGATGTTACTATGGAACGCAGACGTGTGGAGCTTCTCAAGGCACAGGCCATGCGTGACCCTTTGACCACATTATATAATCACACAGCAGGAACACAGCTGATCAATGAATATCTGAACAAAAAAAATCCCTATTCCTCCTGTGCATTGATGCTGATTGACATCGATTATTTCAAAAACGTAAATGACAACTATGGTCATCTCTTTGGGGACAAAGTTCTTTCAGAATTTTCCCGGCTTCTTCTCTCTGTTTTCGGAAATGATAATATTCTGATCCGTGCAGGCGGAGATGAATTTGTCATTTTCCTGAAAGACATCCGCCATACGGAACTTCTGAACAAGGGAGATAAACTGCTTGCTTCCGTCCGCAATATGGCTTTTACAGAATGTGATTATTCACCCACCTGCAGTGTCGGAATCTGCTTTCTGCCGGAAAATATGTCAGGTTATACTTATGAACAGCTTTTTGAAAATGCTGACTGGGCTTTATACAATGCAAAAAGAAGCGGCCGCAACCGTTATATGTTCTGCGACAGTCTGAAACGTTTTGAATATTCCTCCCCGGATTTTGAAAATATTCATCCAGATATTGATGCACGATATTTCCGAAACGACATCATCTCCTGCGCATTTGAAATATTTGAAAAGAAAAACAGCTTTGATTCTGCCATAAAAATGCTTCTTGAGATCATTGGAATCCGTTTCGGACTGGACCGCATTTCTATTATTGAAACAGACATCAAAAATTCTGTATGCAGCAGCTACCGGCAGTGGTCTGCACCCGGAATCCCAAAAGTACTGGAAAATCCGGGAAGTTTTACCAAAGATGATTTTCTGAAACTGTTCCACAGCTATGACGAAAACGGTACTGCTGTTCTTCAATATGACAATATGGAAATGTACTCTGCATCTGCAGCTTCTCTTCTTATGCAGGGAAATGCCAAAACAGTCGTCTATTCCGCCATGTATTGTGAAGGAATGTATGTCGGTGCAATCTCCTATGTAGTATGTAAAACAAAGCGCTTCTGGTCCAAAGATCAGCTGAGCCAGCTTGGAGAGCTTACGAAACTGATTTCTGCTCATCTGGCCAAAACTCATGCACTGAATGCCTCTCACAAAGGGATTATTTCTGTTCCGGAATATGACCATCTCACAGGTCTTCTTTCTTTTGCCAGATTTCGTGATGAAACAGAGCGGATTATCGTTGGCAACGAGCATCAGACATATGCCATGGTTTATACAGATCTGGAAGATTTTAAGTACTTTAATCAGAAATGCGGCTATCGCATGGGAGATCAGCTCCTGAAAGATTTCAGCAGTTATATCATCAGTACACTGAAGCCTGGCAATAATGTATATTTTACGCGAATCGTTGCGGATCAGTTTGCGCTCTTTATGCCGTATATCGATCAGGGCCATGCAGTGGAACATGTAGAACAGATCAATCATCTTTTTATTGAGCAGCAGAAAAAAATATATCCAAATGTTCCGCTGCGGATCCGTACCGGTATTTATATAGTAAAACCCGGCTGTACCAGTGCTTCCTCTGCACTGGACTGTGCTAACTATGCCCGTCAGCAGACCAAACAGGGGAAGGGACAATCTGTAATCCTTTATGATGAAGCACTTTCCCGCAAACGCCATCTGGAAAATGAAATCAAAAATGATATGACAGAAGCTATGGCTCAGGGACAGTTCCAGATTTATCTGCAGCCCAAATTTTCCATGGAGGATCTTTCCATTACAGGAGCAGAAGCACTTGTTCGATGGCATAAGCCGGATGGAACCGTTCTCTCTCCCGGCGCTTTCATTCCAACCTTTGAACAGAATGGCCGGATCACAGAACTGGATTATTATGTATTTGAAAAAGTCGTGGAATTCCTTGCCAAAAACGACACACTTGGCAGAAAACAGATACCGATTTCCATCAATGCCTCCATCCTTCACGCCTCCAATCCGATGACTGTGCAGAATTATCTCGATATTCTGAATAAATACCATGTGGATCCTTCCCTGACGGAAATAGAGCTTACAGAAACAGCCACTGTAGCAAAATTTGACAGTGTACGTTCTCTCTTCCAGCATCTGCAGTCTGTACAGATTCAGACTTCTGTGGACGATTTTGGAGCCGGGTATTCCGTATTAAATACAGTGATTGATATTCCGGTCAACACAATTAAAATCGACCGACTGTTTATTGAAAAATGCACTTCCACCAAACGGGGAATTTATTTTCTCAAAGAAATCGTGACCATGGTCAGAGGCCTTGGCTATCATGTTCTCTGTGAAGGAGTGGAAACAGAAGAACAGCTTGAAATCCTCAGAAAGATCGGCTGTGAAACGGGGCAGGGTATCTGGTTCTGTCCTCCTCTTCCGATCGAGGAATATGAAAAATTCGTGTACGGCGATGCGCACAGGCAGTAGAAATCGTTATGATAACAAAATCAAAAATAACATGTCTGCAACCAAAAACAGTTGCCGTGTATCCATAAAATAAATTCCATAACTGTATCGTGACAGTGAATGTTCACAAAAATGTCCCGGGACTTCATACCTTCATATATGAAAATCCCGGGACACTTTGTACATCCTTATCTGTACATCCATACCCGTTCAGCACAATCATTCTGTTTTTTAGAAAAAGAGATTGAAAATACCCAGGAGCAGACCGATCAGAGCCCCAAGATTTACGATCATTCCCAGCTCATGTTGCATAACAGACATCACCAAATTCTCAAGTTCCGCAACATCCATTTCTCTGATCTTATTTTCTACAATATCAGCAATATGGAACTGCTTCACAATCGAGCCTGCAAATCTGCGGATGCATACACGGTAAACATCCCGGATTTTCCCGCAGATGGTTTCTTTATCTGCAGGAACCCAGCTTCTCACATCTGCCAGCGTTTTTCCCTCGATACCGGTAATTTCTTTTTCAATCTGTGTTTCCACATAAGCAGGACCATTCTCCATGATATAATTTTCTGCATACTCTCCAATTTCACCTGCAAGGGAATCCAGTAATTTATCCGTCAAAAACATAGAAAACATACTTCCTTCCAGTTTCAGACGAACCGCCTTTTTTCCTTCTTCTGCAATGAGTCTGCCCGGTTCCATCTCTTTGATACCATTCATGATTTTTTCACACAGAACCTGCTGCAGCTGTTCTTTGCCTGTATGATAGGCATCCTGTCCCATAAGTTCCGGAAGCACTTCACTGAGAGCCTGCTCCTTTCCCAGATAATCCTGAATCTGTGAAACCAGGATATCCGTTACCGAGTTTTCCACATCCTCAGAAAGAAGCATTTCTGTCAGATCCTCTTCCGTCAGAAGTGCATTACCAACGGCTTTTCCAACAGCAGATGCCAGATCATTCTTCCGTTTCGGGATGATTCCCGGAGTAAACGGGAGGGTAAAACGACCAATTTGGATCGGCTTATGCGGCCGAAACAGCATTTTTACAGCAATATAATTGGTACAGTATCCAATCACCGCACCGATCAGAGGTCCGCTTATGTAATGTAATAATTCCATCTTTTCATCTCCATCATAGTGTTTTTCGGCATGACTGCTCTGTTTAGAGCCATCCGGATTTCTATTCTATCACAACTATGTCTGTGATACCAGTACAATTTTAAACTTTTCATTTATTTATTAGACAATGCCGTCCTGCCCGGAAGGCTTTATTATATCACAGGAAAATGTAAAGCACTTTCCTATGATATAATAATAGAATCCCGTTTCCGGAATATACGGTTCTTCCATACATTTCCAGAAACGGGATCTCCTATTTCATCTCTTTCAGTTGAAAATTTTCTTTACTTTACTTCTCATTTTATCAGCTGAACATATCCGATATTATGCTGCATCATCTGCGGGAACATCTTCCAGTACTTCGACTTCCCCTTCTGTTTCTGACATGGATTCTGCGATCATATCAATAACTTCTGCAGGAACACCGGCATTTTCTGCATTGGCACGAATGGTATCAAAGTTCATCTCAGCCTCATAAGCACTCATATCTTCTTCACTGGTCAGATCATAAACGGTTCCCATATCCTCTTCTGCAACAGCCTCAACATCATCTCCGCTGGCGGCAACATGGAGCGTCAGGGAACAAAGAGAAGCACCGGAACTCAGTACACTCAGCTTCAGATCCACACTCTGATCTGCACTGTCGGACGATAAATCCGCAACAAGACTGAACGCGCTGAGCGGATTATACTCCTCCTCAGACTCACCGGACGGGAAGGTCATGGTAAAGGTTCCTGCCGGATATCCTTCTCCATTGGCATTGCTGTTGTAATTCTCTACGGAAATATCCATCATGACCGCACCATCTGCAACCAGGCTGTAGGTTCCATTCAGGACACCATCTGCAGACTGTCCGTTTCCAGTAAGGGCAAGTTCACTTCCCTCGGAATACATGGAAAGCAGGAAGCCGGACGTATCTCCATTCTGCGGATTCTTCCAGGTAAGGGATACCTGAGAATCTACCCCTTCGCACAAAGCAATTTCTCTACCGACGATTCTGTTGTCACTGTTGATCCAGATTCTGGACGCAAGATATTCATTTGCAGCATCTTCTGCTGTTTCCTCTGCTGCACCATCCAGATCCGCAAGTGTATTTGCAAGGAACTCCTGGAACTGTGCATTCAGATCTCCGGATTCCGGATTGATTTCCGTGCATTTCGTCAGAATTTCTTTTATCTGTTCGTCTGTCTGAGCAGTTGTCAGAATTTCTCTGGCAATCGTCGTCATCTCCTCCTGGAAAATCTGACCTTCCAGAAGTGTACAGTCCTCTCCGATTCCGTCAATGGAAATCGTTTCTTCCACTGACGCGCCTTCCTGCATGTGATCGATCACAATCATTCCGTAACGATCCAGAATTTCTCCAAGAACAGCCCCCTCCGGCAAAACAGCTTTGGGGTCTTCCAGAATATCCGATATAGCTGTCATATATCCGGAAACTGCCTCTGCTCCTGCCTCCTCAAGAGATGCCTTCAGATAAGCCGGAGACATTTCCGGAATCTGAATATATTCCATACCTGCCAGATAATCCATCATCGCATACATACTGCAAATCGTAGAATCATTCACAAGAGCGCTCAGCATGACTGCTTCCTTACTGTCAGCAACCGATGCATCCATATGAAGCGCCACATCCTGCAGCCAGGAAAGATCCATTCCTGTCAGCATACCCAACATGGAACGACCTGCTTCATCTACTGTCAGATTCAGATCCATCACTGCATTGGAAGCAAGGGAACCGGACTGTGTCAGACTGGTTTCCAGGCTCTGGTCCCAGTCTTCTGCCAGATATGCACTGGCAGCTTTCAGAGCTTCTTTCTCCCTGTCACAGTAGGTAACTCCTTCCGCCGAAGCCGTCGCAGGCATTGAAAAAACCAATACAGATGCAGATGCTGCTGCCGCAGCTTTCTTCAGTGTCCGGCTTATTTTTCTTTTCATTCAAAAACCCTCCTTCTCTTTTGTTATGTTTTATGAAATAGGTTCAAAATCTGCTGCGCCATGCTTGCAAAGCGGGCAGATGTAATCCTCCGGAAGTTCCTCTCCTTCATAAATATATCCGCATACCTTGCAGACAAATCCTTTTTTGCCTTCTGTCTGCGGCTTTGGTTTCACATTATTCTGATAGTAGGTGTAGGTCATGGTTTCCACACTGGAGATCACACGAGCTTCTGTAATGCTGCAGACAAATAATCCGTGTGTGTCAAAATCCAGATACTGCTCTACTTTCAGAGACATAAAGGAATTGATATATCTCGGAAGGAAAGCCAGACCATTGTCAGAACGAAGCGGTGCCAGTCCCGCAAACTTATCGGCAGTTCTTCCGCTCTGGAAACCGAATCGCTCAAACACACTGAACGGAGCATCGGTAGACAGACAGTTTACATTCATAATACCGGTCTGTTTGATAACATGATGTGAATAATTTGCCTTATTGATTGCTACTGCCACACGATTCGGTGTATTGGTAAGCTGTGTTACCGTATTCACAATCAGACCGTTATCTTTCTTTCCATCATTGCTTGTAACTACATAGAGACCATAGCCGATGTTAAAGAGTGCAGTAAGATCGTTCTTATCAGCCTTTTCGCTCTGTGCCACATAATCACGGCAGAGTTCATCTGACAGAGCTTCAATCTGTGCGGTGCTCTCCTCATTGAGTGCAGATTTGATGTGGACAGTAGTATCTGCAAATGTCAGTTTCTTGGATCCTTCCAGCATCTGTTTCATAACTTTGGCTGCCAGCGGAGCCCATGTACCGTTCTCAACAAAAGCAACTGTACGGTTCTGGAAATTTCTTTCTGTCAGATGATGGATGAATTCCTTCATGAACGGGAAAATATCTGCATTATAAGTAGTTGTGGCAAGTACCAGTTTGCCATAACGGAATGCACTCTCTACTGCTTCTGCCATATCGTCACGGGCAAGGTCAAATACTTCCACTTTCGGACAGCCCTTTGCCAGAAGTTTGCTTTCCAGAAGTTCTACCGCTTTTTTCGTATGTCCGTAAACAGAAGTATAGGCAATCACAACACCCTCTGTTTCAACAGAATAAGAAGACCAGATATTGTACAGATTGAGATAGTGACCAAGATCTTCTTTCAGTACCGGTCCATGGAGCGGGCAGATGGTCTGAATATCCAGTCCTGCAGCTTTTTTCAGAAGGTTCTGTACCTGAGCGCCATATTTGCCGACAATACCGATATAATAGCGGCGAGCCTCGCAGTCCCATTCCTCTTCCACATCCAGCGCACCGAATTTACCGAAGCCGTCTGCGGAAAACAGCACTTTGTCACAGGTGTCATATGTTACGATTACTTCCGGCCAGTGAACCATCGGAGCTGCCACAAATGCCAGTGTATGCTTTCCGAGAGAAAGAGTATCCCCTTCTTTTACAACCAGCTGTCTGTCTGCAAAATCGGTTCCGAAGAACTGTTCCATCATGACAAATGCTTTTGCGGAAGAAACGATAACGGTATCCTCAAAGATTTTCATGAAATTGGCAATATTTGCGGAATGATCCGGTTCCATGTGCTGAATGATCAGATAATCGGGCTTTCTGTCTCCAAGAACCGCCTGAATATTGTCCAGCCATTCATGGGTAAAATGTGCATCAACCGTATCCATAACCGCGATTTTATCATCCAGAATCACATAAGAGTTGTAGGACATTCCATTTTCTACAACGTACTGACCCTCAAATAAATCAACATTATGGTCGTTTACACCTACATACTTGATATCATTAGTAATTACCATGACAATCATCTCCTTTAGTTTAATTTCTTTATTTTTGTAAATCTGTCATCTCATTATATCATACTTTTTTGAAAAGAAAACATACACTTTTAGTCTAGTTTACACTTTCCTGATTTATGGCTTTACAATACAGTCAGCCTGTGTCATTTTCTCTGTGATCACATACATATTTGTGACATTTCCTACCTGAAGCTTTTCCAACAGGCCATAATGATTCAGACAGGTACCGCAGGTCAGGATCTCCACTCCCTGCGCTTCCAGAAATTTCAGATCTTCCAGCGTCGGTGCATCTTCACAGGTAAGCTTTGCACCGCCGTTATAGAACAGAATCGTGGAAGGAAGAATCTCCTGCTGGGTCAGTGCATATATAAATCCTTTCATCAGAACTGCACCCAGTTCCTGATCACCGGTACCCATACATTCCGAAGAAATTACTACTACCATATTTTTTCTTCTTGTATCCGGAATACAGGAGATTTCTTCCTGTTCCTTTTCTTTTCCTGATGGAGTGTCTGTTTCACCCACTTCCAGAATCACCTGATATTTCTTTTCTTCCAGTTTCTGTGAACGGACGCCGTAATTCTTCTGCTTCGCGAGCTTCGTCAGATTCTGCACAGCAATTTCGTTGTCCACAAGAACTTCCACGGAATCCGGCGATTTTAATTCTTTGATTGCCTGGATAGTTTTTACAACAGGAATAGGACACGCCTCTCCCAGAGCATTTACTTTTATCATGAATTCTACCTTCTTTCCTGTAAAATCATGCTTTTATTATACCTTAGTCAATGCCCGGTTGCCATCCTGTTTTTCATATTTTCCTGTTTTTTATCAAAAACACTGCAAACTTTATCATATTCAAAAAAAGATCTTGCATCTACAGGGTTTCAAATATGACAGCACCTTTCTTTCGTAACCAGAAAAGCAGACCAATTGCTCCGGCAAAAATCACTGCTGCTGTACACCCAAGATACACAGCAGGCGAAAGTATATCCATCAGAAGCATATAAAGAGCTCCGGCTCCCACAACCACTACCCAGCCTCCAAATAACGCGATCATCACATTCAGACTCTGCTTAATCGGAACAATTTCATTGGTCCAGGTAAGATTCGGCATTTTCAGATTCAAAACCAGCCCCGTCAGCGCCATAAAGATAATAAAAGCGAGGACTGTCAGCGGGATCAGAACTGCAAATACAGCGGAGGGCTTGAGCACAATTTCCACACTCATTACCAGTATCGCTGCCGGAATCAGCGTCAGGATCAAATGGAGTTTAAGTTTCGCCATCAATACCTGAAAACCGCTTACCGGAAGAGACTGCACAAGCCAGATGTTCCGGCCTTCCAGAGATACAGAAGGTGCCGTGATGTCATTCATCGTGGTGATCATGCAGACAGCAGCTGCCGCAGCCATACTCATCATATCCTGATCACCGGCAAAGAAAAGCATCATCATATCCATGATCATATTTCTTTTAACCAGAATCATCACCGCTCCTGCAATCATCAAAATAATTCCAAGCCCGCAGTTCAGGATATAATTGGGGCATCCAAGAAAACGGCGAAATTCCTTTCCCAGAAGAGCGCGTTCCCGGGAGTGTACAGTAACCTTCTGTACTTTATAAATGCGTCTGGAAGCACCCCGGTTCGTGGTAATAATCCTGGTATAGCTTGCTGCCAGCACCAGATATACTGCCAGAAATACCGCAAGCGTCATCACAGTAAACATCCCGAGGGAACTCAGATTCCCCGCTGCTGCCATTCCCATATGATAAACCGGCGACAGGCTGTTCTTCAGAAAATTTCCTGCAATCTGCGGATTACTTATGATATCCTCCAGGAATCTCATCGCTTTCAGATAAACATAATAATATCCGATGATAAATCCCAGAGAAAGTACTACCGTAATGAGGCTTTTATGTTTTGTTTTTTTGCTGATCAGCGCTACCGCCCATCCGAGTATTGCCGAAATGATCAGTACCACAATGGAAATTTCCAATGTCGCGATTACAGAACAGAGAACCGTCAGAAATCCCGGTGCAGCCGTCAAATAGTATTTGATCAGCACAGGAACCATCACCAACAGTTCATACAGAAGTCCCATCAGATACACCCCTGCCAGACGCACATTCAGGATCCGGGATGCAGGGATCGGCATGGAAAGCAAAAGTTCATTATCCTTTGCCAGATACAGACTGGCATATGTATTAAAAACACTTCCAAATGCCCCGAATGCGGTTCCCATCAATCCCATCAATGCAAAATAAAGCCATCCCATACCAGCCTGATGCAGCGGTCCGCACAGTGGATCCGCAACAAAATAAAACATGGCACCAAGAATTCCAAACAAGATAACATACAACAGGATCATCATAAGCAGCCGGATACCAGTCCTGTTTTTATTTTTCTTTTTGTCCTGCCAGATAAATGAAAACAACTCCATTATCTGCTTTTTAAGCAATACCTTTGTCATGATCGTCCTCCAGTTCCAGAAATACATCTTCCAGGGAAGTATCTCCTTTTACTTCCTCCATGGTACCTGAGCGAATCAGCTTTCCGCCCTTGATAATCGCTACTTTATCGCAGAGTTTTTCGGCAACCTCCAGCACATGGGTGGAAAAAAAGATGGCACCCTGACGATCACAGATCTCACGCATCAGCTGTTTCAGTAAATGTGATGCTTTGGGATCAAGTCCCACAAAAGGTTCATCCATAATGATCAGTTTCGGATCATGGATCAGTGCCGAAATAATGGCCAGTTTCTGTTTCATGCCATGAGAATAAGCAGAAATCGGCTGTGCAAGATCAGAGGTAAGTTCAAATGCATCTGCATATTTCCGGATCCGTTCCTGCCTGTCACCGGCACTGACGGAAAAAATATCTGCAATAAAATTCAAAAACTGAATTCCTGTCATAAACTCATAAAGATCCGGATTATCCGGAATATATGCGATCTGGGATTTACACGCAAGCGGATCTTTTCGAATGGAAATTCCATTCACCAGAACTTCTCCGCTGTCAAACTTCAAAAGTCCGCAGCAGGATTTTATGGTTGTTGTTTTTCCTGCACCGTTGTGTCCGATAAAGCCATAGATTTCTCCGGGCAATATATGCAGCGACAGATCATCCACCGCTTTTTTCTCTCCATAAATTTTTGTCAAATGCTCAATTTTCAGCATGATTTTCCTCCTTTATTTTTGAGTATGGATTATTATATTTCCTATCTATTCATGTCTGCGGTTTTGTGCTTATCATATCAAAAAATACACCTGCTGGACAGGTGTATTTTATAGGGAAATGTGTCAATTTATCAGTCAGAACAATAGACACGTTATCTAGAGCGTGTTTGATAATTCATTCAGGCACGAGATATTGACTTCTCGCATCCATTCGGAACACTGCAACAAAGAGCAGATCCCCGATAATGTTTACTACACATGCAATTCCCACAAAGATAAATGGCAGATTTGCATTACCGACGCCTCGCAGCACACCACTGATCACATTATATGCAATAATGATCAGAATTCCGGCAGAGCAGATCCGCATATAAATAATTGCTTTTTCCAATGAAGCTTCCGGAACCTGAAGAATATGCAGAACGCTTCCGGCAAATATTTCCAGAAGGATGGTTGCCGCAATTCCGATCATGGCAAACAGGATAATGGTTGTTCCTACTGTGTCACCGGCCTCTTTCGGTTTTTTCTCTCCGATATGCTGTCCAATAATGACTGTCGATCCCATTGCCAGACTTGTAATGATAAACGTAACCATCTGCATAAAAGCACTTCCCGTACCGACTGCAGAAATACTGGATGCATCCCCGAACTGTCCGACCACAAGCAGATCCACTGCACCATAGGCAGCCTGCAGAATCAGCGCCCCCAAAACCGGAAGTGCAAACCGTATCATAGAACCAAATACAGAACCTTCTGTAAACGAAAGTTCCTGTTTCTGATTCTCCAATCCCTCTTTCTCTGATTTTTTATCAGCGTTATCCTTATTCATCATCTTTTTTTCTGATTGATTTTCTCTTGTCATTTACTTCTTCTTTCCATTCTTTCCAGGTATTCCTCAAATACAGCAAATGCCTCTTTTACTGGTTCCGGGGAAGACATGTCCACGCCACAGAGCTTCAAAAGATCAATGGGATCCATAGAAGAACCTCCGCTCAGGAATTTTTTGTAATTCTCAACAACTCCAGGCTCTCCGTTCAGAATTTTACTGCTGATCGCAATCGCTGCAGCAAATCCGGTCGCATACTGATACACATAAAACGGTGTATAAAAATGAGGAATACGTGCCCACTCATGAGCAATTTCCGGATCACACACCATATCCGGCCCAAAATACTTCTTATTCAGATTCAGATAAATTTCATCGATCTGTTCCGCAGTAAGCATACCGCCCTGTTCTACAACGCTGTGCGTCAGCATCTCAAACTCGGCAAACATGGTCTGACGGAACATCGTTCCTTTAAACTGATCCAGAAAATAATTGATCAGATACCGTTTTTCTGTTTCATCCTCTGTTCTTTCCATCAGATCATGAATCAGAAGTGCTTCATTACAGGTGGATGCAACTTCTGCCACAAAAATCCGGTAACCGGCATACAGATAAGGCTGTGTATGATCGGAATACCAGGAATGGAGTGCATGACCCATTTCGTGAGCCAATGTAAACACATCATTCAGAGATCCATGAAAATTCAGCAAAACATAGGGATGTGTTCCATAAGCGCCCCAGGAATAGGCTCCTGTCCGTTTTCCTTTATTTTCGTAAACATCGATCCAGCGATTGTCAAACCCTTCCTGCAGCAGCCCCAGATAATCTTCTCCCAGAGGAGCAAGCCCGCGTTTTACGATTGCTTTCGCTTCTTCAAACGTATATTTCCTTTCCGGAGATTTTACCATTGGTACATATACATCATACATATGAAGTTCCGACAGCCCGAGAAATTTCTTTCGGATTTCTGCATAACGATACATCAGAGGCAGTGCCTCATGAACCGCTTCTATCAGATTCTGGTAAACTGACACCGGAATGCAGCTTCCATCCAGAGACTCTTCCATTGCATTTTTATAATGGCGTTCTTTTGCAAAAAAATCCGCCTGTTTTGCGTTGGCATAGTAAAGGGAAGCCAGTGTATTCCGAAATTGCCCATATACCGAATAAAGTGCCTGGAATGCATTTTTCCGGAGTATTCTGTCACTGCTCTGCAGGTATGGAATAAAAGTTCCCTGGGTGAGAGGATATTTTTTGCCCTCACTGTCTTCCACATCCGGAAACTGTATGTCCGCATTATTGAACATGGAATAAATATTCGAAGGTGCCTGTCCCAGTTCATTTACTCTGGAAAGAAGTGCTTCTGTTCCTGCATCCAGTACATGCTCTTTTCTCCTGGTAATCTGCTGTACAAAACGTCGATACGGTTCCAGTCCATTTTTTCCGTCGGTTTGAGTAAAATAAGCGTTCAGTACTTTCTCCGGCAGATTCAGAATTTCCGGTTCCAGCCATGCCTGCGTCTGTCCAAGTCTGGTCATAATAATCTGCATTTCCCCGCTCATCTGCTGATAACGGGCATTTGCCGTATCTTCATGATATTTCTGGTTCGCATATACATACATCCGTTCAAAAACCAGGTTCATATCTTCATAAAGCTTCAGAACCTTCCGCATCTGCTCTGCGCCTTCTGCAAGAGTTCCTTTATACGAAGCAAACTCTTCCATCATTTTTTCGAGCTTTTCTCCGTCTTCGCTGAATAATTCTTCGTTCGCGTACAGATCCTGCATGTTCCATGTATTCTCTGCTTTTTGTTCCTGTCTTGTCAAAATTTTCTGTTCTTCCATTTTCTGCCTCCTTGCTGTAGATTATCATAACAGATTATTCCTCTACATACAACTGTCATCATTTGATAAAAATGCGACTCACTTGCCTGTAAAATAAAAAAAGCATCGGGAATATAAAAATACATTTTCCCGATGTCCAATATGTCCCAAAATCAATGGACCTGGCATCGGAAATCTAATAATTCACTTTTCCGATGTCCAATATGTCCCAAAATCAATAGAGCGGGCATCGGAAATGTAAAAATTTGCTTTTCCGATGCAACATAACTTACACAAATGAGCCAGATCCGTACGGTTTTATCCCCACCTTATCATCCTTTTTGAATACCCTGAATAAAGCAAATTGTCTGAGATATTTCACATCAGAATATCCTTCGGTTCTTTCCTGCTGTTTTTCAGAAATACGGTCACCTGATTGGAAATATCACAGGTTGCCAGAAGAACATCCGAGACTTTACCAGCGCCCTGTCCCCGAATCTGGTTCATCAGCCATTTTTCATCATTTCCCGTATGCCGGAGATTCTCTTCCATAATCCGCCCGTCAAGAATCACATTTGCCACCATAAAATCCTGTTCCGGGGACAAATTCATGTCAGAAGGGGTTACCGGACGATCAGAAACTTTCGGAAGGAAACTAATCTTTCCGTTTTCCTCCAGAATTGCAGTCTCCAGCTTCGATACATCAAAATATCCGCTGATTCTGCATTGTGTCAGAAACTCTGTCACATCGATCTTGGCTTTTTTCAGATTCTCTCTGTAAAGTTCTCCATGATTCATAAGTACCAGCGGTTTTCCTTCTATCACCCTGCGTGCTTTTATCGATTTTGAACTGAACCAGGACAACAGAATCGCTGCGATTGCGTAAACAATCATAGCCGTCAGCGGCTGCACAAAGTTTTCTTCCAGCGAAGTCGCCATTTCCGCTGCGATTGATCCAATCGTGATCCCATTCACATAATCAAACATACTCATCTGTGACATCTGACGATACCCCATCAGTTTTGTCAGGATAAAGATTACAATAATAGACCCCAAAGAAAGCATAATAATATATAAAATTTCCCGCATAAGACCTCCTTGAATTTTCGTTCCGATCGGGCATATACATTATCCGATCAGAACTTTTACAGTTGCCTGACGCTATATTAGTATGCTTTCCTTTTTTTGATCTATTCATTTTTTGATCTATTCATAAGAAAGATCGCCGTCTACAATACGCACAATGCGCTGTGCATTTTGAGTGACAGAAAAATCATGCGTGATCATTACAATTGTGTTTCCAATTACAGAAAAGCCATTGCAACAGTACCTGCGGTAAGGAACAGCAGGCCGACCGCTGATTTCCTGTCCAGTTTTTCATGAAACACAACATAAGAAAATGCTACAGTAACCAGAATACTCAGCTTATCGATCGGGACTACCACACTGGCGGGTCCATCCTGCAAAGCCCGGTAATAACAAAGCCATGATGCCCCTGTTGCCAGACCCGAACAACAGATAAAGACCAATTCCTTTTTGCGGATCTCGCTTACTTCTTTTTGTTTTCCGGTTATGAACACCATCATCCATGCCATCAGAAGCACAACGGTTGTTCTGATCGCGGTGCCGAGATTCGACTCCACGCCGGAAATTCCAATCTTTCCAAGAATTGCCGTAAGACTGGCAAAAACAGCTGATAAAACCGCATACAACAGCCAGCCCCTGCCTTGTTCCGGATTCTCCTCAGCATTTTCCTTCTTCTGGATCATCAGAAGAATTCCCAATGCAATCACTGCAACTGCAATTCCTTTTGTCCACGTGATGCCTTCACGAAGAAAAATCAGTGCCAGCAAAATCGTCAGTACCGTGCTGGACTTATCAATCGGTACCACCTTATTGATATTGCCGATCTGAAGTGCCCGAAAATAGCACAGCCAGGAAGCCCCTGTTGCCAGTCCCGACAAAACCAGAAACAGCAGAGTTCTTCCCTCTACTTCCATAATTCCATTCTGTGACCCGGACACGAATACCAT
Source organism: uncultured Blautia sp. (assembly GCA_945864225.1). GTDB lineage: Bacteria > Bacillota > Clostridia > Lachnospirales > Lachnospiraceae > Blautia_A. The sequence goes on along the minus strand of CAMBAL010000021.1, from coordinate 8,069 downwards.
CAGCCAGGAAAAAAGCATTACGACGATTGTTCGGACTGCCGTAGCCACATTGGAATCTGTTCTTTCAATTCCGCATTTTGCCAATATGGAAGTAACTCCTGCAAAAAAAGCCGAACCAACTGCAAATAATATCCACATTTCTTTCATCCCCCGTTCTACAGTTCTTCTGACATTATAAACCAAAATATGGCAAAAGATAATCCAAAAACAATAAAAAGCTAAAGTTTATTTTAAAACCGGTTCACGGAAAATGCTTTTTCGCCAGCACAAAAGTCAGGGTACTTCCATGGAATCTGTAAACACTTTCCTGGCAGATTCTTCCTCAAACTGCATAGAATACAGATCATGATAATATCCATTTTCTGCCATCAGTTCCCCGTGCGTTCCCTGTTCGATAATTTTTCCGTCTTTTACCACAAGAATCAAGTCAGCATTCCGGATGGTCGAAAGACGATGAGCTATGATAAAAGAGGTATGTCCTTTCAGTAATTTCCCGGTAGCCTGCTGAATCAACTGCTCTGTCCCCGTATCAATAGACGAAGTCGCTTCGTCCAGTACAAAAATTGCAGGTTCTGCCAGAATTGCCCGGGCAAAAGAGATTAGCTGCTTCTCACCTGTAGAAAGTCTGCCGCCGCTTTCTCCCACATCACTGTCATAACCCTTTTCCAGCTTACTCACTACCACATCTGCAGACACACTTCTGGCTGCCTGAATGATTTCTTCATCCGTGGCATCCGGTTTGCCGTAACGGATATTTTCTTTCACCGTTCCACTGAAGAGATGGGGATTCTGCAGTACATATCCGATCTGGCTGTGCAGCCAGAGCTGAGACCGTTCCCGGTAATCTACACCATCTATGAGAATCCTGCCGCTGGTAGGCTCAAAAAAACGTCCTGCCAGATTCACAAGCGTAGATTTTCCTGCTCCTGTCTCCCCTACAATGGCAACATTCATTCCTGCCGGAACATGCAGATTGAAATGTTCCAGTACATATTCCTTTCCATCAGGATACATAAAGGAAACATCCTCAAACACAATATCTCCTTTGATTTTTTCCCAGTTTTCTTTTTTGGGATGAAAATTATCGCCATATTTCTCCTTTACTGCTTCACTGTCTACGACATTCGGTTCCTGGCTTAACAGACCCATAACCCTCTCAATATTTGCCTGACATGAGATCAGATCTGCGAGAAGTCTTGCAAGCTGCTGGATCGGTTCAAAAATAGCCACTGCATAGGAAATGAATACCGACAGCGTTCCCAGCTGCAGCAGATCGTTCTGTACCAAATATCCGCCTCTGTACAGAACCAGAGCAGACGCCACAGAACTGAAAAACAGAATGGATGAGATAAAAAAGGCATTCAGTTTCGCCGCACTGCAGCCGGCATGGCGCATATCCTCCGTAAGTTTAAAAAATGACTGTTCATTATCTTTCTCAATCACCATGCTCTTGGATGTTTTTACTCCCGTAATTCCCTCATTATATGCACTGGTGATCTGAGAATTGATCTTACGCACTTTACGATTCCAGTGCAGAATACGATTCTGAAAAACAACTGTCAGCACTGCAATACACGGTACGATCAGCAAAAGCAGAAATGCCAGCCGTACATTCAGCATAAACATGATGACAAACACACCCACCACATAAATCAGTGCCCAGAACATATCCACCAGCCCCCAGGCAATCATTCCGGCAATACGAAGGGTGTCACTCATCACGCGGGCATGAATATAACCTACCGGTGTAGTATTGTAATAGGAAAACGATAAAGTCTGTAAATGCTGAAACTGTGCCCATTTCAGTTCCTTCCCCACATTCATTTCAATAGTGGTGGCTGCATGAACAGACAAATATACGCTCACCGTCTGCGCCACGATCACAGCCACATAGACAAAAGCAAACATCTGAATCCCATTCAGAGTATCCGGAATGATGAAGTGATCAATGGCGTAACTCTGAAACAACGGAACAAGTACATCCACTGCTGCCAGCAGAATATTGAGACTGAAGGTAATAAAAAAATACTTCTTATACGGTTTGAAAAAGGGAAACATCTTTGCCCAGACTTTTAACTGAAAAGGTTTATTATATTCCTGTTCTTCATAAGCTGCCATGTTCCTTCCCCCCTTTTCTGTCATCATGACTCATCTGTATATCATAAATCTTCCGATAAATCCCATTTTTTTCCAGCAGTTCCTGATGAGTTCCTGTCTCCGCGATCCTGCCCTGGTTCAGCACCAGAATCTGAGAAGCGCCCATAAGAGTATTGATGCGGTGGGAAATCAGAATCACTGTCGTATCTTTCATACGCGTCTTCAATGCCCGGCGGATTCTGTAATCTGTTTCCGCGTCAACGGCAGAAAGAGAATCATCAAACACCATGACCGGTGCTTTCTGTAAAAGCATCCGCGCAATGGCAACACGCTGCCGCTGGCCGCCGGAAAGAGTCACTCCTCTTTCTCCTACCAGAGTTTCATATCCATCCGGAAAACTCATGATGGCATCGTCTATACAAGCAATTCTGGCCGCCTCACGGATTTCTTCCATGGAAGCCTCAGGCCTGGATGCGGCAATATTCTCCCGAATCGTTCTGGAATAAAGAAACGGCTCCTGCAGCACCATCCCGATATTCCGGCGAAGTTCCTGCAGTGGAATTTCCCGGATATCCCTGCCGCCGATCATCACGGAGCCATTCTGCCCGTCAAGTTCATAAAGCCGGTCAAGAAGCTGCACAAGCGTAGATTTTCCGCTGCCTGTACCTCCAAGGATTCCAAATGTGGTTCCCTGCGGAATATGAAGGTTCACATTGGTCAATACCTGTTTTCCTTCTTCGTACCTGAAATCCACATGTTTGAAATCAATGTCAAAAGAACCCGGCATAGCTTTTTCCGTTTCTTCCGATTTTGCATATGTTTCTTCCAAACTTCCCAGTATGTAATCCACACGGTCAAAAGACACTCCTGCTTTGCTCATATCGGATAAAATTCTTCCAAGCCCCCGAACAGGCCAGACCAGTGTAGTGTTATAAGAAGCAAAGGCTACAAATTCTCCGACAGAGATATTTCCATGTACCGCTTCCACTGCACCCAGCACAATAATGGTAATCACCTGAAGACCAGTGATCAGATCACCAACGCCCCAGTAAAGACCGGAAAGAGTTCCGAGCCGGATCCACAGTTCTGCAAACGCATTATTTTTTTCCAGAAATCGATCCATTTCGTATTTTTCCTGCCCAAAAGCACGAACCACACGGACACCTGTGGCATTTTCCTGTACTACCGTGGATAATTCCCCCTCTGCCTCATCAGCATCTGTAAACCGCCTGGCGATCAGACGATAAAATATGGCGGAATAAGCCACCACCAGAGGCACAAACAAAAGGACCACCATCGAAAGCTTTACATTCATGGATACCATCATCCCGAAAGATACTGCAACCAGAAAAACAGTCCGGAATACCTCCAGAAGCTGTGTCACTACAAAATTCCGGATCACCTCCACATCCGACGTGCAGCGCTGGATAATATCTCCCGTCTGATTTTTGTCGTGCCAGCTCATAGGTAGTTTCTGCACATGGATAAATAACGTATCTCTCATGTTCTTTGCAAAATTCTCCCCGGCCTTCGCGGTATGATACCGGCAGATAAACATCGCCAGCCCGGACAGCAGGGCTACTCCTGTCAGTACCAGCCCCATCACCCATAAATGTCCGGACAGATATGGATAATCGTCACTTCCCAGCACCGAATCGATGGTGAACCGGAATATCTGCGGTGTCAAAGAATTCAATATCGTCGTAACAAAAGAGGCTGCGACGGCTGCCGCAAAAGCCCCTCTTGTTCCCTCAAAAAAGCGTAAAATCAATTGTAATCGTCTGTGTTTTTTCATATATCCTTCTCCATCATTTTTTCTGATAGCCCGAGTGTACTGGACAGGAGCCGACATTTTTCAGCGCAGCCACCTGTTCAGTGTCCGTGCAAGATTCTTCAGATCCAATGGTTTGGCAATATGTTCGTTCATACCGACTGTTTTGGCAGCAAGCACATCCTCTGCAAATGCATTTGCCGTCATGGCAACGATCGGTATCTTTTTGCAGTAATTCCGATTCATGGCACGGATTGCTCTCGCGGCATCATATCCGTTCATCACCGGCATCTGGATAACCTTTAACCCGTTCATAATGGGGATGTTGATATCCATAATAGCGATGTCCGGACGGAGTGTGTCGATTTTCGCAAGTGCTTCCATTCCGTCTGCGGCTTCGCCCACCACCTCACAGTCGTGTGTCTCCCAGTCAAACAGGCGCTTAAATCCCTCCCGAATCATAATCTCGTCATCCACCAAAAGTACTCGCAGCTTCTTCATTTTATCTCCTCCTTCAGCGGCAGCAGGATGTGAGCCGTTACTCCGCCACCCGGGTTTTCTGTGTACGAAAGTCCATATTCCCGACCGCAAAGCAGCTTGATGCGCTTTTGCACATTTAAGATACCGATGCTGTTGCCGGTGAGTTTTGGCGTCTGCTTATCATAGCTTTGCAGCATCTCATCAATGACAGCTTTTTTGCCTTCCGCAAAGCCGCTGCCTGTATCACGAACGCAAATTTCCATACAGCTGTCCGCCGTTCTTTTCGCCGAAATCTCTACCTCACCACGATAACCGCGGTTTTTCAAACCGTGGAGTAGACTGTTTTCCACGATGGGCTGCAAAAGAAAGTTTGGTACCTGAGTGCCGCCCAGATCGGGATGAATATCGTACTCGCATTTCAGCTCCGGGTAGCGGTAACACATCAGTTCCATATAAGCTTCCAGCAATTCCATCTCGTCATCCAACGTGACCAGAGGCCGGTCCACTTTCACGCTGAGGCGAAAAAAATCCACCAGGCACATGAGCAGGTCAGCAACTTTTTTATCTCCGTTTAATTGCGCCTGAATTCGGATAGTATCCAGGGTGTTGTAGAGAAAATGAGGGTTGACCTGGCTTTTCAGATATAACATGGACATCTTCTGCTCTACCAGTTCCGCACGGAGAGCCTCCGGATTTTCCAGAGTCAGGTAGAAAGAAAGCGTCATCAGGGTAATGCCCATGCCGCTGATGAGCCAGGTATGATGCAGCCCCTGCAAAACACAGACCACAAATTCGATCACCAGTGCCGCACCGATGGCAGATTTCTTTTTCCGGTCGATGGCCTTTCGGTTTACCAACAGAAGCTCCGGTGCAAAGCCGAGTTCTCCTTTTCTGTCGAGAAATACATATAGGCGACAAGTGTCACCACTAAAAACAAAGCAATTTCCATCCGCAGCATGATTGTCCCTCCCTTTTGTTCTTAATGATAGACCAGCCACGCTCTATGTTGTACAAAACAATCTTATTTTTATCTGTTATTCTACAAAAGGATGCTCATTTTATATAGGTGAATTTTGTATACAAATGTGTTTATTTTTTAGGGTCATTGCCTTTGGCCAGGAAGCCTTAACTCATTGCCTTCAGGCAGGGAAACAGGAATGGAGTTTCTCTTCTTACAGCATTGTGCACCAGACTATCACACAGTCTGACGCACAATATTTCTTCCAAGGCGAATTTTAAAATCTTCGTATCCGAATTCTCTTAATAGTTCCAGTTTTCCTCCAGCAGTTCTTTTCCATATCGATGGCAGTGCCATACCGTTAAACGTATTATTTTTACAGGTGGTATAGATTGCCATATCGCCAAATAACAGCACCTCTCCTTCCGTCAAAGCATGGTCGAATCCGTAATCTCCAATCACATCTCCTGACAGGCAGGTCGGGCCGCCCAGCCGGTAAGTATACTTTCCCTCTGTGCCGGAAACTGCTCCGTACAGCGGAGGAAGATACGGCATCTCAATGACATCCGGCATATGACAGGCTGCGCTGGCATCCAGAATCGCATTTTGTATGCCATGGTTCTCTGTCACATCCAAAACTCTGCTGGCAAGATAACCTGCATTTAGTGCTGCCGCTTCCCCCGGTTCCAGATAAACCCGCAGTTTCCATTTTTTCTGTGCATAAGTGATCCATTTTTCCAACCGGGTTATGTCATAGCCCTTTCTTGTGATGTGATGACCACCTCCCATATTCAGCCACTGCATACGGGGCAGAATATCTCCAAACTTCTCCTCTACAGCCAGAAGCGTTATTTCCAGTGCATCTGCGTCCTGTTCACAAAGTGTGTGGAAATGGATTCCATCCAGCATAGAAACAAGTTCCGGAGTCATCTCCCTGTCCCAGGCAGCACGAGTGACCCCCAGCCTGCTTCCGGGTGCGCAGGGGTCATAGATCTCATGACCTTCCTGCGTGGAACACTCCGGATTGATCCGAAGCCCGATGCTTCGGTTCTCTTCCTTTGCCCGTTTTCCATATTTTTTCAGCTGACCCGGTGAGTTAAAGACAATATGGTCTGCGCAGGCCAGGATCTGTTCAAAATCCGTTTCCTGATAAGCTCCGCAGAATACATGGACTTCCTTCCCCGGCATACATTCTTTGCCAAGCTGTGCCTCATAAAGACCGCTGGCCTCTGTCCCGGACAGATATTCGGAAAGGAGCGGATAAAAATCATAATTGGAAAATGCCTTCTGTGCCAGAAGTATCTTGCATCCGGTACGTCTTATCACTCCTGCCAGGATTTCCCCGTTATGACGCAGGACTGCTTCATCGATAATATAACAGGGTGTCGGCAAATCTCCAAACAACTTTTCCGGGGTTTGTCTATTCAAAAAGCGAAAACTCTTCAAATTTCAATTTCAACGATATTGGATGGCTGAATACAGGATGGTTTGATAGTTCAGACATATGATGTCCCCAGCCGCCTTCTGCATAGTATAAGAAGCCTGGAATATAATAAGCAAAACAAAGGCCTTTTGGGTCCTTTATCTCCTCATAACATTTTCGACTTGTATCCAAAGTGAAATGTGCATGACCTGACTGATAAATCGTAACTGTATCCATTCCAAACGGTTCATAATAATCAAACCGCTCAAAAGCATACTGAAGCAATTCCTTCACCGTTTTAGAATCATCAAACTCCAGTGATGAGTTCTCTCCAAAAAACTTATATGTTTGTATCATTTCTTAAACACTCCATTCTATTCTCAGCCTTCATATGAGTCCCACTGCCGGACAACTTTTCCTGTTTCTAGCTCTCGAACACAACTGAGTACAGCAGTTTGATTTCTCCACAATTCCAAATCAACGTGGAAATGACCAAAGTACCAATGCTTATATGTGACCAGCCTTTGAATCTCATCGAAAAAACTCGTCAGCCGCTGTTCTTGTACAACATCATTCTTGATACCTAAGTTTCGCAGAGTGGAAAGATAATAAATGGTTTCAGATGGTGCAGTATGGGTGATGATGTAATCGACATGATTGCCGACATCTTCAAGATTTACAAGGGCATTATGGTATTCTTCCTCTGATGGCATTTCATGTGACCACCATGAGACTCCTTCTGTGCGGCGATACTTATCAATGGAATAACCACCGCCCATAACAAAAATCAAATAACCTTCAATGCAGTATACTTCGCCACGCATAAGGTGGATTACATTATTGCGGATTTTATGCACCTTTCCGCCGCACCATGTTTCAACTGAATAGCTGTTCAGCTTATCAAAGTTTTCATGATTACCATCTATGAACAACACAGTATACTCTTGTTCGTTTAGAAAATCATAAAACGTTTCTTCAGACCAATAACGTCCGTTCCAAAACCCAACCCCGAAATCTCCGCACACAAGAATAATGTCAGAAGGGGAGAGAACAGGTTCTATTTGTTCTACCCACTTATATTGATTTCCGTGAGTATCTCCAGTAATGTAAATCATGAAATCTCTCACTATTTCTATCTATAGAAAAGAAGCTTTCGCTCGTTATTTTCATTGTCAATTATATATATATTGCGGTTTTCAACCAAATCACGAGGACAAAATATCTATCTCGAATTTCAAAAGTCCTATGGCATTCCGATATCATAGATAACCTGAATGCCATAGGATTTAGATAATATGAAGTGACCTCACATTTGTAATAACGTGGATTTACCTGTATAC
>CAMBAL010000020.1 GCA_945864225.1 uncultured Blautia sp. | reverse complement strand
TGTAATTAACTAAAGCCTTCTTTAATTCACCAAAAACATTTTTATTAACTAAAGCACTCTTTAACCCACAAACACCTGAAGCACTTAGCAAACTCTCCACATCCTGGCCCCCTCTGGATTATGACAAACTTATTTCAAACAACATTTATGTTTCATATTTTTCCAGCTTTACACTCTCCACGAAACAGGTTATATTTAAATACATAAATCGCAGAGGAGGAATGCTTCATCCTGCCACCCTTTTGATGAAGCTGACGTATATGAACAAAAAAATCGCATATCTCGGACTTTTTTCAGCAGTGGCTATTATTTTCGGATACATCGAAACCTTAATTCCCGTTTTCGCAGGCATCCCGGGCATTAAACTGGGACTGGCAAATCTGGCCGTTCTTTTCATACTGGAACGATACAGCTGGAAAGATGCCGCTCTGGTATCTCTGATCCGTATCCTGGTAATCGGCTTCCTGTTCGGCAACCTTTTCAGCATTGCATACAGCCTGGCCGGAGCCTCTCTGAGTCTTCTGGTCATGACACTGTTAAGACGCCGACAGGGATTCAGTATCATGGGTATCAGTATTGCAGGCGGAGTCAGCCATAACATCGGCCAGCTCCTTGTCGCTATGCTCATTGTAGAAAATACAAGTCTCATGTATTACGCTCCTGCCCTTCTGGTCTCCGGAGTTGTTACCGGTTTTCTTATAGGAATCCTCACCTCGGAAACCATAAAAAGAATCCCATGAAAAAGCGAAGCAATTCCTTACTCATAAACCGGTAAAACACACTCTAGTACATCGACCATTTAATAAGTACCATATTAAACAGATGCAGACTCAGTCTCTTCAATATCATCCATTTTATATTTCCAGTGGTAAACAACTGGTTCCTTGTTGATTTCATCGAAATACTGGTAGATTCGATCCACAAGTTCCTGTTTTGAATTTACTCTGATACCACGTAACATTTGTTTTGTCATTTTTCCAAAGAAACCTTCTATCATATTCAGCCACGAACCATGCTTTGGGGTAAATACAAACGCAAAGCGGTCTTTGGGCATTGTTGCAAGAAATCGTTTCGTCTCTTTGGATGTATGGGCTGAGTGATTATCTAATATAATTCTGATTGTATCTTGTGATGGATATTTTTTATCCAGTATTTTTAGGAAGTCAATAAAATCAGAACTTTTGTGGGTATCTCTCACTAAAGGAATTGCTTCTCCTGTAAGCAAATCAATTCCAGCCAGTAGGGAAACTGTCCCAAGACGTTTATACTCATAATCGCGATACACCTCACCATTATCTCCGGTTGGACGCAAATCCTTGGATGTATTAGCAATTGCCTGGATTCCTGGTTTTTCATCATAGGATACAGTTATAGTGAGCTTATAATCATCAGGCACAATAATGTTACCGTTTTCATCAAACTGCATTTCAACCTGTTTATAAACAACAAGAACCTCATGCATTTTTGATTCGAAATCAGGATCTCGCTTTTCACAATAATACTTGATTTTAAACGGTTTAATCTGATTATCCTGTAAAAGTTTTTGCACATACGCCTTAGTGATAGTTGTAAGTCTTGGGAATCCAGCCTGTTGTGCGTGCTGTTGTATGTGTTTATGGAGTTTGGCTAATGTCCAAAGTTCTTGAGAATATCCTAAATCCGCAGGTCTTTGGCATGCAAGATTAATAATCCATGCTTTAGCATCATCTGATACTTCGGAAGGTCTTCCGGAACGCTTAGCATCAAACAATGCAGCATCAAGGCCTCCATTATTAAACTTTGAAATACATAAGCGAACAGTTCTTTTGCTGATATTCAATCTGGCAGCGATATCATCAAAAGATACACCATCAGCTTTATACAAAAGAATTCTTGCACGATCTACCACCTGTGCTTGAATCGTTCTGGTTTTAGATAATGATTTAAGATATTTTTTATCCTCATCAGATAAAGGAAGAAACGTATTTTTCATAACAACCATCCTTTCGTTGATGAGAATAGTATATCACATATTTAGTTTAAAATATATGGTACTTATTTAATTTATGTTATACTAGCATAAGTGGCTTATACAAAATCCACAAAATATGGTATATTCATTGACTTTCCTGCGACAAAGTATTAAAATATTATAAAGCGCAAAGGGGCACTTCATGTGTCTTTTTGCGCTTTTTTTCGCGGGAATCGCCCGGGAACAAATTATATAATAATAAACATACATTATGAGGAGGAAATGAAAATGAGAAAAAACAAAATGTGGAAAATGACAACTGCATCTCTCGCTGCCGCAGCTATGGTCTGCACAGCTTTGGGTGCACAGACAGTTAGCGCTGATGACACAAATGTACTGAAAGTTGCCATGGAATGTGGATATGCTCCTTACAACTGGACTCAGTCAGATGATTCCAACGGTGCCGTTCCCATTGCTGACAGCAACGATTATGCATATGGATATGATGTTATGATTGCCAAAAAAATTGCAGACGAACTCGGTTATGAACTTCAGATCGTAAAGCTTGACTGGGATTCCCTTGTTCCTGCAGTTATGTCCGGTACTGTAGACTGTGTCATCGCAGGTCAGTCCATTACTTCTGAAAGACTTCAGATGGTAGATTTCTCTGAACCCTATTACTATGCATCCGTTGTAGGCCTTGTCAAAGGTGACGGCGATTATGCCGATGCTGCAGGATTAGCCGATCTTGAAGGCGCAACCTGCACATCCCAGCTTGGAACCATCTGGTATGATGTCTGCCTGCCGCAGATCAAAGATGCCAACATCCAGCCTGCACAGGAATCTGCACCGGCTATGCTGGTAGCACTGGAGAGCGGCCGTACGGACCTGATTGTAACAGATATGCCTACCGCAATGGCTGCATGTGTTGCTTATCCGGATCTGAAACTCCTTGACTTCTCCGGAACAGACGATGATTTCGAAGTTTCCGAAGAAGAAATCAACATCGGTATTTCTGTACAGAAAGGCAACACAGAACTTCTGGACGGCATCAACAGCGTTCTTTCTGAAATGACTACAGATGACTACAATGCCATGATGGATGATGCAATTGCCGTACAGCCTCTTTCCGAATAAGTTTTGAAATCAACTGAAAAGTATTGTATTTATAATTACTCGAAAGGACACTATTATAAAAGATAGAAAGGAATCTGATCATCGTGATATCCGAAATGAACTTTCTGGAGAGGATCATTTATCTTCTCCAGCAATATGGAATATCCTACCTGAAAGGCGCCGGAACCACCCTGCTTATTGCAATTGTTTCCACAGCGATCGGATGCATCATTGGTTTTCTGGTAGGAATCGTACAGACAATCCCAGTAGATAAGAAGAAAGACAGCGCAGCGAAACGTGGCCTTCTGGGTTTTGTAAAAATTCTCCTCCGGGCTTACGTGGAAGTTTTCCGCGGAACTCCCATGATTGTTCAGGCTGTATTTATCTACTATGGAATGTCTCAGGTATTCCATATTCAGCTTGGCATGTGGGAATCAGCGTTCTTAATTGTTTCCATCAACACAGGTGCCTATATGGCTGAATCCGTGCGAGGCGGTATTATTTCCGTTGATCCCGGACAGATGGAAGGTGCCAAGGCAATTGGTATGACTCACGTGCAGGCCATGTCCAACGTCATCCTTCCTCAGGCATTTCGTAATATCATGCCGCAGATTGGAAATAACCTGATCATCAATATTAAGGACACTTCTGTTCTTTCCGTCATCAGCATCGTAGACCTGTTCTTTGTACATAAAAGCGTTGCCGGTGCACTGTATACTTACTTTGAATCTGCAACGATCGTCATGCTCATTTACCTGACCATGACACTTGTCACATCCAGACTTCTCAATTTCTGGGAGAAAAAAATGGACGGTGATGACAATTATGAACTGGTGGATGTCATGGACATCGGCGACCAGCTTCGCAAGAAAGGAGGCAGGTGATCATGAGCAATGCAGAAACGATTCTTCAGGTTTCTCATCTCGGTAAGAGCTTCGGAAAACACGAAGTACTGAAAGATATTGATTTTCAGGTACGAAGAGGAGACGTGGTTTCCATTATCGGTGCGTCCGGTTCCGGCAAATCCACCATGCTCCGCTGCATCAATCTTCTGGAAACACCTGGAAGCGGCCAGATTCTTTTTCACGACAAAGACATCACTGACCCGAAAATCAATGTACCCGCTTACCGCGAAAAGGTAGGCATGGTATTCCAGAATTTTAACCTCTTCAATAATATGACGGTTCTGGAAAACTGTATGGTCGGTCAGATCAAAGTTGCCAAAAAAGACAAAGAAACCGCCCGTGCACAGGCGATGAAATTTCTTCAAAAAGTGGGAATGGAACCCTATGTAAACGCCAAACCCCGTCAGCTTTCCGGCGGTCAGAAACAGCGTGTTGCCATTGCAAGAGCTCTGGCTATGGAACCGGAAATCCTGCTTTTTGACGAACCGACCTCCGCGCTGGACCCGCAGATGGTAGGGGAAGTTTTGAGTGTTATGGAAGCCCTTGCAAGAGAAGGACTCACTATGCTGGTGGTTACTCATGAAATGGCTTTTGCAAGAGATGTATCCAGCCATGTAATCTTTATGGCAGACGGTGTCATTGCGGAAGAAGGAACTCCGGATGATATTTTTGTACATCCGAAACAGCAGCAGACAAAAGAGTTTTTAAGCAGATTCAGGAATTCCTGAGCCTGATAAAGCATTTCGAATTATCTGTCGGACAGACAAAAAAAGCCTTCGGAAATGAATAATTTCCTGAATCAGAACGCGGTTATTCCGATTATCTTTTTTGGAAATTATTCTTTACCCGAAGGCATTTTTTATGTAAAAATCCCGTCAGCACATCCTATTTCATGACTGCCAGACAGTCCTATAATAGACTACACTCATCAGAAAGTTATGGCAACTTTAAAATCTCCATATTTCCCGGTTGCGTATTCAAACGCTTTTTCCCATTCCTCAATCGGGAAAGTTTTGGAAACAACTCCCTCTGTTTTCAGGTTTCCATTGCAAATATTTCTAATCACAAACGGATAGCAGTACGGACTCAGATGAGAGCCAAGGACATCCAGTTCTTTGCGGTCACCGATGATGGACCAGTCAATCGTTGCAGGCTGTCCAAATACACTGAATTCTACAAATCTTCCCAGTTTGCGCACCATGTTCAGACCCTGTTGCACGCTTGCCGGATGACCGGTTGCTTCAATGTAAATATCACATCCATATCCGTCCGTAAGTTCCAGAACCTTTGCAACGACATCTTCTTTTCCAGGATTCATCACAAGGTCTGCACCGAATTCTTTTGCTTTTTCCAGACGATTATCCAGCATATCCAGAACAATCAGCTTTGTAGGATTTTTCATTCTTGCATAGGTGATCATACCAAGTCCCAGAGTACCGGCACCAGCGATTACAACGACATCATCATTCGTAATCTGCGCACGGTCAACGGCATGTTTGGAACATCCGTAAGGCTCGATCAGAAGCGCTTTCTTTAATTCCATATCTTCCGGAACTTCTGAGATCACTGCAGTCTTCGGATAGCGGACATACTCTGCCATACCGCCATTATTTCCCTTCTGAAATCCAAAGGTAGCATGCGGCTGGCACATCCAGTATCTGCCGCTCTTACAGAACTTACACTCTCCGCAGGGAACAATCTGATCTGCAGTTATCCTCTGTCCAATCTTAAAATCTTTTACATTTTCCCCAAGCTCCACAATATGTCCCAGAAACTCATGTCCAGGAATAAAGGGTGGTTCCACCCACGACGGCTGCACTTCATCTCCCCAGAACATCGCTGCCCCGTGATAGCATTTCAGATCACCGGCACAGACACCGCATCCTTCTGTTTTGATAATAATATCATCCGGTCCGCATTCCGGTGTGGGATAATTCAGTTCCAGCCGGTAATCCCCCTTGCCATACGCCACAAGTGCCTTCATTGTTTCAGGAATGTTTTTCATTTTTAATCTCTCCTTTTCTTTTTTACTTGAATATGATCTTTCTGATCTGATAATGTTTATTATGTATTTTTATTTTGTAATTCTATTTTACATATCAATTATACTTTTCTTTTATTTATATGTCAATGATGAAAAAGATAAATTTAAAATTCAGTAATTCTTATAATTACAGTACTCCATCCAATTTCCGCGATTTATACACCTTACACATTTTTCTTGACAAACCATCGGAATCTTTGCACTGCTTCCATGCTATCCCAAAGCAATGATAATCCTACAAAAAATAGCACTGAATTCCTCAGTGCTATTCTCTGCAAAACTTTTGCTATATCAATTCCACTTTCGCTTCATTCAGAAGCCAAATAGCTTCGCTGTCTTCTCCATCCGTTCCGCAATTGGTACGCCAAACGGACAGCGTGTTTCACATGCATGACAGGCAATACACTCCGATGCCTTGTGCTCCAGAAGTTCATAATGTGATTTCACGGTAGCCGGCACTTCCGGCTGCATCACTGCGAGATCATAGAACTTATTGATCATTGCAATATCAAGGTTGGAAACACACGGCTTGCAATGACCGCAATATGTACATTCTCCGCGGTAAGAATGGAACGGCGCATTTGCAATCACCGATGCATAATCCTTCTCTTCCTCAGACGCCTCCTCATAAGCCACGGCTGCCTCTATCTGCTCCTTTGTATCATATCCGCACAAAATAGAAGCCACGGCAGGTCTTGTCAATGCATAATGAATGCACTGCACCGGCGTCAGACTTACTCCAAAGGGAGACCGCTTTTCATCAAACAGCCGCCCGCCGGCAAAGCCCTTCATAACTGTAATTCCCACATCATTCTGCTCACATACCTTATAAAGCAGCGCTCTGTCCGGATCAATTCCTTTCAGTCCTGCGTCAAATTCCTCGGCAAACATTGTATTAATATCTTCGCTGGCCGGAAGCATATCAAACGCAGGGTTAATGCTGAAAAGAATCATTTCCACATATCCGGATTGTGCTGCTTTTACCGCAACCCTGGGATTATGGGAACTCAACCCGATATGTCGGATAACACCACTATTTTTCAGTTCCATCACATATTTCAGATAATCCGAATGCTGAATCTGGTCCCATTCTTCCACGGAATCCACATAATGGATCATTCCCAGGTCTATGTAATCTGTCTGCAGCCTTTTCAGCAGATCCTCAAATGCCGGACGCACATACTCCAATTCTCTGGTTCTGTAATACTGTCCATCTTTCCATGTGGAACCAAGATGTCCCTGGATAAACCACTGTTTCCGATTTTCCTTAATTCCTTCTCCAATAATATTCCTGGACTTTGGATCCGGCATCCAGCAGTCCAGAATATTAATGCCTTTCGAAGATGCATATTTTATCAGCTCAATGCTTTCTTCCTCCGGGTGACGTTCCAGCCATTCGCCGCCAAACCCTATTTCACTTACCTGAAGTCCCGTTTTTCCTAATCTTCTCATAACCATCTGTGTTACCCCCATGACCTTTCTTTTTTACATTTCCTGCCCCCGCAAATCGTTTATCAATACGGATAGCAGGAATCATTATACGCAGCATGATCAAACAATTTTGAAACTCATTATACATCAGAAAGCCCTGTACGATATTTTTTATGAAAAAGCTGTAAAGTGATGTTATTTATCAAACATCAGACTTTCTCCCAGAACTCATGGATAAAAGGAAGGGCACTTCCAAGTGCAAGCGCTTCTCTTTTTACCTGACAGGGCTGAAGAAAATCCGCATTCGTTTCAAATGTATTTCTTTCTCTTGCCAGCGTTCGAATCTGATGCATATAATCACTCATATAGGCACCCACATATCCGCCCAGAATTACTTTACAATCAAAAAGCATTCGAACATTATTCACAGCAATCGAAAGATAATACAGATAATCCCGCCACAGCTCCATACATTCCCGATCACCCTGTTCCAGCTTTTGAAAAAAATCCTGAAGATTCCCATCACAGACATCTGAAAGAATCGAAGCATTGCAGTATGTCTCAAAACAGCCCCTTTTTCCGCAGTAACATTCCCGTCCGTTCGGAATCAGTGTCATATGTCCCACTTCTCCGCTTCGTTGTCCCTCTCCATGATAAACCTTATGATCAATCAAAATCGAGCCCCCGATATTATTGCTCAGACTGATGTAAAAAGCATCTTTCAACTCACTGTTCTGGGAAATTTCCGCATAACCTCCAGCATCCGCATCATTATACAGTCTGCACGGAAACGGAATATATTTCCCGAATTCTTCTGCTGTCATCCCTTCAAAATCCAGAATTTTTCCGTAAAAAATGGTACGATAATCCTTTGTCACCAGGCCCGGAACAGCAATTCCGACACCCAGCATCTGTTCTTCATGGATTGCTTTTTCTTCCATTGCTTCAGAAATCAGTTCTCCAAGTTTCTTTTTGTACTCATCTGTAATCGAAAACGGATAACGGATTCTTTTCTCGTAAATGATTTCTCCATTCAGATTCACAAGAAGGACGGTAATATGATTTCTCGTAATATCCAGTCCAGCCGCAATTTGAAACATCTCCGAAATAGAATAGCCTCTGGCTCTTCTCCCGCCGGTATTACCGATGGTGCCATTCTCACAGATCAGACCTTCCTCCAGAAGTTCATTGATATTCTGTGTCACTGTTGGTCTGCTGAGCTTCAGTTCATAAATCAGTGCCGGACCGGAGATACATTTTTTCTCCCGAATAGTGTTATAAATTCTGTTTCGGTTCTCTTCTTTCAGATTCTGAAAAATGCTCGTATCTTTCTTCATCCCAAATTCCTCATTTTACAAAACTGACTTACACATTATTATACCATTCTCTTACGGACGGGTCAAAAAGTATTTTATCTGTATTGTTTCTTTATCTATGTTGCTTTTTATCCATCAAGCTGTTGGCAGCTCTTCTGTCAGCTCTTTCATCAGTTCCGGTACGGTCGTCAACTGTTTCAGACGGGAAGCATTGCTTCCGCAGAAAATCAGGCCGTTTTCTGTATCTCCCTGTACTGCCGCAATCAAAGCCTGCGTAATGCAATACGGTGCTTTTGCAGGATTGCAGGCACTCAGGCAGGAAAGGCAGCGCTTTACCGGAACCTGTCCCCGCGCCACTTTTTCCAGAAATGTATTATGGACTGCACGTCCCGGCATTCCCACCGGGCTTTTGATTATCTCAATGGAGGAGGCATCTGCATCCAGATATGCCTGTTTAAATGCCAAAGATGCATCACACTCTTCTGTTACTACGAACCTGGTCGCCATCTGTACTCCATCTGCACCCAGTTCCAGTGCATGCAGAATGTCCTGTCTGTCAAAAATGCCTCCTGCAGCCACCACCGGAATCGTACATCCGTATTTTTCTCCATATTCCTTCACAACGGCAATGATCTCCTGAATCTCGCGGTCATATTCTTCCGTAGTTATGGTATCCAGCTGATCACGGGAAAATCCCAGATGTCCTCCTGCTTTCGGTCCTTCAATGACCACCATATCAGCAGTTCTGTGATGATGTCTGTCCCAGAGTTTCAGGATAACTCTTGCAGATTTTACAGAGGAAACAATCGGAGCTATTTTCGTCTGCTCTTCGTATCCTTTTACCAGTTCCGGAAGTTCTGCGGGAAGTCCGGCTCCACTGATGATCAGATCAGCTCCTGCTTCACAGGCTGCATGAACCTGTGCCGCATATTCTTTGGTTGCAACCATGATATTTACACCGACCAGTCCGTCTTTTGCCTGCTCTTTCGCCTTTTTGATATGCTTTTTTAATGCACGCAGATTCGCTTCATGGCAGTTAGTGTAAAAATCCGGTTCCTCAAATCCAATCTGCGCTGCGGATATCACACCAACTCCACCGGATGCCGCAACAGCTCCGGCAAGCCCGGAAAGACTGACTCCAACTCCCATTCCTCCCTGAATAACAGGAATACGTGCTGTTTTATTACCAATCACCAATGACTTCATAACTTCATCTTCTCCTTGTTGTTATCGTATTGTTGTTCTTATTGTTTTTCTTGTTCTTATTGTTTTTCTTGCTCTCATTGTTTTTCTTACACTTATTGTTTTCTTACGCTATTGTTTTTCTTCCTCTTCTTATTCCTTTAAATTTATATTATGTTTCAAATATTTTGATTATCAAAATGTTTATTCTATTTTATACACCATTTTCGTTACGAAGTCAATATATTATAGAAATAATCATCACTAAATCTGGTATTTAAAACTACTTTGTTTTCTGGCAAGCTTCCTGCATATCAAAAAACAAATAACCAGCTATATCACGCATAATGATTTTCTCATATGCTCATGATATAGCTGGTCATTTATTTTTTTGATGTATAAAAACGTGTTAAAAATATCGTTCCGGCAGACGTACGTCACTATTTACAAAACAAATATATCGCATTCTGTCAAAACATAGCCCGCTATGTCTCACTCATTTGGAACAAATCTCCCACAAATTATGGCGCACATCTGTCAGAAGGCAATCGTCAAACACGCTCCTACAACTGATTGCATTCACTTTTACACAGCTTCCTTCAGGAACACGTGCTTAGCAATTCGTATCAATCCTGATACTCGGCAATCTCCTTCAGGCGCTCAATGATCGGAAGATGCTGGGTACATTTCTTTTCACAGCTTCCGCACGCAATGCATTCTTCCGCCATGCTTCTCGGGATACACCAGTGATTGTTCAGTCGATCCGCCATTTCCTTCTTCTTTCCGGTAAGGATCATCTGATTGTATGCATCCATAAATTTCGGAATCTCGATTCCTTTCGGACATCCTTTACAGTAAGAACAGCCGGTACAGAGGTTATTCAGAGCCACACCTTTTCTGTTGTATTTCTCTGCAACCACTTCCGCCGGTTCTTCTACCAGATTCTCAACCGCTTTTACTGCATCATCCACATGCTCTTTAGTCGTACAGCCGGCCAGAGTGACTGTGATTTCCCGATGAGATGCAACAAAACGCAGTGCAGCCTGTGCTACAGTAAGATCTGTTCCTTCTGTCAGATAAGAAAACGCTTCCGGGTTCTGCGGGATCAGACCGCCGCCAAGCGGATTCATAACAACAACGCCCATACCGTTTTCGTATGCTTTGCGGATACCACTCTGACGGAATTGATAATTCAGAGCATTATAGCCGATCAGCATACCCTTGAACTTACCGGTTTCCACAACCTTTTCGATATCATTTCCCTGCATATGTGAGGAAAAAACAATATTACGGATCAGACCTTCCGATTTTGCATCCTCAAAAA
This sequence comes from uncultured Blautia sp., assembly GCA_945864225.1. Taxonomy (GTDB): domain Bacteria; phylum Bacillota; class Clostridia; order Lachnospirales; family Lachnospiraceae; genus Blautia_A. Next base: position 26,738 of record CAMBAL010000020.1, on the reverse strand, counting down.
ATCCATACAGAGCTTCCATATGTTTTTCCCAGGACTCCAGATTCAGCATACACCACATGTGATAGAAATCGATGTAGTCTGTTTTCAAACGATCAAGGGAAGTCTCCAGACGGCGTCTGAAAATGTCTTTATCCGGTTTTTCTGTTTTTAATGTATTAAAATTGGTCTTCGATGTAACGTAAACTTTTTTACGATCCACCTGGGAAAGTGCGATTCCTGTCACGATCTCACTTTTGTCATCGCAGTAAAACGGAGCCGTATCCCAGTAATTGATGCCTTTCTCCAAAGCATATAACGGAATTTCCGCACATTTTTCCAAACGTCCTGCTTTGATATCTTCTTCATCATAACGCATCGTTCCAAGCCCTACTGCTGAAACTTTCATGTCTGTATTGCCGTACTGTTTATAGTACATGGTTTTATCCTCCTTCAGTTCTGCTTCTTGTCAGGTGACTGCATATTGTACATTGTTCATGTCTCTTGGAAACAGCCTTATATAATATTATTGTAACATAGAATCAGTGAAAACAGGAGTATTATTTCCATTAAATTCCAGAAGGAAATCCTGTGATATTACTGTTCACTGGAAATATCCCGCAAGGTGATTTCATACATTTATGAATTTTCAAACATGCTTTATGACAGTCAATACACGAAATCTATAATACAGAATCAATCAATATTTTTGTATACTCCCTCTTCGGATGATTGATGATTTCATCCGGAGTTCCGGTTTCTTCCACTTTTCCCTGATGCATCACCAGTACCCGGTCGCAGAACCGCTGTACGAGTGCAAGATCGTGGCAGATAAACACAAACGAAAGCTTCTTTTTTTCTTTTAGTTCTGTCAGCAATTCCAGTATCTGCTTCTGCACTGTTACATCCAGAGCACTTGTCGCTTCATCGCAGATCAGAAGCAGCGGATCCACAGCCAGTGCTCTGGCGATTGCAGCCCTCTGACACTCACCGCCGCTGATTTCATGGGGATAACGTCCGGCATATTCCGGAGTAAGTCCGCACAGTACAAGCAGCTCCTCCACTTTTTTCCCTGTTTCTTTTCTGCTGATTCCCATATTTCTGAGACTTTCCCCGATTCCGTTCCCCAGCGTACGGCGTGGATCAAAAGACTCCGCCGGCATCTGAAAAACCATCTGCATTTTCTGATAAACGCTGCGCAGTTTTTTTCCGGACATGTGCGTGATATCTTCACCAAGAAGCCGGATTTTCCCCTCTGTTGGCTCCAGAAGGCGCGTGAGCAGTCTCGCTATGGTACTCTTTCCGGAACCGGATTCCCCTACGATTCCAAGGCACTCTCCCTCTCTGAGGGAAAAACTCACATCATCCACTGCAGTCAGGGATGTTTTTCCGGAAAGAAAAATCTTTTTTAAATGTTCTGCCTCCAGTAATATTTCAGTCATCGTCTTCTCCCACTTTTACACGGTTCAAATGCATCACGGAATTCATCAGATTACGTGTATACGGATTATCCGAATGATGCAGAACATAGTCCGTCGGACCATAATCCATCATTTTCCCGCTTTTCATCACCAGTATCTGATCAGCCATGGCAGATGCCAGACCGATGTTATGAGTAACCAGAATCATAGCGGTTCCGTATTCCCTGCGCATCTGCAGCAATTCCTCCATCACCCGTTTCTGCACTGTCACATCCAGAGCGCTGGTCGGTTCATCAGCCAGAAGCAGCGAAGGATTCATCAGCATGGCTGTACAGATTCCAATCCGCTGATTCATACCTCCGGACAACTCAAACGGATAACTGTTCAGGATTCTCTCCGCATCTTCCAGACCGATTTTTTTCATCAGAAATTCTGCCCGACGGAATGCTTCCGCTTTTGTAATCTTCTCATGCTCTGCAAGACACTCGTAGATCTGCACACCCACCTTCCTTATAGGACACAGGGCTGCCCTGCAGTCCTGAAATACCATTCCCATCTCAGGCCCCCGAAGTTTTCTTCGCTTCTTCTCCGGCATGTCTGTTACATTGTTTCCTTTATAATAAATATCACCCCGGGTCACCAGTCCGTCTCTGCCCAGAAGCCCCATAACCGCTTTCATCACAGTACTTTTGCCGCTGCCGGACTCCCCTACCACACCAAGAATCTCTCCTTTTTGCAGTTCAAAACTCACATCCTCAACCACAGGCTTTCCGTTATAGCATACCGTAACATTCTCTGCGCGCAGTAATGGTTCCATCACAAATATATCTCCTTTTTCCCCATGGAACAGGTTCAGCCCCGCCCTGTTTTCACACAGTCCGGAGCTGTATCCGCCAAATCATGGTTATTCCACATTCAATTCTGCTGTAATTTCGTAATAATCGCATGGATGAGCCGCCATACCGGTCACATTGGATTTTGTCACAATTCCCATATTCAGATGAGATACAAAGAACATGGCACTTTCATCCAGAATAGCCTGCTGCATCTGTACAGCCAGTTCTCCTCTCTTCTCCTGGTCAAACTCCTGATGAAGCTGCTCAAACAGAGTTTCTACTTCCTCAATCTTATGATGAGATCGGTTTTTGGCAGAATTTTCCAGGCATGTGCCTGCAAAAAAGTATTCCGGATCTCCCGTGGGAGCAGTCGTCAGCGAACTGACGTACACATCATAAGCCCCTGTTTCCAGCACACTCAGATGATCCTGTGTACAGTTTACATCCACTTCGATACCAATTTCTTTCAGTGTTGCCTGCGCATATTCTGCAAGCTTCGGCTGTTCCAGACGCCCAGGATACGTCAGCCAGCGGATTTTCAGCTTCTGGCCGTTTTTATCCAGATATCCGTCATCATCTGAATCCGACCATCCGGCTTCCTCGAGAAGCGCTCTGGCTCCTTCCGGATCATATTCCGGTGCTGTCACTGCCTCATTTCCATAACTAAAACTGTCTGGAAATGCCGCTTTTGCCGGAATTCCCCTTCCTTCCATCAGAACAGCGCAGAATCCTTCTTTATCAATTCCCATACACACGGCTTTACGCACCGCTTCCTCCTGCATGATCTCAGACTCATAATGAAACTGTCCGAAAAAGCACCTGCTTGTCGCGCAGGAATGAATGGTATAATCCGGGTTATTTTCAAATAATGCATAGCTGTCATAGGAAAGCCCGTAAGTTCCCTGTATATCTCCTGTCTGAAGAGCCGCTGCAAGAGAGCTGGCATCACTGAAGGTTTTGACAGTCACTTTGTCTACGTTTGCTTCTTTGCCCCAGTAATTTTCGTTCTTCACAAGATCGATCTGCGTTTCTGTGACATTCACTGCAATATACGGACCGGTTCCGGCTACATTGGCAGTTCCTGTGGTCGTCCCTTCCACTCCGTCCACACCGTAATCCATATCAATGATCGCGCCATAGGGGTCGCCCAGATAATTGATAATTGCCGGACATGGTTCCGTTGTATAAATCGTAACCGTCATTCCGTCCGCATCAATATGGTCGATTTTCATATCGGACGGTGCCCTGTCATGAACAGCAAGAAGATGATCCAGACATTCTTTCACTGCCTCTGCATCCATGGTACGCCCGCTGGAAAACTGCACCCCATCCCGGAGCGTGATCTTTACCGTTGTATCATCCACAAATTCATAATCTGTTGCCAGCCACGGTTCAATCTCCATATTGTCATTATACCGAAAAAGAGTTTCCCCCACTCCATAGCGCAGGGCACTCCATCCGGAGTAATTATTATGCGGATTCAATCCTTCATCTCCCATTTCCACACCATAACCGGTGGTACCGTAAACGAAAGATTTCTCATCCTCGGCCTGAACCGGAAATGCGGTCATGGAAACAGTCATCACACACATAAGACATGCTGCAAGAATTTTCTTTTTCATCGTCTGGTTTCTCCTTTTCTTTTATTCGCATTGTTCTCTGTTTCTCTGCTTTGGATCCATGTAATCACGAATGGCGTCACCAAGCAGGTTAAAAATCATAACAGCAATAAAAATTGCACCTCCGGGGGCAAGGACCATCCATGGTGCGGTCTGAAGCATCACCCGTCCATCGCTGATCATACTTCCCCATTCTGCCATCGGAGGCTTGACTCCCAGTCCCAGAAAGGAAAGTCCGGCAAGTTCCATGATCATGGTTCCAATATCCAGTACCGACGTAACCAGAATCGGTCCCGCAATATTGGGAAGGATATGTCTGATCAGAAGTTTCGGGGTGCTGCTTCCGGCAAGCCTGGCTGCCATCAGATAATCCGATTCTTTCTGTGCAAGTGTCAGACTTCTGGCAAGCCGGGCAAATTTCGGCCAGCTGATCACACCCAGAGCAATCATGGCATTCTGCACACCGCCGCCCAGAACTCCGGCAACCGCCAACGCAAATACCAGACCGGGAAATGCCAGGAAAATATCTGAAATACGCATCAGAAGCGCATCCACTTTTCCTCCGAACCATCCACAGACCATTCCTACAGCAGTTCCCGCCACAGTAATGATGGCAACCAGAAGAAGGGCTGCATAAATACTGGCAGTACTTCCGATGATCACCCGCGAGAGCATATCACGCCCATAGCGGTCTGTCCCCAGCGGATGAGAAATACCGGGAGGCTGCTGTGCTTCCAGCAGATTCTGCGCATAGGGATCATAGGGACAAAGACGTTCAGCAAACGCGGCAATCATCAGAAGCAGCACCGCCAGCGCAAGAAAAAACAGTAATTTTCCTCTGATATGATTATTTCTGAGCTTTTGCCTGCGAATCGTCACTTTTTTCTCTTTATTCATGCGCTTTCACCTCTCAGCCGTACACGGGGATCCAGATAATGATAAATCATATCTGTCACCAGATTCACCAGTACATAAATGATCGCCATCCATTCAACATATGCCTGGATCACAGGATAGTCCCGCATATTTATGGCATCTACCGCCATCTTTCCAACGCCGTCCCACATAAAAATATTTTCTACAATGGCAGTTCCACCCAGCAGATTTCCAATAGAAAGCGCAAGAAGTGTAATAATCGTCAGCATGGATGACTTCATTACACTTTTCCAGATAATCACACTTCCCCTGACTCCTCTTGCCCTGGCTCCGGTCACATAATCCTTGTCCAGTTCTTCCAGAACCGTTGCCCTGATCTGCCTGGTATATTTGGAAACCATAGAAACCGCCAAGGTCAGTGTCGGAAGAATCAGGCTCTTTGCCATATCATCGGTCGTGACCACAGGAAGCAGATTCCAGCGAACTGACAAAAAATACATCAGTACAAGCGCGGCAAAAAAATTCGGCATGGAATTTCCGATAAAGCTGAAAAACCGGATCAGATAATCTATCCATTTGTTCTGTCTCACGGCTGACAGAATCCCAAGCGGCAGCGCAATCAGTACCGTCAGGAGAATAGACGAAACCGTGAGCAGCAGCGTAGCCGGAAGTTTTGAAATAAAAATGTCAAAAACATCTCTGTGGGATACGTAACTTTCTCCCATATCTCCTGTCAGCATACCGCCAAGCCATTTCATATACTGCACCAGAAATGGCTGATCCAGTCCGTATTCTGCTTTTGTTTCATCAATAATCTCCTGCGAAACAGCCGCTCCGGCGTTTTCATACATATAGGTCACTGCATCTCCGCCTGCCAGTCTCATCATGGCAAAAGACAGAAAGGTAATCCCAAGCAAAACCGGAATCAGCTGCAGCAATCTTTTGAACAAATATTTCCCCATAATTATCCTCTGTATTTCTTTCCCCATGCACCCGTCATTTCCTGTTACGGTTTGCTCTGCTCACAGGAACGATTTCTTTTTCATGCACATGGGGTACTATCTCATCTAATTGTTTATATTTTAACAGTAAAGAAAAAGCACCACAACCCCTCTATGGGGTTATCGTGCCATTCCATTTTGGCATGGATATCCATTCCATTTTTCACAATTATAAAAGAGCGCATTCTGAATCAGTTTTCAAAATCACAAACAAGAAATATCTGCCTATTTGTTTTCCCCATCTTGCAATCTTTCCTTCAGAAAAGCAAGAAATACCTCTGCCCAGTTGGACAATTCCTCATTCTGCCTCTTCACACAGCCGAACAATACCTGATTTTCGTTACCGGGCAGCAGAACATCCTTTGTATATTTTCTCCAGGGTTTCCCGGAAAGATATCCTCCGCTGATGTTTACCAGATCACTTACTTGAAGAATTCTTTCCATAATATAATCACTGTTGGTCGTGATCACCGTTTCCGCATCTGCAGCAGATTTTTGGTCCTGATCCAGAATATCCCAGTAATTATCCGGAGAAAATTCGTCAGGGAAGCGCTGGATCAGTTTCATTCCGTCAAAAACTTCCCGGCCTCCTTCTTCTCTGCGGCAGGAATGTCCGGCTCCCGGATACAGCATAATATCTGTTGTTTTCAGAATTTCGAATTCCAGATAATTTCTGCCAAGAAAATACTGAAAAGCTGCAAGCTGGTTTTTCATTATATAGACAAACCCCATAGCATCCATCCGCTCCCTGACACGATCCACGATTTCCCGGCAGCTTGCAGAATAAATCTGATAATGGATGTCTTCTTTCTGATGCATCTGATAAAATTTCACAAACATATCCGCAAACCAGGAACTGGGATTACAGGAAACAGAAAGCACTTCGGTTTCTTTTTGTTCCTGAAAGGATTCGATCTTCTCCAGATTTTCAAGCACTGTCTTCGCATACTGATAGACATGTTCGCCTTCTCTGGTCAGACGGATTCCTCTTGTGTACCGCTCAAACAAACGGATTCCCAGAGAATCTTCCATGGATTTGATTACTTTGCTCACACTGGACTGTGTCGTATACAATGCTTCCGCAGCTTTGCTGAAGGATTCCGTCCTGGCACATTCCTCAAAATATTTCAGTTGTTTTATATCAATCATTTGTTTCACTGCCTCATGTATCTGCTATTTTCATCACCATTCGCTGTGCTGTATCTTTGTTAACCACCGCTTTGCTTACCGTATCCCGTCTTCCGCCTCTATTGCATCACGCAGTTTCAGCATGGCAGAAAGCTGAGGTATCGTCAATTCTACAGGGATCCGAATATGAAGCGACACATACAGATCTCCCCGTCCGCCCATCTTCTTCGGCCGGATCAGGCCCTGATTCACCAGTCTGAGTTTCTTTTCCGGTGTGGTTCCTGCAGGAATCTCAAAAAGAACTTCTCCATCGAGAACAGGAATTTTGACAGTTCCGCCAAGTACCAGTGTATGATAATCCACTGTGCAGTCCATATACAGGTGATACCCCTGCCGGATAATTCCCGGCTTGTCACGCAGCAGCACAACGATTACATACAGTTTATTGGGATTTCTTATTTTCTGTTCCTCAAGGAATTCACTGCCGCTGCACAGAATATCCTCCAGAATGAAAAACTGATGATCATAGGAACCTTCCGGAATCTTTACCTGAAGTTTCCAGTTTTTTTCTGTATATTTCAGCCTGGATGTCTGATCCTGATTCGGAATCTGTTCTGTGTAGTAGGCATCTTTGACCACCGTCTGCAAAGTTTCCTCCAGTTCCAGCCATACGGCAATTCTTACAGACTGAGGAGGCGGGCCTTCTTCCTCGGAAGGTTTGCGGCCCTGCGCACATGCCCCGCAGTGTCCCTCTTTCGCCTGACTTCCCTCTTCGTCTTCATGTACGGACGAATGCTGCGCATAATAACTCTTCCGATAAGTTTCATGCCCGTAATAATGATACATTTTTCTTTTTTCCGGATCTGACAATACTGCATAAGCTTCCTGTATTTCCTGAAAACGCTCCTTATCTTCCTCTGCTCCGGAAGAAGAATCCGGATGATATTTCTTTGCAAGTTTTCGGAAGGCAGCTTTGATCTCAGCCTGCGAAGCATCTCTTCCCACGCCCAGTATATCATAATAACTCTTCATGCAATTCCTCCTTTTCCCTGATGAATCACACCAATGCACATCAGATGCAGCCGTTCCAGTCTGTTGTTTCCCCTGAGGGTATTTGCTTTACCTATACAATACCACAAAATCCATAGTTTTTTAATAGGATTTTTACTTTTTACAGCAGAGAATTTGTTGATTTCATTTATGGAAGAGAATTGACAAAACATCAAAATATGTTACTATTAATGAAGAAAAATAAACGTACAGGGAACTGCAAAAGGGAAGTAAGTGAAATGCTTACACGGTCACGCCGCTGTATGGGAAGAGCCGCAGTCTGCAATGCCACTGGAATCATCCGGGAAGGCTGACTGCAGCATGGATGCCCGAGTCAGAAAACCTGCCCTGTATACAGAATTTACACAGGTTACGAACGATGGCCTTGTGTGAGAACAGATTGGCTTATGATATCTTTCTTCTGAATCATATTCACAAATTCCGTATCTGTTCTTTTAGCAGCCTGTCGGGATCCAGAACCCTGCAGGCATTTTTTTTGCCATCAGAAGGGAGTTTCTATGAATAAACGTCAAAAACAACTGCTGATTGTTCTGTGCATCCTGTCCCTCTCTTTCGGAATCGTCCGGACAGCTAACGCCATGCACATTATGGAAGGTTATCTTCCGGCAGGATACTGCATCGCATGGGGCACATTATGCATCCCGTTTCTTTTTGCAGGATTTCTTTCCATCAAAAAAACATTGGATGAATACCGGAATCTGATCACTCTGCTTGCTATGTCCGGTGCCTTCATCTTTGTGATTTCCTCACTGAAGATTCCTTCTGTGACAGGAAGCTGCTCACATATGACAGGAACCGGGCTTGGTGCGATTCTTTTCGGACCTTCCGCTGTTTCCATCCTTGGGCTGATCGTATTGCTGTTCCAGGCAATCCTTTTGGCTCACGGCGGACTGACCACCATCGGTGCCAACACGTTTTCCATGGCTATTGCAGGTCCTTTTGTCTCCTACGGCATTTATCTTCTCTGCAAAAAAGCGCGGCTCAACCGGAAAGTAACGGTCTTTCTTGCTGCAGCCATCGGGGATCTTTTCACCTATTGCATCACCGCTTTCCAGCTGGCTCTTGCCCACAACACAGATACTACCTTTGGTGCTGCCTTGGGCAAATTTATGCTTGTTTTTGCACCTACCCAGATTCCTCTTGCAGTAATCGAAGGAATCATTACCATGGTAATTGTTATGGGACTGGAATCCTATGCCAGACCGGAGCTTAGGGCTGTCGGATATTTTAAGGAGAATCAATAATATGAAAAAAACTGTTTTCATTGCTGTCATTGCTGTTTTTCTGATTGCACTTGTTCCTTTATTTGTATTAAAAGATGCCGATTTCGGCGGTTCGGACGATGCCGGCAGCACGGTTGTAGAAGAAGTCGATTCTTCCTATGAACCATGGGCTGCCCCTGTTCTGGAAAAGCTTCTGGGAAGAGAACTTCCGGGGGAAGTGGAAAGTCTCTTCTTCTGCATCCAGACGGGAATCGGTGTTGGAATCATTGCCTTTTTCATGGGGCGCTTTGTAGAACGGAAGAAATGGATGAAAGATGATAATCCGAATGGGAGCGAATCATGATCACAATCGATAAACTCTGCTACCGTTCCGGTCTCCAGTATGAAAATGCCGGAGAAAAATTTGCTTTCTCCATAGCCACACTCTGTATCTGTGTTGCCAGCCGTTCTATTGCAGTAGCCTGTATCGTACTGCCGGTTATGGGAATTCTTACCGTCTGGAAGGGAAGCGTTCCCTTTTCCAGATACCTTCACTATATGACCGTACCTCTGGCATTTATGCTGCTCAGTACAGCCGCTGTCATGTTCCATATCCGGCGAAGCCCCATGGATCTGTTTGCAGTTCCTCTTGGCAGCTGGTATTTCACCACAAATATGCATTCCCTGCTTTATGGCATTCAGCTGATTCTTACAGCTCTGGCTTCCGTTTCCTGTCTGTACTTTCTTTCTTTTACCACACCAATGCCTGACATTCTGGAAGTCTTAAGGAAACTCCACTGTCCGAAACTTCTGATTGAACTGATGCTTCTGATCTACCGTTTCATCTTTGTTCTGCTTGACACAGCTTCTGCACTCACTACTTCACAGAACTGCCGTCTCGGAAACAGGGACTACAAAACATCCATCCGGTCTTTCGGAATGCTGGGTTCTGCACTGATGATCCGGGCAGTACAGCGCTCCAATAAATTGTATGATGCCATGGAAGCCAGATGTTATGACGGAACGATCCGTGTTCTGTCAGAAAGCCGTCCGCCCAGAAAAAAAATCGTTGCGGCAATTATCTTATTTGACACGGCTTTGTTTTTATTTGCCCTATGGAGGAAATTTTTTATATGAACACACACGACGACGTTATCCTGAAAGCAGAAAATCTGTATTTTTCCTATGATGACGATGCATCCCATTCTCTCAACGGACTTTCCCTGGAGATCCGCCGCAAAAAGAAAATTGCTTTTATGGGTGCCAACGGAAGCGGAAAATCCACTTTTTTCCTCTGCTGCACCGGTATCTGCCGCCCGCAGTCAGGAAAACTTTATTACAAAGGAAAAGAATACTCCTATTCCAAAAAAGATCTTCTGGAATTGCGAAGTAAAATCGGAATCGTTTTTCAGGATCCTGACAATCAGCTTTTTTCTGCCAGTGTTTATCAGGAGATTTCTTTCGGTATCCTGAACCTCGGCGTGCCACAGGAACAGGCCCGACAGGAAGTGGAAGAAGTCATCGATACGCTGGAGATCACACCCTTCCGGCACAAGCCTACTCATGCCTTAAGCGGCGGTCAGAAAAAACAGGTTTCCATTGCGGATATCCTGGTGATGCATCCGGATATCATTATTCTGGACGAGCCTTCTGCTGCACTGGATCCCAGACATACCACCATGGTAAATCAGATTGTCAATCGGATGACTGAACAGGGAATTACTGTGATGATGGCCACCCATGATGTCAATTACGCTTATGAATGGGCTGACGAAGTGGTACTGTTTCACGAGGGAAAAGTTCTGATACACGGAACACCGGAGCAGGTATTTTCCAACCGCGCCGCACTGAAACAGACGAATCTGGAGCCGCCGGTGGTTCTGGAGCTTTTCGAAAGTCTCTGCCAGAAACAGATTCTGAAAACCTCACTTCCGCTCCCCAGAAATTTAAAAACACTGGAAAAATATATTTCCGATATTCATCTAAACCCATGTTACGGAGGAAAAAATACCATGTCAACAAACGCCAAAAAGGCCATTCTGGCAGTCAGTTTCGGGACAAGCCATGAGGATACAAGAAAGGTAACCATTGATGCCATTGAACAGGATATTCAGGCTGCATTTCCGGATTATGCACTCTACCGTGCATGGACCAGTAAAATGATCATCCGCAAACTGAAAAGCCGGGATAATATTCATGTGAATACTGTCAAAGAAGCCATGGAACAGATGCGCGCAGACGGAATCACCGACATTCTGATCCAGCCTACCCACGTGATCAATGGTATCGAAAATGATCTGATGAAAGAAGATGCTCTCGCCTATCGCGATGATTTCCATTCCATTTCATTTGGGGATCCTCTGCTTACTACAGAACAGGACAATCTTGACGTAATCCGTGCAGTTGCAGAAGAATTTTCAGATCTGAAGTCAGACGAAGCACTGGTTCTTATGGGACACGGAACCACGCATTATGCCAACGCGATTTATGCAGCACTGGATTATACCTTTAAAGACAAAGGATATCCCAATATTTTTCTTGGAACCGTAGAGGCCTATCCTTCTATGGAAACTCTGATGAAAATGGTTCGAAACTATCAGCCAAAGAAAGTGATTCTTGCTCCTTTCATGATCGTGGCAGGAGACCACGCAAAGAATGATATGGCTGGAGATGATCCACAGTCCTGGTACAGCCAGTTCAAAGCAGCCGGTTTTTCCACAGAAACAGTCATCAAGGGTCTTGGCGAATATCCGGGAATCCGCAAAATATTTGTAGATCATCTCAGAGCAATTCAATGATTGGAAAGAATCCTGCTCTGCAGGATTCTTTCCAGGGGTGGATCGCTTTAGAGCGTGTTTGAAAATTCATTCCACTCCGCCGCAGTGCGATCCTGCCCGGAGGGCTTTTTTTGTTCCCAGGGAAATCCGATGTATTAAAGTGTGTTTAAAAATTGCTTTCTGACAGATATACGTCACAATTTCCAGCAAAGCAGGGCTTGCAGATGGCGGTAATAAATTTTCAACCACACTCCAGACTACAGAAAAACCTCCTGCTTACGCATGAGGTTTTTCTGCACAGATCCGAAACATGGGCGTCGGATTGTAAAACTCGTCTTTCTCCAGATAAATTCTCGAACTGATTCCAAGATCGATATCAAATTTTTCTATTTTCATTTTGCCCAGGGTTTCCAGATCCCAGGCCGGACGGCTGTAGGAACTGATTGGAAGCTGTCTCTTAATTTCCTCACATTCCCGCATCATCTCATCCCCGACCGTATGATGAGCATGGGTCTCAGGAAGACCGGTGGTATCTGCAAAATCACTGAGTCCATAATTTGCATCAAAATTCAGGAGGATTCCACCCTTTTTCAATACCCGGAACCATTCCCGGTAAGCCTGCGCAGCATCCGGCAGTGTCCACGTCAGATTTCTGGAAATCACCACATCAAATGTTTCCTCTGGAAATGCCAGATGCTCGGCGTCCATCTCACGAAATTCACAGGATATCCCCTCCTCCATGGCAAGTTTTCTGGAGTTTTCCACCATTTCCGGAGTCAGGTCTGTTCCTGTAACCTCATATCCCTGTTTTGCCAGAAGAATCGTAAAAAATCCGGTTCCGCATCCCACGTCAAGAATCTTCAGAGGGCCTTCCTGGCTTCTGGAATGCACTTTACAAAGCTGCCCCTGGATTTCCTCAAGCCACCGTTTTGCCATGGCACTGTGAAGCTCCTGACGGCGCTGAGAAAGAAAGCTCTCACTGCGTTTTCCCCAGTATTTCACGATTCTTTCTTTCCGCTCGTCCCGTTCCCGGACAATCCTTCCATAAGCAACCATCGGACCATCTTCCAGCACCTGAAGGGAACCGGTCTGATAAAGAATCACGCCATCATATTCTGCCGTACTGATTTCCAGCACATTCCCCTCATAATCACGTACTTCTCCAAGAAGTTCCCCCCTGCGGACAATATCACCGGCCTTTTTATACGGATACCAAAGACCTCCCTGAGACGCATCCTGATAACGCACATCTGCCACATCCAGTGGATAATACGTGCGGTAGTCTTTCATTCCCTGATAAATTCCCAGGTGACAGAGAATATTGCGTACATCACGTCTGGTAGAACGCGACTCCTCACTGTTCCAGTCTCCCATTCCGCCCCGTTCGATCAGAATACTGGGAATCCCCACAGAGGCAGCATAATTATAGGCACCCCCGGATTCCACATTGGATTTTACCATGTAGGGAACATCTACCTGTTCCGCCATCTGCCGGGACATCGCTGTCACCTCCGGTGATGCTTTTCCCGCATAATATACATAAGGAGTCAGCTCCTCATAATCATCTCCGCTGTGCAGATCAATACAGTAATCTGCCGAAGGATACAATTCCTGAACCATCGCATACGCCAGACGTTCCATCTCTGTTCCATCTGCTCTGCCCGGAAATACACGGTTCAGATTCTTATGGTCACTTTTTCCCATACTTCCGGTTCTTGCCTCAAAAGCAGGGCGGTTCACCACTTTGACCAGAATGACCGTTCCTGTTACCTTTTCTGTTTTCAATTTCTGAGACAGTTCGATTGCAGACTGAATTCCCACATATTCCCCGGCATGAACACCTGCCATGATCAGGGCGGTTTTTCCCGGTTTCTTTCCATGAAGAATCGTTGCCGGCAGCTGGAATTCTCCATTTCCGAGTTTCAGAAAACCGCTGACCCGTTCTCCGGGAGTCGCTTCCATCCCGCACAGACGGAAAATACCATTCGTTTTTCTGCCTTTCAATAAAAATACAGGTGTGGAAGAGTTATTCACAATTTCTTCCTCTGTCCAGACTTCTTTCCACACATTTCTGTCACAATCCACCTCATTAAAACCGGCCTCACTCATGGCTTTCAGATCCCACTCCGGCCTTTTCAGACGGCTTAACGGGACCTGTCGGGCAATTTCCTCCATTTTCTCATTATCCGTGTCGCCATAATAATCTTCAAACTGCTCGTCTGCCACATTCCGGCGATCTGCCTCATAGGCCTCTCTCTTCTGTTCATCAAACAGATGTCCATACCAGTCCGCATCAAAATTCAATAAAATTCCATCTTTTTTCAGTACACGGTACCATTCCTGATAGGCCCTGGCCGGATCCGGCAGATTCCAGGTAACATTACGCGTCACAACTGCGTCAAAATCTTCCTCATCCAGTTCCAGCTTCTGTGCATCTCCCACCATCCAGCAAATGTTTTCTGCCAGTTCTCCTGCATTCTGACGGGCTTCTTTCAGCATTTCTTCGGTATAGTCCACAGCAGTCACCTGATATCCTGCTTCTGCAAGCAGAATGGCAAAAAATCCTGGGCCGGTTCCAACATCCAGTATCCTGATATCTGCCGGCTCTTTTCCCGGGAAATTTTCCGTAAGAAGTGCAAGGAGCTTCGTTTTCCACATGGAACGTCTGGCATCCCCCATTTCCTGCTGATTATATTCTGAATAACCAGACGCACGTCTGGTCCAGTACTCATGGATTTCTTCTTTTAAATTCATTTCGTCTTCTCCGTTCAGTCAAAATCATTCAGGCTGTTCCCTGCCTGATATGCTCCTGTTTCACAGCCAATTATAAAAACCTTCCCCTCTTCATACAAGCCCCCCGGGGGGATAAAATCACGAAAGGATTCTGTTTTTGCAGGATTCACCTCCTGCTGCGGATTGCTTCATCCATGTATTTCCTTTCCGCTGCAGTACAATTCCTGAGGACTTTTTAATATCATGCAAATCACTTTCCTATGATACTAAAAAGGAGCCACCCGCTATGGATAGCTCCTGAAAATTTTATCATATGACTCTTATTATACAAGACGTCTTACAGAAAGAATGGTTCTGTAGGTAGCATCATTGCTGATCTTAATTCCGTCTACGGAATTGGATGCATGAACAATCTGTCCGTTACCCATGTAAATAGCAACATGTCCGCCATAGCAGATCAGGTCACCAGGCTGTGCATCTGCATAAGAAACTTCATAACCGGCATTCTGCTGCTCATAAGAAGTTCTCGGCAGGCTTACCCCAAAGTTTGCATATACACTCTGTACAAAACCGGAACAGTCAGCACCGTTGGTAAGACTTGTGCCGCCCCACACATATGGGTTACCAACAAACTGTGTCGCATAATCTACTACAGAAGATCCGGATCCGGATCCGCTGCTGGTGTAGGAAGACGCATCTACGGTATTCGCAGTGTCGATCACATTGCCATATTCATCGGTATCATAGCTCTCGGAGCTGCCTGACTCACTGTCTGCGGATTCAGAGCTTCCGGACTCGGAAGATGTCGTATTACCTAAGAGATAATTGGCATCACGTACATCACCGTCGATATCATATACGGTAATTCCATTTGCTGCTGCATATGCAAGATCTACAGGATCGCCGTCTTCATCATAAAATGTTTCAGCTTCATAATCACTCTGTGCTTCTGTCTCATCGGACTCTGCCGCAGCTGCAGCCGCTGCTTCTGCCTCAGCCTGTGCCCTTGCAGCTTCCTCAGCAGCAATTCTCTCTGCCTCAGCTTCTGCTCTCTCAACTTCCAGACGTTCGATCTCTGCCTGATACTCTACGATCAGATTGGAATACTCGGTAGCCATCTGCTGTGCGTAAGCAATTTCATCTGCGCAATTTGCGGATTCTGCCTGTTTCTGATCAATCATATTCTGCAGATTTACAGATTCTGCTTCGTATTCCTGCTTCATGGCTTCCAGTTCTGCCTTCTCCTGTGTATATCTGTCACTGAGCTGCTGAACCTGCTCAATGGTATTCGCATATTTCTCAAGGCTTTCTCTGTCATAATCATACATCTTCTGTGTATATTCAGCCTTGGTCAGAAGGTCTGACAGGTTGTCTGCGTTCATCATCATCTGAAACCATGCATCACTGCCGCCTTTTTCGTAAAGGTACTGGATACGCTGTTTCATAGCCTCGTACTGTTTATCACGTGCCTTCTCAGCTTTGGCCAGATCCTCCTTGGTCTGAGCGATGTCTGCTTCTTTATTGGAAATGTCACCTTCCAGAGTCTGAATGGAAACCATCACGTTTACAAGGTTCGCATCCAGAGTCGCAATTTCGCTCTCAAGCTGTGATTTCGCATAATATAAATTATCAATCTGAGCATAAGTAGCATCAAGCTGTGCGCTGGCATCCTGGAGCTGTGAGTAGGTCCATGCCTGATCTTCCATGATCTCCTCTTCTCCTCTGGCCGCACTGACGCTTACAATCTGTGCTGCGCTCATCATAAATGCTAATGTCAAACATACAACTCTTTTTTTCATGTTTATCACCCTCATAATTTCGTGTTTATTATGTAACATTTTCGAAATATTCTTTTCAAGTTCTTTTACATATTAACACATGATTACAAAGAATGCAAGCATAAATCTTTAAAAGTTTAATATTTTGTAACATTTATGTTATTGTTCGTTTTTATATCCGTTTTTCAAGTATATAACACCGGCTTATACCAACAGATCTGTTAAATATTTGAGCGTATTAAAAATTGCTTTCCAACTAATGCACGTCACAATTCGATACAACGCAGCTTTCAAACGCGCTCTGAATTATCCATAATAACAAAGAGGATTGCCAATATTCCTGACAATCCTCTTATGTATTAATTTCCACTGAACAGATCACGAAGAATCTGGTCTGCTGTCATATTGGTATATCCATCCGGATCTGCCAGTGTACTTCTGTTCCACCGGAAGTAATTACCGTTACGAATATAATTACCGCTGGACGGATGATAATCATATTTGGTATATCCCGAGAATTTAGACATATACTGTTTGGCAAGTGTGATCGCCTGACTGGAGTAATCACCGCTCGGAGTCGGTGTACCGGAAATCTGGCATCCTGCCTGCGGAGTAGAATGAACAATCACAACACTCTTATCCGCACACTGTCCAAGAACAATCCAGGTATGTCCGCTGTTATATCCCACATCACCCGGCTGGAGCTTCCATCCGCTGCCGGATAATGTAGACTGTGTCAGTGTCGTTCCCCATCCAAGTGATTTATAATAAGAACCTACTTCACCCGATACAACGGTATATCCGCTTCCGACACCGGACTTCGTCTGCATAACCTGATATGCGGCCCATCCTACAAAGCCGGAACAGTCAAGTCCTTTTGCCCTGTTTGCAGTACTCAGATCGCGATAATTATTGTAATCATAACTGCTGGTCTGGCTGTTATACCACTCCTGCCAGGTCGGGCTCACACCCTTCCTTGTGGAATCATTCCAGCCGCCGCCCCATACATACAGGGCACGTCCTACCGGCTGAAGAGCACCTAAAAGATAATTCTTGATGGTTCTTGCAGAGGACGGCTGTGTGATGTTTCCACCGGTATTGGTGTTTACAATCATGATTCCATCACTTCCGAAGGTATATTCCTTTCCATCAATTGTTTTATCACCTGTTGCCATCTTGCCGTCTGTTCCGAAATAACGTTTATTGCCCTTGCTGTCCGTCAGCCAGCCCGTTGCCATGACTCCGCTGCCTGAATAGAAGTAATAAGTCGCACCGCTTAACGTCTTAAATCCTGTTGCCATCACGCAGGTGGAAGAATCAAAATAACGTTTATTTCCCTTGCTGTCTTTCAGCCAGCCGGTCGCCGCAGCTCCGGAACCGCTGTAGAAATAATATTTCTTGCCGCTTAATGTCATCCATCCGGTCTTCATAACTCCGGCAGAATCAAAATAGTACTTCTTGCCGCTTAATGTCATCCAGCCGGTCTTCGCTGCACCGGTGCTTGTATTGAAATAATACTTCTTCTTACTTATCGTTGCCCAGCCAGTAGTCATAGCGCCGGTCGATTTATTAAAATAGCGCTTCTGTTTTTTGCTGTCTGTCAGCCAGCTGGTCGCTGCTACGCCGGACTTGCTGTATAAATAATATTTCTTTCCGCTCAGAGTCAGCCAGCCGGTTTTCATAACTCCGGTTGTTTTATCAAAATAACGTCTCTGTCCCTTACTGTTCGCCAACCAGCCGGTCACCATAACGCCTGCCTTGCTGGTGAAATAATACTTTCTTCCCTTACTGTCTGTCAGCCAGCCTTTCTGCTGAACACCGGTTTTGGTATTAAAATAATATTTCTTTCCCTTTAAGGTCAGCCAGCCTTTTTGTTTAGTCCCGTCTGATCTGATGTAGTATGTTTTTCCGTTAATCGTTTGGAATCCGGTCTTGGTTGCCGCCTGTACATTCTTAGAAGAAACAGCGGTGGCAGCTCCTGCCACACAAAGAACCATCAGCAGCAGTATCCCCCAGTTTCTAAGCTTCTTACCTACGTTCCGCATACATACCTTCCTTTTCATTTTTGGTTTCATGAGTACAGCAGCCAGTTTCTCCCAACAGAAACGGCTGCCGACAATTACAATTTAAAGTTATTTTTTACAATCCTGTTACAACTTTATGACCACATTATATATCAATTGCTATTCTCCGTCAACAGTAAAGTCTTATTTCTGCAATAAAAAAAAGGATGATTATGCAAACAGCATCTTCATCCTTTCAAAATTCTATTTATTTTTTTGTAACATTTTACCAATGAATTACAACAGATGTTTTCTCAGTTCTGCTCCGTCAAGGGCGCTTAAATATGCCGGAGCCACGTCAAATACAGTCTTGCATCCCTTCTGGCCTTCCTGACTCATCTTATAGGCAGCTCTTGCATAAGCTACGATCACAGAAGAAGTGAACTCCGGATTGGAATCCAGCTTCAGACTGTACTCAATCACATGACTGTTCTCATCGTTCCAGCCAGTCTTACCGGTACGAATGACAAAACCGCCGTGAGGAATTCCGCTGTGATCACGTTTCAGCTCTTCTTCTGAGATAAAGTGAACCGTTGTGTCATATTCATCAAAATAGTTCGGCATAGTTTTGATTTCCTGCTCAATACGTGCCAGATCTGCGCCTTCCTCTGCAACAACAAAACACTCTCTGGTATGTTTCTCACGTGTTGTCAGCTCCGGATTTTCTCCTCTTCTCACAGACTCAAGAGCAGATTCCACAGGAATGGTGTACTGTTTGCCGTCTTTTACTCCTTCAATACGGCGGATAGCATCCGAATGTCCCTGGCTGACACCTTTGCCCCAGAATGTGTAATCTTTGCCGTTGGTCAGAATGGCATTTGCATACATACGGTTGAGGGAGAACATTCCCGGATCCCAGCCGACAGAAATAATTCCCACATGACCGCTTTCAGAAGCTGCCTTATCCACATTTGCAAAGTGCTGCGGAATTTTGGCATGGGTATCAAAGCTGTCCACAACGTTAAACCACTGTGCAAATTTCGGGGTCTGTACCGGAAGATCTGTTGCGCTTCCTCCGCACATAATCATAACATCAATCTGATCTTTCATGTTTTCTGCTTCATCAACATGGCAGACCTTTGCAGTTTCTGTAAGAATTTTCACCGTTTCCGGTGCACGGCGGGTAAAAACAGCAACCAGTTCCAGATCCGGATTATGCTTGATTGCACACTCGATTCCACGTCCAAGATTGCCGTATCCCATAATACCAATACGAATACTCATTATCATTTCCTCCTGTTTCTTCTGTCTGATATAACCTTTCTGTATCTGCCGCTTTGCCGTTATGCAGTCTTAAACAAATACAGCCTTTATTATCTTATTATTTTCGGAGAAAAATGTCAATTCTTCCTAATAAAAAATGCCCTATATTCTTTCTTTTTTAGCATTCTTCTTATAAACTCTAGACAGAATTCATAATTAATTCTGCACACTATACAAACATTAATCGGTTATATGCTCCTTATTGTCCGCATATAACCGATTTTATTGTACAATTATTTATATTTGCTCGTTTACAGTTATATTTTTACAGACAATCAGATACAAAAAAATCCTCCGCCCGGACAGCAAAGATTGCATGCCATATTCGCCAGGCACAGCTTCATACAGAAATCACCGCCCTGTGACGGCATACCGCCAAAAGGACTCTGCATTTCCTGATACCAGGTTCCGCCGCCCTCCATTCTCTGAAGAAGCATCCGATACTGGGAATTGTTCGGTTCCAGACGTACTGCTTCCCTGATATCGTTCAGTGCTTTTACATTATTTCCAATTCCCATATTTGCCATTGCAGAAAGATAATACCACTGTCCGTTCCGCTGACTCAGTGAGGAAAGCACATTCAGCGCTTCCTGATAATGACCGCTCTGCACATAGTTAGCTGCAGCCTGTCTGCGCATCGCTTCTTCATCCTGATAAGTGCTGCTGTTCTGTGCACCGCCGAAACCGCCATAGTTTCCTGATCCTGTACCATATTCCCGTTCCTTCATAATCTGATCATAGGCCTGCTGGATTTCTTTAAACTTCTCCTCAGCCTGTGCTTTATTGGGATTGTTGATATTGGCATCCGGATGGTATTTTCTGCTCAGGCGCCTGTATGCTTTTTTGATTTCTTCATCAGTGGCATCTCTGGATACCCCCAGTATGCTATATGGATCTAACATGATTTTTCTCCTGTTCTTCCCTGCGTTTCACGGACACCGCCTGAAAACGGCTCCATACGCCGGAGTATAAAATGTTACGCAGAATATCTGCATATCTTATAATAGGAAGCTTCTCAAATTCCCGACATGCCTCTGACAGCATCATGAGCAAAAGCTGACGCACATGTTCCTCAAACCCTTCCATTGTATATTCTTCTGAAAATGGATTGTAATTTCCAGTTTCTGCATCTTTTTCCACGTCATCATAGGCATCCAGCAGGTAGATAAATTTTCCAAGATAAAATCCCATTCTGCGAAGAACCGGCTCCCAGTTATCCTTTCTGTACACAAAGATTTCTTCCATAATCCTGCCAAAACATCCGGACATCCGGTCGATATCTTTTTCACCGGCTTTTTCCCATTCAGAAAGCTGTTTCAGAAGAGACAGGATTTTCTGTGACTTTTCAAAATAAGCAGTTTCCGCCTTTTTATCACCTTTTTCCAGGAATTTTGCATAGATCAACCTGAGAATCTTTTTTTCATCCGCCCAGTCATCCATACATTTATAATAGGTAAGAAGCAGATTCATATCAGCCGCATACTCAGTAATCTCGTTCTTTCTTACCACCTGTTTCATTACCGGATGAACAATACATCTTGTTGTTCCCTTTTTCACAGGCGGCTCATACAGTCCACTGAGGAGCAAAATCACAAAAGTCATATCGTAATTCAGACTGATCTGCCCTGCAATCCCATATTTTTCACGGAGTTCCCGACACAAGCCGCAGTAATAGGAACGGTAAAGATCAAAGTCTTTTACCTTCATCTCCGGCTTATTTACCACTACGTAACCGAACATATTCCCTCCACTCAGATACGATTTCCTGTCCTCAGCTGTTTTTTACAAACTTTGTGTGACATTTCGGGCAGTCAATTTCAATTTTTCCCTTGCCTCTTGGTACACGGATCTTCTGACCGCATCCCGGACATGTGTAGATGTGGTGTGTTTTTCTCTGCTGCATCATATTTTTTTCACGCTGAAATCGTCTGCGCAGTTTTTCTGTCATCTGCAGATATTTCTGATTCTCCTGATAGCGTTTTGACAGATCCTTTGACAAAATTCTGTAATATGTGTAAATAATCGCCAAAAGTCCAAGTGTGTCCAGCAGCGCACCGATCAGGCTCCCGCTTCCTGCAAAAATCGCCAGAATGATCGATACGAATGCCACACCCATAGTAAATCTGGACAATTGGTCTACTCCATTACGTCCCTGCATGAATCTGATAAACTTTTCTCTCATGAAATTCCTTCTTTCTCTTTCAATACTGTTTCTGTTCGCTACAGTATAGAGCATGTTTGAAAATTGCTTTCCCGAAAACTGAGGCGTGCAGATGGCAGGAATGAATTTTCAAACACGCGCTCTTGCTGCAAGGAGAACTTTTATTCTTTCACCAGTACTTTCTGTACTTCTGCGATATACATGGTATGATAGTCTTTTTCCGGATACCATTTCGTGTCATTTTCTGTCGCAATAAAACATTCCGGCTTAATCGTATCATGATACATCTTTTTGCATACCATGATCATATCAGCCTCTGCAATTCCCTCTGTTCCATCTACGGAATATGGGGTCAGACCAGCTTCTTTGATCTTGTCAATTCCCTTTCCGGAAACAGTACCGCAATAATTTAATGCCTTTCTGTACTCAGATCCAAGTACAGAAAGGGTAAACAACTCTTCCTGATCTACAAATTCCTTGGTATATCTCTGCGGACGAATGTATACGGTTACCGCATTTTTGCCCCACATAACTCCCATGGCTCCCCAGCTTGCCGTCATGGTATTACATTTCTCCTCTGTACCTGCTGTGATCAGAAGCCATTCCTTCCCGATCTTGGTAAACGGATTAAAACTCAGTTCTTCTACTTTTACTTCACGAAAACTCATCATGATTCCTCACTTTCTTACACTTGTTTATTTTTCTGTTTTACTGACTTACAATATAGAAACTCCGTATGAGCCGGTTATCTCAGTTTCAAATCAACGATTCTCTTCACTTTCCTGTAGATTCCGATTTTCCGGTTCTTTCATCGTTCACTGCATACCTGAAAAATATAAAACTTCAAATAATAGGATTCTTCATTCGCCCAGAGAATCGGGTGATCCGGTGCCTGTGTTCTGTATTCCACCTGACGGAGACGCTTATGCACATTTCGTGCAGCCTGTCCGATGGTCTGGGTAAACAATTCATATGTCATAAAATGCGAACAGGAACAGGTAGCCAGAAATCCTCCGTCTTTCACGAGTTTCATCGCTCTGAGATTAATCTCGCGGTATCCTTTTACCGCATTTTTTACAGAACTTCTGGATTTCGTAAAGGCAGGAGGATCCAGAATTACCACATCAAACTTCTCTCCCCTCTCCTCCAGCTCAGGAAGAAGTTCAAATACATCCTCGCAGATAAATTTCACTCTGTCATCCATACCATTCAACTTTGCATTTGCAGTCGCCTGATCCACAGCCAGCTGAGAAGCATCCACACCAAGTACACTTTCTGCTCCGGCAATCCCCGCATTCAGCGCAAAAGAACCGGTATGGGTAAAGCAGTCCAATACTTTCGCATTTCTGCACAGTTTCTGAATCGCAAGGCGGTTATATTTCTGATCCAGGAAAAATCCGGTTTTCTGACCATCTTTTACATCCACCTGATATTTCACGCCATTCTCTATAATCTCCACAAGTGTAGGAAATTCCGGACCAATAAAACCTTTCTGCAGTTCCATGCCCTCCTGGCGACGGACCTTCGCATCACTTCGTTCATAAACACCACGGACCTGGATTCCATCTTCCAAAAGAACTTTTTTCAGAAGATCTACGATCATTTCTTTCCAGCGGTCAATTCCAAGAGCCAGAGACTGTACTACCATTACGTCGGAAAATTTATCAACCACAAGTCCGGGAAGAAAATCCGCTTCTCCGAAAATCACTCTGCAGCTGCTGGTATCTACTACTTTCTTTCTGTACTCCCATGCATCACGCACACGTTTTTCAAAAAAATCACTGTCGATCTCCTGATGTTCTTCTCTCGTAAGCAGACGTACTGTAATTCTGGAATTGGTATTGATATATCCTCTTCCCAGCGGATATCCGTCAAAATCCCTGATCAGAACAATATCACCGTTCACAAAACTTCCCATAATGCTTGCAATTTCATTATCAAAAATCCACATTCCGCCGGATTTCAGAAGTCGTCCTTCTCCTTTTTTCAGTGTCACCACTGCCAAACTCATGTTTATCCCTCCAGGTCTTTACAATATTACTACATTTTATCACAGAATACATACGATTTCCAGTGCTTACCGTTTCCGTCGCATCTAAATCACAAAAAATTCACAGGAAAGCTACCTGCCCATAGTTTTTTATACTACAGGAAAAATAGTTTTTATACTACAGGAAAATGCATAGAGCATCCTATAACGCAAAAAAGGACTATGCACCACACATAGTCCTTTTTTTGCAAATTTTATTCGTAAACTTCTTCTACCGCTTCTTCTGAGGTTTCTTCAGGCATTTCTCCTTCGGTCTCCACTACCTCATCATATGATTTTACGCTCTCTCCATAAAGGCTCTCAAAGAAAATCATCGTATCATCATAAAGCGTCTGTTTATCTTCTGCTGAAACACTGGCAAGAATATCTTCTGCACCCGATTCATCAACAGTCAGGCCAAAGATCTGCATCATCTTATTATTCAGCTGATTCAGCTGTGGTGTAATATAAAGATCTGTATCAGAAGGTACATAAGATGCTCCATTATCTAAAAGAATCTGCAGGTATTCTTTCAGAACTCTTTCTGTCAGTTTGGAACCTGTTTCATCCTCAAGTGCTACAATAGCAACTGCTCCGTCCATTGCTTCCTGAAGAGCTTCTGCATCGCCTTCGTATTCACCCTTACAGAATTTCTCTGCCCGGTCATAAAGAGTTCTGGAATCTGCATCAAGAGAATCAGGAGTCAGAGTCTCTTCACCACTCTCTGCAGTCATTTCATCGCCGGAAGATTCTGCAACTTCTAATGTATCTGTTCCCTCATCAACAGGAATCTCTTCACTCTCTCCATCCGTATCAACGACTTCTTCTCCGCCATCGACAGATTCTTCTGTGTAATCCCAGTCATCTTCTGCTATTTCACCGGCACCGTCATCTGTTTCTTCTGTATAATCCCACTCTTCTTCTGCAGATGCACTCTGAGTTTCTTCTGCAAGAGAAGGATCTTCTGTAGAACCGGCAATGACATCATCACCAAGGATGCTTTCATCCAGATCTTCTACAATGCTGTCTCCATCACTGGCATCATCACCGCTGTCTTCCACAAACTCATCGCCATCATCTGTCACAGGTTCTCCGGAAACATTCTCTTCAACTGTTTCCAGGGTTTCTTTCATCTCTTCATAATCGTAATCCTGCTGTGCGATCTGCTCCAGAAGTTCTACGATCCGGTCAAGCTGTTCACTGCTTAAACTGGTGTTATTCTGTTCTGCAATGTTCACAACAATATTATAAATTTCATTGGCATCCTGCACATTGCCGGAAAGCACCTGCATCTTGGCTTCGTTGATCACACTTGTTGCATCGTCCTGTCCGACATCCTGTGCAACTTCACCGGTTACAACCATTTCCTGGGTAGCAAGATCTTTCTTAGTTTCATCCAGTTTCTCTCCGCTGGCTGTCTCATATGCCATCAGAATACCTGTCAGTGCTCCTGTACCGGATACTTCAAACGGGCAGGCAGCAACTACTTCACAGTTGGTAACACCGGACGTGGAAAGTGTGGTTGCGATCATATTGCAGGTTACCCAGTTAAGGTTCGCTGTACGAACTTTAATACCGCCGGACTGGGTCGGTTTTACATAAGCACAGCTGACAGTTCTGGTTCCGATCTGTTCAAGCGGAACATAGGCACTTAAATGATCACGTTCATCCTGATTGGTGATTGTAAGAACCTGCACCTGGCTGCTGTCAACCTTAAAATATCTCATCATGGTGTTCTTCTGATCATCTGTCAGGTCTGCACCGAGGGTTACTACTTTTACTGCATCTGCCATAGCTGGAACCGCATTGGATGCGATCAGGCAGATACTGCACACGATAGCACTGATGATTCCTCTTTTTTTCATAATCTTCATCCTCCATTCATTTTTCTTTTCCTGATTATCCGGCAGAGATGAGTTTCTGCCGTTATGATCAAATAGCCTCTGTTCTGCTCTGTTGAAATTCCTAACTTATTGAAATTCCTAATTTATTGGAGTTTCTTATTTGTTGGAATCTCTGCTCTGCTGTAGTTTCTTCTCTGTTGGAATTTCTGCTCTGCAGGAATTTCCGCTCTGCTGGATATTCTTCCTGTATACAGTGCGAACAGTGCCCGGATATGTGCTTATTATAACATACTTTTCCGCACATTTGTAATTTTCACTTAAATTTGCTGTATTTTTTTGTATTCATTCATGAATTTCCAGAGGCTGTCCATCCGGATCAAAAAAGAAGGTCATCTTTTTCTCTGTAAACTCGTCCAGACGCACCGGCTCTGTCTCAATTCCCAGTGCATTCAATTCTCTGACCGTATCATCCACACTTTCCACACGAAATGCCAGATGACGCAGTCCCAGCGCTTCCGGATAGCTTGGACGTTTCGGACGATCTTTAATGATAAATAATTCGATTTCACATCCGTCCAGCTGCAGATCGATCTTGTAATCCCTCCGTTCTTCCCGAAAGTTCTCCCTGATCACTTCAAATCCCAGCAGATCCACATAAAAATGTCTGGATGCTTCATAGTTGCTTCCAATGATTGCAATATGATGTACCTGCTTCAAGTTCATACGCGCTTCCCCTCCCTGTCTTTTCGTTTCTCTTCAAATTTCGAAACCATTGTGGTTTTTCAGTATACAGGTCTTCTCCCACAAAGTCAATTAAGAGAATCTAAATTGTTTCTGAATAAAATCGGGTATTTTCTCATATGAACAAACCGCTTTCATTTATTAATTAAAGGGGGCTTTTGTGAACTAAAGAGTGCTTTAGTTCAGCAACTGTATGTGAGAATTCTTCGAGTTTTACTA